>CANPVK010000044.1 GCA_947581715.1 uncultured Bacilli bacterium
TATTAAAAATATCCCTATGATTTAATTCAAAATTAAATTTGCTCAGATTTTTTTCGTAAAAAACCGAAACTCAAATTTTTGTATTCTTGACAAAACCGTTGGGGGGGGGGTATGATAAAGCAAAATGATAATAAAGGAGTAGATAGTCTGAAAATAAATATTTTCATCACTATGTGTGCCTTGAACAAAGTGAAAGGAATGTTTGTTAAGATGAATTCGAAAAAGAAGACTTTATTTCTTATTTTAACACTCATCAGTATAGTAATAATTACCCTAGGAGTAACTTATGCTTTTTTTCAATATGTAAAAGAGGGTTCAACCGAAAATAGTATTCAATTAGGAAAGATAACATTTATTTATGAAGAAGTAGATAAACAAGGAGCAGGAATCGCTTTAGAAAATGCTTTTCCAATATCAGATGAAGTAGGAAACAGTCAAGAAGGAAAAGGAAAAGTATTTCATTTTTCAATTAAATCAGATACGATAACGAATGTAAAAATACCCTATACAATAACAGCAAGAGTAAAAGAAGGATCAGATTTAGAGGAAAATGCCGTAAAAATAAATTTAAAAGATGATAAAGGAGAAACTTTAACCGAATCAATATTTGCCAAATTAAAGAATGCACAATTTGAAACAATTCCAGAAGGAGTAACAGAAAAAGTGATCTATAAGGGAGAAGTACCTGAAAATACACCAGGATACCAAAAAGAATTTGAATTCAGAATGTGGATACCAGAAGAGATAGATTTTAGTCCAGTACCAGGAGAAGATGGACAAAAAAACTATCCATACAATAATAAAAGCTTTCGTGTAACGATAAATGTATATGCAGAAGGAGATATGCTAACACCAATAGGACCAACGATAAAAGCAATAAGTAATTCTAGTTATAAGCAAGAATTATGGGCATATAAGAGTGAGATAGAAAAGATTGTGATTCAAAATCAATTAAGTGAAATAACAGGAGAGAATGTAGAAAGTTGGGATATTTCAGCAGAAGGTAGTCCAGGGACCGTAAAAGCTTATTATGATAAAGATACGAAAATAGCCTATATTCAAGGGGATGGAAAAATCGATGCTAATGCTGATAGTTCTTATTTATTCAATGGTTTTAGTAATCTAAAAGAAATAGAAGGATTAAACTTACTAGATACATCTAGAGTAACAAATATGCGTTCTATGTTTTCTGGTTGTAGCCAATTAACCACTTTAGATTTTATAAAAGATTGGGATACCTCGAGTGTAACGGATATGAGGTCTATGTTTTCAGGTTGTAGTCAATTAACCAGTTTAGATTTCAGTAGCTGGGATACCTCGAGTGTAACGGATATGAGTTATATGTTTCATAGTTGTAGCCAATTAACCAGTTTAGATTCTATTAAGGATTGGAATACTTTGAAAGTAACGAATATGAGTTATATGTTTAATGGATGTAGCAAGTTAACCAATTTAGATTCTATAAAAGATTGGGATACCTCCAGTGTGACCAATATGAGTTATATGTTTACTTGGTGTAGTAAATTAACCAATTTGGATTTCAGTGGATGGGATACCTCCAGTGCAACTAGTATGAGTTATATGTTTGATGGTTGTAGCAATTTAACCAATTTAAACTCTATTCAAAATTGGGATACCTCGAGTGTAACGGATATGAGATATATGTTTACTGGTTGTAGTCAATTAACTACTACCATCAATATTACGATGTTACCATCTAAAATAAGCAATTATAGTTTAATGTTTTCAAATGCAGCAACAGCTGATGATGCTCAAATTACAGTTAATTATACTACTGAAAATGAATCCTTAGTAGGACAAATGATAGGAACAAAATCAGATGGTAGTCATGTAGACAAAGGAACTCCAATTAATTCTCATACAGTAACAGTAAATGGTAATGAAGATATTCAAGCAAGTACAACAGCAGAAGCTTATTATCCAAATGTTAGAGTTACCTTAACTTCAGAATCTGGTAAAACCATTACCTCTTTTGATATGAATGGAAAGAAGATGACTGGAAATACCTTTAAAATGCCAGATACTGATGTCACAATTACTAATGTAGTAACAACGGAATAGAAAGAAGCAATTCTTTCTTTTTTGGTATGTTTTCCTTCATTCTGTACACCTTAATAATGGTGATAAGATGGCAAGAGTACTTATAATAATTGGTTCTAGAAGAGAAGGAAATTCTAAAATATTAGCTAATAAAATCAAAGAAGGACTTCGAAAAGAAAGAATTTCGGTAGATACGATTACTCCTGGAAATCAAAAAATATACTTATGTACAGGTTGTATGGATTGTGATGAAACAGGGGTTTGTGATTTTCAAGATGATATGGTAGAAAATATTCAAAAAGTAGAAAATAGTGATTACCTCATTTTTATTACACCAACTCGTTGGAATCTATTATCAGGGGATTTGAAAATTTTTATGGATCGTCTAAATCCACTATATGCATCTAGAAAATTAGCAGGAAAAAAACTGATAGCTCTCATCATTGGTTCGAAAAAGAAAAGTGAATATTCAACAGATGGAGCATTAACATCACTAGGAAGTTTTGCAGAAAGTAGTGGTATGCAACTCGTTGATAACCACCAATTTCACCGTTGTTTAGCATTTGAAGATATCCTAGAACAAGAAGAAGAAATCAACCAAACCATACAAGAAATCATTAAAGTAATCGAATCATAAAAAGGGAAAAAAGATTTCTCTTTTTTCTTTTTCCTGTTATAATAAAGTTAGTTTGAAGGTGAAAATATGAAAGAACTTTTTGAAAAATTAAAAATAAATCCTCAAAAAACCGAACTTTATCAATTAGCATTTTCTCATTCTTCCTATGTAAATGAGAAACATTTAAAAGCTTCTTATGAAAGATTAGAATTTTTAGGAGATGCTGTTTTAGACTTAGTCATGAGTGATTACTTATATAATCATTTAGATATTCCAGAGGGAGATATGACCAAATTAAGAGCACGATATGTTTGTGAAAATGCTTGTTTTACCTATGCTTCTAATTTAAATTTTAGTAATTATATCAAAGTAGGACATGGAGAAGAATTAGAAGGAGGAAGATTTAAAAAAGTAATCTTAGCAGATATTTTTGAAGCTTTTATGGGAGCTGTTTATTTAGATTTAGGTTATGAAGAAGCAAAACGAGTTATATTAGAGATTATTGTTCCCTATTTTGAAGATAAAAATATTATTTTCTTTAGTGATTACAAAAGTTCTTTACAAGAATTAGTACAAACGGATCAAAGAAGTGTAAGTTATGAATTAGTAGAAGAAAGTGGTCCTGCCCATCAAAAATTATTTCAAATGGTTGTTAAAATAGATGGGATTACTTATGGAATCGGAATTGGTGGAAGTAAAAAAGAAGCAGAACAAGAAGCCGCCAAAAATGCCTTAGAGAAATTAGCAACTATTGATTAAAATCAAATTTTCTGTTATAATTTAGAACGTATTGGGGTTTAGGTGAAAAGAATGGACTTATATCAAGAATTATTATTAGAAATAGACATTTTAACAAGAAATTATTTCTCTTTTCGAGAAATGATGATAAAAAAAATATTACGACCAAGTTGTTTAACATATGCTTCTGTACAATTAAGAATCGCTAATTTAATAGATATGGTAGATGATAGTACAAAAGAATTAGAATCATTTTGTGAGTATTTTCGCTTTTTAGAGGTAACAGGAATATATTTTTCTTTAGAGGATTTATCTTTAGAATTAAAATATTATATAATGAATTATATTCTAGAACAAAATTATTTTTTTGATCTATTAACATATATCAAAGCCTTGTCTTTTTCAGAAGAGGAAGATTTCATAACGGAAGAGTTTCTCGAACACAATGAAGAAGATAGTAAATTTTGTTTAGAAAAAAGAAAAGAAAATCAAAAGTATATACAATTAATAAAAGAAGAAAGGAGTGATATCTTTGAGTAAAATTAAAATTTTTGCTTTGGGTGGTTTAAATGAAAATGGAAAAAATATGTATGTGGTCGATGTAGATCATCAAATGTTTATTTTTGATTGTGGATTAAAATATGGAACCGATAAAATGTTAGGAGTCGATTATATTATTCCGAATATAGATTACTTAATACAAAATCAGAAAAATATAAAAGGAGTTTTTTTAACACATGGTCATGATTCTAATATGGGAGGAATTGGAGATTTTGTGAAGATGCTTCCTAAAGTTCCTATTTATGCAACCAAATTTACAATGGAGATTGTGAAAAGGAATTTAAAAGAAGCAGAAATTGAACAAGCCAATTTAAAAGAAATTAGACCCCACTCTAAAATAGAATTTTCTAATGATGTTTATTTATTTCCGATTAGTATTACGCATTCTATTCCCGATAGTGTATGTTATGTTTTATATACGAAAGATGGAGCGATTGTCTATACAGGAGACTTTGTGTTTGACTCTACCATGAAAGGACCATATAAAACAGATATTGGAAAACTTGCTTATGTTGGTAAACAAGGAGTATTATGCCTTTTATCAGAATCATTTTATGCAGAAAAACAAGGACATACTTCTCCGAATAATCGGATTAGTGATTTTATTCGTGATGTACTTCGTAAAAATGAAGATCGTATTATAGCTACAATTTTACCTGCTCATATTTATCGAGTACAAGAAATTTTTAATGAAGTAATGAAAACACATCGAAAAATTGTAGTGATGGGAAAAGGATTACAAGATTTAATTCATACTGCAATCGATATGAATTATTTGGTAATTGACCCCGAAAAAATTGGAGATTTAGCCAATTTAAACGACAAAGGGGTAGTAGTTTTAATTTCAGATGAAAAAGAAAAACCATTTGCCAATTTAGAAAGAATTTTAAAAGGTTATGATAAATATATTAAAGTAAAGGAAACCGATACTATTTTTATTACGGAACCAAGTTATGATGGAATCGAAAAAAGATATGCTGTTGTCTTAGATGATATTGCTAGAAATAACTTAAATGTGATTACGTTATCTAGTAAAAAACATTTATTACATCATGCTTCTAGAGAAGATTTAATGTTAATGATTAATTTAATGAATCCGAAATATTATTTTCCCGTAAAAGGAGAATATCGTCATCAATATATGAATGCAGAAGTAGCAGAAGAATTAGGAATTCCGAAAGAAAATATTCTTTTAAAACAAAATGGGGATGTAGTAGAATTAATCGATGGAAAATTAGTAGAAACAGAAGAAAAAATTCCTACAGATGATATATTAATTGATGGAAAGAGTCAAGGAGATATTGGAGAACTTGTTTTAAAAGATCGAGAAATGTTAGGAGAAAATGGAATTGTGATAATTAGTGCTACAATGGATCGTACAACGAAACAAATTCTAGCAGGACCAGAAATTTTAACACGTGGATTTATTTATGTAAAAGAGAATCAAGATTTAATGGAAGAAGCAAAGAAAATCTGTTTTCATATTATTACGAATAGTATCAATGAAGATACGAAAAAAATGGATTATGCTCGAATCAAAAATGATGTAAGAGAGGAACTAGGAAAATATTTTTATAAAGAAACAGAAGCAAAGCCAATGATTATTACCGTGATTCAAGAAGTGTAAAAAATAAGAAAGATTGGAGATCAATGTGAAAAAATTACTCTTAGTGGTAGATATGTTAGGAATACTTATCTTAGTAGGAGTAGGAACGATTTTTTATCAAAAGAATTTAGCTCAAAAAAGAAAGTTAGAACAGGAACAAGCGATTCTTACCAAAATAAAGAATAGTTATGCACCCCTGGTTTTTACGACAAAACAAAAAAAACTTTATCAGAAAATAGAAAATAAATATTGTGAGATAGGTTCTATAGAAGTAGGTACTATCTTAGAGTTAGAAAAAAAAGATGTTTCTGGAATTGACGATGTTTATTACCCAATAAAAAATAGTAAATATTATATTGATTATCAAGATATAGAAGAAGTAAAGGATGTTTCCCAAAAGATGGAGCTTCCTTTTTATTTAGCTACTAGTAGAATAAAAACAATACCGACTCATTTGTATCAAAATGATAAAGAAATGATTTTCTTAAATGAAGAATTAATCTTTGATGTTTTGATGAAAGAAGAAGAAAAATATTATGTTAATTTTTTAGGTAATACTTATTATATAAAAGACAATTATCAATTAGAAGAAATCGATGGAATAGAGTTTTTAAAAGAAATAAGTGTTTTTCACTTCAATCAAACAATTTCTTTAGAGCAGTTGATGGAAATCTTAAATTATTTCCAAGAAAATCATTATGAAAATATTTCAATGATTGATTTTGAAAGATGGATTACTGGAAAAATTCATTTAACAAACAATAAAGTATTATTAGTGATTGATCCAGATTTAGATGATTCGAAAAAACAAATGATGGAACGTTATGGATATCCAATCAATGTTCCTCTATCAGGAATGAATTTTATATCAGGAGATACAAAATTAAAAATTGGGGATACTAGATATTTTCAATATGAGGTGGATAGAAATACCACTTTCACACGAATAAAAGAGATGTTAAATGGTATAAAAGACAACAATACTAGTACCAAAGTAACTGTTTTAAATTATCATTTTTTTTATGATAGTTCTATGGGAGAAAATTGTAATGAAAGTATTTGTTTGGATATAAAACAATTTAGAGAACAACTTTCATACTTAAAAGAAAATCATTACAAAATATTAACAATGCAAGAATTCAATGATTGGATGGATAAAAAAATTACTTTACCAGAAAAATCCGTTTTAATTACAGTAGATGATGGAGCTATGGGTACTAGTGCCATCAATGGAAATAAATTAATTCCCATTTTAGAAGAATATCAAATACCAGCCACTTTATTTTTAATTACTGGTTGGTGGGATGTTGCCAATTATCAATCTCCTTATTTAGAAATTCATTCTCATGGTGATGAATTACATCATAATAATTACTGTAATAGTAGTGGAAAATGTGGTGTGAAAGGTCTACTTTTATCGAAAGAAGAATTGAAAATAGATTTGCAAACTTCGATTGCTAAGATTGGAAGTAATTTAGCCTTTTGCTTTCCTTTTTATCAATCTAGTAATACAATGGTGGAAGCCTTAAAAGAAACTGGTTTTCAATTGGCTTTTGTAGGTGGTAATCGAAAAGTAAAGCAGACAGATAATAAATACACAGTACCAAGATATGTAGTTTATAAAAATACTTCATTAGCAAGTTTTATCAAAATGGTAAGTCCATCGTAAAAACAGTTAGAAAAAATCTAATCTGTTTTTCTTTTTTCTTTTCTTTTTCTGTGATATAATAAGCTACATTACGAAGGGGGGAAAAAAGAATGGCAAAGTATTATGTAGATGGAAAGTTAGTAGAAATCAAAGAAGGAAAAAAAGCGTTTAGTCAAGGAAGTGAAGGAACTCTTTATTTACAAAATCAAAAACTTTATAAATTTTATCATCCGAATAGTTTAAATGAAGGATTCGGAAATAAAAGAGTGTATCATCAAGCTTTATTAGAAATCAAAGATTTATTTCAAACAATCATTCTACCAGAAAATTTAATTTTTCAAAGTGAAAAAGATTATTCTTATTGTGGATATGTTGCGAAAATGGTAGGAGAAGGAAAGAAAAAGAAAGAAGGGATTTCTACTCTAGCTTGGGATGACTTTCTATTTAATATCATCCAGTTAGAACAAGAAATTCATTTATTAAGTGAATATCGTTTTCAAGCAGTTGATTTTGCTTTTCACAATGTTGTTTTCTCAGAAGAAGAAAAAAGACTATATATGGTAGATCCAGGCCGTTATCATCATCAAACCTATTTTACTATTTCCGATTATCAAAGAGTAAATCAACTAATTTTTACTGATTTTTTGAAACATTTATTAGAAAGAGAAATCCTATTTTTTCATTTAGTACCAAACAATAAAAGAAGCAAGCTTCTTCTGTGTTTAGAAAAAGAAAGAAAGGATCGCTTTTATAGTGTATATTTCCAAGAAGAATCGAAAAAGTATGAAAATGTGCAAGAAATGATCAAGTGGAAAGGAAAATTTTGCTAATCACGTGAATGATACTTGTCAAAAACGGAAAAAGTAATTACAATAATATAGCAAGTGGTGAGAAAAAATGAAATTACATGAATTAATTATGCAGTTACAACAGTTTTTACAAAAATATGAAATAGTGGAAACAAAAATTTTTTCTATGCTAGAATCATTTTGTGAAAATTATGAACCGCATTCTTTTCTTTCTTATCAATTAACTCCTTTATTAATAAATATCGCAAGTTTAAGTGAAATTAATAGTTTCCTAGAGGAACAAGAAATAGATTATTTAATGAAAAATCCTTTTACGGACAAGGAATTAAATTTTATAGAAAATGCTTTTCAAATTTGTGATTTGGCAGGAGAAATTTTTGATGAAATGTATGAATCCATCATCAATCATCCTGTAATCAAAAAAACACTTTCGAAAGAAAATATGTATCAGGCAGAAAATGATTATTATAATGCTCTTTATAATCTTTATATTTTATTACATACACAAGAGCAAGAAAAAATATTATCTTATATGGAGGATTTTGATCAAGAAACATTAAACATTTACGAACCATATTATGAACAAGATATTTGTCCTAAATTAGTAGAAACCATTCAAAAGAAAAATATGTTTTCATTTTTTTCTATTCTGTCTCGTTATATTCATTTCAAAATTTGTTTAGAAGCAGGTGTTTCTTTACCTTTACCAAATGATCAAAAGAATCAATCAAAAGCTCCATTAGTTTGTAGTCAAATAAATGAGTATCTGGAAAAGACATTTGGAAATCATACTCATGCTAAGAGAATGGAAAAATTATTTTTTGGGGACTTATTCATAAATAAGGGAAATGTTTTTGATACAGATCAGCAAAAAATTAATGATTTATTAGAAATCATTAATAATAGAAGTCAAGCACAAAAAGCTTATTATTTTTATTATAATTTAGCGTGTAGTGAAGTAGAAGAATATTTAGAAAAATGTAAGAAATTGTAAAGAAAGAAGAAAAAATAAAGATAATCTTCTTTTTTTTTAGTATAATATTAATAGCCTGTAAGGAGGTCATTATGTTAGAATTAAAAAAGATTAATAAAAGTTATCGTACGGGAAATTTTATTCAACATGCTTTAAAGGATGTATCGATTGAATTTCGAAAGAATGAATTTGTAGCGATCTTAGGTGCTAGTGGAAGTGGAAAAACTACATTATTAAATATTATTGGTGGATTAGATCGCTATGATTCTGGTGATTTAATTATTAATAATAAATCTACGAAAAAATTTAAAGCAATAGATTGGGATCGTTATCGTAATAATTGTATTGGTTTTATCTTTCAAAGTTATAATTTAATTCCTCATATCACAATTCAAGATAATGTAGAATTAGGAATGACTTTAAGTGGAGTAAATAGTAAAACGAGAAAAAGAAAAGCAAAAGAAGCATTAAAAAAAGTAGGTCTTTTGGAACATGCTCATAAAAAACCAAATCAATTATCAGGAGGACAAATGCAAAGAGTAGCCATTGCTCGTGCTTTAGTCAATGATCCTGATATCATCTTAGCAGATGAACCAACAGGTGCATTGGATACCAAAACAAGTGTACAAATTATGGATTTAATTCAAGAAATTGCCAAAGATAAATTAGTAATTATGGTAACTCACAATCCCGATCTTGCCAAAAAATACGCAACTAGAATTATTGAATTCCAAGATGGTAAAAAAATGAGTGATTCCAACCCAATAGAAGAGAATGAAAAAGATGAATCAACTCTTCGAATCAAAAAAACAGCAATGAGTTTTACAACCGCTTTAAAATTATCTTTTAATAATATCAAAACGAAAAAGGGAAGAACGTTATTAACCGCATTTGCTTCTAGCATTGGTATTATTGGAATTGGCTTAATCTTATCTTTATCAAATGGTTTCAAAATAGAAGTGGATCGTTTTGAAAGAGAATCTTTATCACAAGCTCCTATTATGATTAATACGCAATCTGTAAATATGAGCGAGGAAATGATAGAAAACATGCAACAAGATAATGATTTAGAAAAATATCCAACGGAACAGAAAGTATATGTTCAAGAGGATGTGGTAGAAAAAATGGTTCATGAAAATATTTTATCGGAGGAGTATTTATCTTACTTAAAAAATTTAGATTCCAAAAAATTAGTTGGTATATCCTATCAAAAACCAACGGGATTTACTATTATTAATCATTCCGAAGAAGGATATCAATTAGTTACTTCTAATAGTCGTTGGACTTTACTTCCTACCAATCCGAATCAAAATGAAACTGGAATTATAGAGGATAATTATGATGTATTAGCAGGAGAAATTAAAGAAGAAGAACCAGGATTAATTCTACAAGTAGATAATAAAAATCAAATTTATGCTTCCACGTTAGAAGCATTAGGATTAAGCGGAAAAGAAGTTAGTTTTGAAGAAATTTTGAATCAAGAGCTAAAGATTGTTTTTAATGATGATTATTACATTCAACAGGGAAATTATTTTATTCCTAGTCAAGATTTAGAAAATTTATATCATAATAAAAATAGTGTAACTTTAAAAGTACAAGCAATTATTCGTGGAAAAGAAGAAAAAGAAATTTTAACTTTAGGAAGCGGTATTGCTTATACAAATAGTTTAACAGAATTGGTAATCGCTAAAAATAAAAATTCTAAAATCGTATTAGCACAACAGGAAAAAGATTATAATATCTTAACAAATAAGCCTTTTAATTCAGAATTATCAAGTACCGATACCAAAGAAATGATGTTAGGATATTTAGGAGCAGATGTTACTCCCAATACGATTTCTCTATATCCAAAAGATTTTGATGCAAAGGAAGAAATTACGGAATATTTAGATAATTATAATCAAGGAAAAGAAGAAAAGGATATGGTAGAATATATGGATATGGCCTCAATGATTTCTAGTTTATCGGGAAATATCATGGATGCTATTACCGTAGTATTGATTGCGTTTTCTTCTATTTCTTTAGTAGTATCTAGTATCATGATAGCAATTATTACTTATATTTCTGTTTTAGAAAGAACGAAAGAGATTGGAATTTTAAGAGCTTTAGGAGCTAGAAAAAAAGATATTAAACGAGTCTTTAATGCAGAAACTTTCCTAATTGGATTATGTAGTGGATTATTAGGAATTTTAATTGCTTATCTTTTGACGTTTCCAACGAATCAAATTATTGAAAATTTATCGGGCTTAGCCAATGTTGCGAAATTGAATTTCATTCATGCAATTATTTTAATTATAATTAATGTAATTTTAACAGTGATTGGTGGAGCAATTCCTGCTAAGATGGCAAGCAAAAAAAATCCAGTAGAAGCATTAAGAACGGAATAAATCCGTTCTTTTTTAAGTTTTTAATTTATTTCCTTAGAAACCATAGAATGATGGAAAAAGACTTGTCAGAAAAGAGATTTTCAAGTAAAATAAAAATAGAAAAATAAAATAAGAATCAGAAATGATTTTGGGAAATGATAGATAAAATTTCGACAAAATAGAATTTTTTTAGCTTTCAAGGAAATAAATTAAGGATAGGTGAAAAGATGAAAAAAAGGGGATATACATTAGTAGAATTAATGGCTGTAATTGTGATAATTGGGCTTTTATTATTAATTGCAGTACCAGCAATTAGTCGATATATGAAATATGGAATGAAAGAGTACTATCAAAGATTGGAAGAATCTTTATTATTAGCGGGAAGAGATTATTTAAATGATTATAGAACTCTACTTCCTAGAGAAATAGGAAATGTAACAGTCATTGATCCAGAAGA
>CANPVK010000045.1 GCA_947581715.1 uncultured Bacilli bacterium
ATAGTATTTTTGATTTCTTTGAAGTATATAAGGATTATAACTTTCATCCCTCAAAAACTACAACATAGCGAAAAAAATTAAAATTTTACAGTTTTGGATGGGTAGGAATACCTTTTAGAAACTAAACAATTATGTGATTTATAATTCAAAATATTGTCTTAAAAAATTTACTAAAATTTATTGAAATATACTTTTTCTGGAATTATACTAATCCAGAACATGGTATGTTTCATATACTGTAACATATCGAGTAAATCAATAAAAAAATAATATCTAAAAAATATAGATATTATTTTTTTACATCAATTAAGATTGGTAAAATAATAGGTCTTCTCCCTGTTTTCTCTTCAATAAAATTAATTAAATCATTAATTAATTTACTTTTTATTTCATTGATACCATCATTGGAATTTTGTAATCGATCAATAAGAGTTTGATAAGCAATTTCTTCAATTTCTTTAATTAATGGTTCATTTTCATTTACCAAGATGAAACCACGAGTAGTAATATTAGGACGAATTAATAAATTTCTTTTTTCAAAATTTATGTTCGCAATGACTACTAAAATACCATCGTTTGCCATAATTTTACGATCTCTTAGCACAACACTACCAATTTCTCCAATTCGATTTCCATCTACATAAATATCTTCACCAGATACTTTTTCTTTAGATTTGGTAATTACATGATCTTTTAAAAGTAAAATATCTCCATTTTCTAAAACAAAAGTATTTTCTTTTGGAATTCCGCATTCTACTCCTAAATTGGCATGTCTTTTTAGCATGCGGTAATCTCCATGAAATGGCATCAAATATTTTGGGTTGATTAAACGAATCATCAATTTTAGTTCCTCTTGATTAGCATGGCCTGAAGTATGAAGTTCACTTAAAGAAGTATTGGTAAAGACTTTGACTCCTTTTAAATACAATTTATTAATCGTTCTAGAAATACTTAGAGCATTTCCAGGAATTGGGCTAGAAGAGAAAATTACAATATCTCCCGGTCTTAAAGAAATCTGTTTAAACGTTCCATCTGCCATTCTAGATAAAGCAGCTAAAGGTTCCCCTTGACTTCCTGTACACAATAAACATAATTCACTTGGTTTTAAGTTTTTTGCTTCTTCTGGAGTAATGATAATCTCTTTATGATTAATATATCCACCTTCAATAGAAATCTTAATATTATTATCCATACTTCTTCCAAATACACAAATTTTACGATGATGTTTATAGCAGGTTTCTACAATATGTTTTAATCGATAAATATTAGAAGCAAAAGTTGCGATAATAATACGATCCGATGTATAAGTATCAAAAATATCTGCTAGGGCATTATCTACTTTTGATTCACTAATAGACATTCCTTCATTTAAAGCATTGGTAGAGTCACTAATTAATAAATCTACTCCTCTTTTTCCAAGTTCAGCCATCTTATGTAAATCAGCCATAGGTCCAATTGGTGTCAAATCAAATTTAAAATCTCCAGTAGTAACAACACTACCATTTTCTGTTTTTAAGTAGATTCCATGAGAATCCGGTATTGAATGCGTCGTTCTAAAAAATTCAATTTCAAAATGTCGAAACTTTAATATTGTTTGGTCTGTATAAGCATATAAAGAATCATAACGAATGTTACGATCTTCCAATTTTATAGCAATTAATTCTTTTGCTTGTTTAGGTGCATAAATTGCTGGAATATTCACTTCCTGTAAAAGAAAAGGAATAGCCCCAATATGATCTTCATGACCATGCGTAATAATTAAAGCTTTAATTTTTTCCTCATTTTGTTTTAAAAAAGTATAATCAGGTAAGACATAATCTATCCCTAAAAGTTCTCCTTCCGGAAAACAAATTCCCGCATCAATAATAATAATTTCATCTTCATGCATTAAACAATACATGTTTTTTCCGACTTCTCCTAAACCACCCAAAACAATAATTTTTGTTTCTGAGTTAGGTTTCATTTTATAAATTTTTCTCCTTTCTTAAGTTCAAGTTATAAGAACTAACTGGTATAAATTATACACTTTTTTTTCTATTTTGTCTATGTGTTTCATCGTAAAATATTGCTTTTTCTGTCAAATATTAGCATCAAAAAGAAAACCATTCCCCTTTCTTAGAAATATTCTACAATTTCTAGAAAGAAAAAATAAAATATTTTGCCCAAAAATACCATTATTCATTTAGTATTTTTTTGGAAAAACATAGTCTTAGCAAAGAAACTTTGATATAATAATATCATGTTACAGGAGGATGAATATGGGATTATTTAGTAAGATTAAAAATATGTTTTCAAAAGAAGCAGAGGAAAAACCAAAAATAGAAATGAACCAAGAAGATACTTCTATGGTGGAAAACAACCAGGAAGCGAAAAAAAATACTTCAGAAGAAAAACCGGTAAAAGTATATGAAAAGGGTTTAACAAAAAGTAGAAAAGGATTTGTTTCTAATTTAATTTCTTTAACATCACATTATTCCAAAATAACAGATGCTTATTTTGATGAGTTAGAAGAAATATTAATTATGGCAGATATTGGAGTAAACACCGTAATGAAATTTATGGATCGTTTACGTGAACGTGTCAGAAAAGAAAAAATAGAGGATCCTAACTTATTAAAAGAAATTATTGTGGATGAGTTATTTATTATTTATGTAGATGAAGAAGTGTTAGAAAGTAAAATTCATTTTAGTATGACAGGACCAACCATTTTATTATTTGTAGGGGTAAATGGAGTAGGAAAAACTACGACCATTGGAAAACTTGCTTGGCAGATGAAAGAAAAGGGAAAAAAAGTTTTATTAGTAGCAGGAGATACTTTTCGTGCTGGTGCAGTAGAACAGTTAAAAGAATGGAGTGAGAAGATTGGAGTTGATTTCTTTGGAAAAGAAGAAGGAAGTGATCCTGCTTCCGTTGTTTATGATGGTATCGTAAAAGCCAAAGAAGAAAATTATGATGTAGTGTTGATTGATACAGCAGGAAGATTACAAAATAAAGTAAATTTAATGAAAGAATTAGAAAAAATCAATCGTGTAATTGCTTCTTTCATTCCAGAGGCACCTCATGAAACTTTACTAGTAATCGATGCAACAACCGGTCAAAATGGAATTAGTCAAGCCAAAAGTTTTCAAGAAATTACGAATATTACAGGAATTGTTTTAACAAAGTTAGATGGAACTGCAAAAGGTGGAATTGTGTTAGCCATTAAAGAAGAAGTGAACATTCCGGTAAAATATATTGGTCTTGGAGAAGCGAAAGAAGATTTACAGCCATTTGATATTGAAGCCTATATTTATGGTTTGTTTAAAGATATGATGTAGGTGGTAATGATGGATAAGAAGATTTATTTTAACAATTTGTATGACTATTATTCTGGTTTATTTACTGAAAAACAAAAAGACTATTTTGAAGCATATTATTTTCAAGATTATTCTTTATCTGAAATTAGTGAAAATTATCATGTTAGTAGAAATGCGGTCTATGGTCAAATCAAAATTGTGGAAGAAAAATTAGAGTTTTATGAAAAAATTTTGGGACTTTATCAAAAGAATAAAAAAATAAAAGAACTATTAATAGATGCAGATGAAAAACTAAAAAAGAAAATAGAAGAAATTATGGAGGGGTAATGAATGTTTGAAAAAATTATTTATGTAGGGGATACAGAGGTTGATATTCAACTCATGGAAGGACAGATGATAGAAGGAGACATCATGAATATGCCTATTATCTTAGAAGACCAAGAAAAATCCATTTTAGCAGAAATCAAAGAAATGCATCCGAAAAGTGTAAAAGCAAAAATGCTAGGAGAATTAGTAGAGGGAAAATTTGTTGGTGGTATTTTAAGAAAACCTAGTTTAACCGCTAAAATTCGTATGTTAACAGATAACGAGTTAAGCTACATTGTTGGAGAATATAAAAGAGGAAATATGTTAGTAGGAGTAAGTCCCTTCTATAATTCAAAAAAAATTTATGTAGAATTAAATGAATTATTCAGCAAACATATCGGAATTATCGGAAATACCGGTAGTGGAAAAAGTTGTGGAATTGCTAGACTCATTCAAAATGTTTTTCAAAATCCAGATTTTATTCCATTTCGTTCTAACTTTTTTATTTTTGATTCTTCAGGAGAATATTATACGGCATTTTCTAATATGAACACGATAAATCCCAACTACCATTATCGTTTTATCACAACGAATCAAAATAGTCCTTATCCTGGAGAATTATTACAGATTCCTATCTGGTTATTAAATCTAGAGGATATGGCTTTATTACTACAAGCAACTACTCATACACAACTTTCTATTATTGAAAAAACGATGAAACTAGTTCGTATTTTTTCTCAATCAGATGCTACAGCAGTGGATTACCAAAATCATTTAATAGCTAGTGCCATTATGACAATTCTTTATTCGAATCAGGGTTCTGCTAGTAAAAGGGATGAAATCTTTTCTTTATTTAATACCTGCTCTACCGAAGCATTTAATTTAAATGCAACCGTACAAGGAATCGGATATACGAGAAAGTTACAAGAATGTTTCTTGATTGATTCTACTGATAATTTTTCAGAAAGAGTTTTATTAACCGAATATGTCAACAAATTTATTCATCCTGATTTAAATCAATATGAACCAACAGAAGCTAATTACTTTACCATAGAAGATGTGGAAAAAGCATTAAATTTTGCTTTGATTAGTGAAGGTTGGTTAAGAAATGAAAACGTTTATGCTGATGCGATTACCTTAAAAGTAAAATTGCATGAATTAGTGATTGGTCCTAACCGTAAATTTTTTGATTATAAAGAATTTGTGAAATTAGATCAATTTGTTAGTAATTTAATTATACAAGAGGGAAAAAAATATCAAATTGTCAATATCAACTTAGAAGATATAGATGATGTGTTTGCAAAAGCAATTGTTAAAATTTTTACAAGACTTTTGTTTGATTTATCGAAAAAAGTAAAAAGAGGTAGTATCCCATTTAATATTTTATTAGAAGAAGCACATCGTTATGTCCAAAGAGATACCGATGAATTCTTATTTGGTTATAATATCTTTGATCGTGTCGCAAAAGAAGGAAGAAAGTATGGTGTCATTATGTCTTTGATTAGTCAAAGACCAGTAGATTTATCCGATACTGTAATTTCTCAATGTTCTAATTTTATTATTTTTAAAATGAGTCACCCTAGAGATATTGAATATATTACGAAAATGATTCCTAATATTACAGAAGATACGATTGAAAAACAAAAATCTCTGCAAGTTGGAAATTGTCTAGTATTTGGTTCTGGATTTAAAATTCCATTGATTGCTAGACTAGAAATGCCAAATCCTATGCCTCAAAGTAGTAGTTGTGATGTAGTAGCAACCTGGACCAATAATTCTTAAAAAGACTAGTTCTTACTAGTTTTTTTTTTGCTTCTTTTGTATAATAGTAAATAGTTGATAGGAGGAATAATATGTTTGAATCGCTGGGAGATAGATTACAGAATGCACTTCATAAAATCAAAGGTTATGGAAAAATAACAGAAGATAATATTTCGGATATGATGAGAGAAATCCGTTTAGCCTTATTAGAAGCAGATGTTAACTATCAAGTTGTCAAAGAATTTACCAATACAGTAAAAGAAAAAGCATTAGGAGAAGAAGTACAAAAAAGTATTAAACCAGGAGACTTATTTGTCAAGATTGTAAAAGATGAATTAACGGAACTATTAGGGGGAGAAAGTAGTCCTCTTAATGTGAATGGAAATCCCGCTATTTTAATGTTAGTTGGGTTACAAGGTTCTGGTAAAACTACTACGATTGGAAAATTAGCGAATTTCTTAAGAAAAAAGCAGGGTAAAAAGCCATTATTAGTTGCTTGTGATGTTTATCGACCTGCTGCTATCGATCAATTAAAACAACTTGGGAAGCAGTTAGGAATAGAAGTGTATGAAGAAGGAAAAAAAGATCCAGTAGAAATTAGTAAAAAGGCAATTTCTTATGCCAAAGAAAATGGTTATGATTATGTATTAATTGATACAGCAGGTAGACTTCATATTGATGAAGAATTAATGGATGAATTAAAAAATATGCAAAAAGAAGTTAATCCACAAGAAGTCTTATTAGTCATTGATTCTATGATGGGACAAGATGCGATCAATGTGATTACGGGATTTCATGAAAGTTTATCATTAACGGGGGTTATTTTAACCAAATTAGATGGTGATACAAGAGGTGGAGTTGCTTTATCCGTACGTCATTTAACCAATGTTCCCATTAAGTTTATTGGAACGAGTGAAAAATTAGATGGTTTAGAGAGTTTTGATCCAGAAAGAATGGCTGGTAGAATTTTAGGAATGGGAGATATTGTTTCTCTTGTAGAGAAAGCAACAGAAGTCATTGATGAAGAAGAAGCAATGAGTGCGGCTAAGAAAATGCAATCTGGAAAATATGATTTAGAAGATTTTTTAAAGCAAATGAAGCAAATAAAAAAGTTAGGACCGCTAGAAAATTTAATTAAAATGTTACCTGGTGCTAAAAAGATGGGATTAACGAATGTGAATATCGATCCGAAACAAATTGCTCATGTAGAAGCCATTGTTCTTTCCATGACCCCCAAAGAAAGAAAAAATCCTGATATTATTAAAGCAAGTAGAAAAACAAGAATTGCAAAAGGATGTGGACTTTCTGTACAAGAAGTAAACCAATTATTAATGCAGTTCGATCAAATGAAAAAAATGATGAAGCAAATGTCTTCTGGAAATTTTAAAATGCCATTTTAGGGGAAAAATCCTGAAAAATCTTTTGATTCCGGCAGAGTATATTATTTTTACTTTGATCGATTATGAAAAAAAATATTTTTGCTCCAATGCTATTAGTTGTGGGGAAGTTCATTATCCGGAAAAGATTTGGGAAATGATTTTGAAGGTGAATTTTTAATTCGGAAAAAGAGAAATCAAAAATAAAATCCTTTCCCTCTTAGGCCAAACGACTATTACACTATTTTCTTTTCTCATACTATAAATTAGATAGGAGGAAAGAAAACTATGTTTAGAAATTGTTGTTATGATAGACAAAACGAGGTAAACAACACTTTTAATGCAGAGAATATGGATGTTGATATGAACATCGATATGCAAAATACACAAATGGGAGGAATGGTTCCACCAATGGGCGGAGGAATGCAAAATCCCATTATTGAACCAATGCAAGAAAGAGTTGTAAATCGTACTATCGTACACGAAGTTCCACATGTATGTCCTATGAGAACTAAAATAGTTAACCATCATATCTTTAAACATACTTATCAACCATCTTATTCTTGTTGTGAAGAAAATGTATGTAGTGAAGTTCAATGTGGTTCTTGCTGTAATTTTAGATAAAAAGTCGAAAGACTTTTTTCTTTTGTAAACTGAAAAAATAAATACTTGTCAAATTATGTCTAATTTCTGTAAATTGCTTGTAGTCTGGGAAAATACAGTTTATGATTAAAATAAGGGAAGGTGATACGGTGATTTATCCATCTATTGATAAAATCTTAAATATTATTGACTCGAAATATGAACTTGTTCACATTATTAGTCAAAGAAGTAAACAGATGGCAGAAAGTGGACATTATCAAATGCCTGAATACAAATATGTATCAAAGAAAAATCTTGGTAGAGCATTAGAAGAGATTGAACAAAATTTAATTATTGTGAAAAAAGATTAAGGGATTAATCTTTTTTTCTTGTATAATAAATGTGAGGTGAAAACATGAAGATTGTACGATTTACAAAAAATAAAAATGGAATGTATCAATTGACTTTAGAAAATAATATCAAAGTGAAAGTTCATGAAGACTTAATTTTGAAATATGATTTATTATTAAAAAAAGATTTAGATGAAAAAACACTATTGAAAATTCGTGATAAAAATTTCATTTATGAAGTGTATGAAATTGCTTTTCAATATATGAAAAATAGATTAAGAAGTAAAAAAGAGATAGAAGCTTATTTAAAAAAGAAGGAATATTCTAGTGAAGTCATTGCATCTGTTCTTTCTTTACTGCAAGAACATGGTGATTTAGATGATTATACTTATGCAATTTCTTATTTACATGATAAAATATCCATGAGTCATGATGGACCAAATAAGATTCGAGGAGATTTAGAAAAAGCAGGAATTTCTTCTGAGATAATCGAGAAAGTAATGCCTTCTTATACCGAAGAAATCGAAAAAGCAAAAATAGAAAAATTAATCAACAAACAAGTGAAAACCAATCATCATAAGGGAAGTATCTTATTAAAGAAGAAAATACAAGATGATTTAGCTATTTTAGGATATTCTTCTACTCTGATTCATCAATCTTTAAATGGAAAAAAATTAGTAAGTGAAGATTTGTATCAAAAAGAATATGAGAAGCAGAAAAACTTGTTAAGTAAAAAATATTCAGGAAAAGAGTTAGAATACAAATTAAAACAAAAAATGTATCAAAAAGGTTTTTCCAATGATTTTTGGGATTAAAAAAGGTTACCATTTGGTAGCCTTATTCATTTTCTTTTAATTGTTCTTTAAGATTTTTTAAATAAGTTTCATATTGTTTTTTTAATCTATCATCGTGTATTTCTAATTCAAATTCTTTTCTTAATTCTTCTAAAGCAGTAACTTGAATCGTAGGATCATCATTTAATTTGTTTTCCCCTAATTCTTCTCTGATGTCATCTTCTACAATTTTTAATTCTGGTTTTTCGTCTTGTGCTTCTTTATAGATAATATGATAACCATAAGAAGTTTTTACTGGGGTAGTTGTATATTTTCCAACTTCTAACTCTTTGCTTGCTTTTTCAAATTCTTCTTCATAATCTCCATGAGAAAATTTTGGTAATAATCCGCCATCCTCTTTATTGGTTTCATCATCGGAATATTCTTTGGCGAGGTCTTCAAATTTTTCTCCATTTTTTAATTTAGAAATTACTTCATTAGCTGTCTTTAAAGCTTCTTCTTCTGCTGTTGTTTTTTCTGCATCAGTTGCATCACTTGCTACATCTGGTTCAATTAAAATATGTCTTACTGTCATATCCCCGAATATTGTTTCATCATAGAATTTTTGAATTTCTTCTTCTGTTACAGAATTTTTCGCATAATCTTCCATTGCTAAACTTTTCTTTTGTTGAAGTTTTAAAAAGTCTCTTAAATCATCCATGTTGTCAATACCCCAAATTTCGTAAGTTTGCTGTAATAGTTTTGCTTCGCTACCTTGTCCATATTGAGCAACCATTAATTTCATTTGACTATCAACTGTTTTTTTGATATCATCAGTATCTTCATATTTTTGATTTAAGATTTTTTCATCCATTAAATCTAATAAAACCATAAGAGCATATCGATCTTTCATCTCTTTGTATAAAGTATCTATAGAAATGTTTTCTCCTTTTAATGTAATGACAGCATCTTGCCCATTTTCTAATTTAGGAACTTTTCCACAACCTGTTACTAGTAACATAGAAATTGCTAAAATTCCTAATACTTTTTTTGTATTTTTTTTCATTCTGCTTCCTCCCTAATACGTATACTATCATAACAAAGTTTCCTTTAAAATACAAGTTTTTCTCGTAAATTTGGTAAATGCCATGCACCAATTAAAAAAAAATCCATATGATACTATGAGTAATCAAAAAAGGAGGAATTTAATTATGGGTAATTACGTATCAAGTTCCGCTATTGTATTAGTTTTATTTATCTTATTAGTAATTATTCTTGGTGCATGGATTTAGTTAGAGGAGGTGAAGGCTATGTCTTGTAATCAAGGACAAACAACAACTAATTGTCAAAACACCTCTGGAAGTGGATATGTTATTATAATTGTCTTATATATCCTACTTGCTATTATTTTAGGTGCATGGCTATCTTGTTAAAAAGAAGAAAAACTTCTTCTTTTTTTTGCAGAAAAATGTTATACTTAAAATAAAGTGGAGGCTAAAATATGAAAAAGTTAAAAATAAAAAGAAAATATGTACTCATCGTATCAATCTTTATTTTATTAGCAATCTTTATAACGATAATAGGAACAAGCTATTCATTTTTAGTATCTACTGTAAAAGGAAAACAATATGTCATGTATACTGGTAACTTAGAAGTAATCTATAAAAAAGAAGAAAATAGTAATGTGATTCATATAGAGAATGCTTTTCCTAAGACAAATGAAGAAGGATTAGAAACCACTCCTTATAAATTCCAAGTAAAAAATATTGGCAATGTAAATGCAAAATATCAGATCAGATTAGAATTAGAGAAAGATAATACTGTACCCTTGGAATATATTAAAATTTCTTATCAAAATGATGAAAAAATAGATAGTAGCCCAGTACTTTTAAGTGATTTAAGTAGTAGTTTAGTATTTGTTAAAAATATTAATATTGCTCCAGGAGAAAGTCATGAGTATGGAATCAAACTATGGATTGATATCAATGCCGGAAATGAGATTCAAGGAAAAACTTTTAGTGCTCAAGTAGTAGTAGATAGTATCCAAGAATTAGCAGATCACTATGAAGTAGATACCAGACCAATTCTAACGTTAAAAGAAGGAACTTCTAATATTAGTTTAAGAGTAAATGATAAGTATGAAGAATTAGGAGTAGAGAAGATAGAAGACGATCAAGAAATCTTTACAAGTGAAAATATTGAGAAAACAATTGAATATTTTGATGGAATCAATAAAGAATTACAGATAGTAGATGAAGTAGATACTAGTAAAACAGGAATCTACTATATTACTTACAAGGTAACTGATCAAAGTGGAAATACTGGACAAGTAGTAAGAGTAGTAACGGTAAATAAAAGTTTAGAAAAACCAACTATTCAATTAGTAGGAAATGAAACAATTACTTTAGGACAAAGAGATTATTATAAAGAACAAGGGGCAACAATAGATGATGTGAATCAACTAATTACCCTAGGAGAAGTAAAGACAAAAGTAATAGGAACCTATACTGTAAGATATATTGTAGTAGATTCGAATGGAAATCTAGCAAGTGTTACGAGAACAGTAAATGTAGATAAGCCATATCAAGAACAGATTTTAAATGGAGCATATCCAGAATTAACAGATCACTTAATCCCAGTAACCATAGAAGAGAATGGAACCGTAAAAAGAGCAAGTACTGCTTCAAATTGGTATAATTATGGAACAAAACAATGGGCGAATAGTGTAGT
>CANPVK010000046.1 GCA_947581715.1 uncultured Bacilli bacterium
TATGTGGGGAAGAAATGGTTTAACTTTTATAAATTGGTTTAGTGAAGAATTTACTTATTTTGTTAAACATTCAATAAATCTTATTCCATTTAAAACAATTATTGAATTTGTAAAAGAATTTAATAGTATGTATAGTAGTCGTACAATACTTCTTAATTTATTTGGTAATTTTATAGCTCTAATGCCCATGGCTTTCTTTCTTCCTTTATTATTTAAAAAACAAAATAAATTTAAAAATTATTTTATAACAATAATTTTGATTGATTTAGGAATAGAATTGACTCAATTATTAACTGCTTCAGGACGCTTTGATATTGATGACTTTATATTAAATATTTCAGGTGCAACACTAATGTATTTTATTTTAAAAATAAAAGATGTAAATAAGTTAATAAAAAATATATTTTTATTAGAAAAAAATAAAGTATCTAAAAAAAGCATAACTAGAATTATAGTATCTATTTTAATCGTTTTACTATTTTCTATCGGTATGGTAAAATTTAGAAATAAACTATATAATGATAATTATGACGAATATAATAAAACACATAATCCTCAAATTACTATAATTGATGAATCAGGAAATACTTGTGATCAAGCATTAGATTTATTTTATGAAGATGATTTTTATAAGTATTATTTTCCTTGTATGAAAAGTGATAAGGTTTATGCTTTTGTAAATGATGAAGAAAAATATTTAGTAAAAGAATTTTTAAAGAATGAAACATATAACTACGACATAAACAGAATGCTACAAAGATTAGATTTTTATAAAGTTGATTATATAAAAGAAAATAAATATGAATATATACCACTTGATGTTAAAGTTCCTACTGATTCTAATGGCAGTTATTATTCCCCAAATATTTATGTAAATGTTGATAATAAAAATATTTTAAATACAGATTATGATTATGAAAACGAATATGATTCAACATTTAATTATAAAATACATTTAATTCCTAAAAAAATGGGAACTACAAATATTGATATTACATTTAAAGATAACAATGCCAATGTATTGGAATCTTATAAATATTCAATTAGTATTGATAAAGAATTAAATGTGAAATTTGAAGAAATAAAATAGTTTTTAGTTAGATAAATTTGTATGAGTAAAAAAAATCTAGTAATCAAAAGACTACTAGATTTTTACTACTTATTTAAAACTACATAACAATAGTCATAAATATATAAGTATTTATTAATTTCTTTATTTATGTTTTTATCTTTAAAGTCAGTTTCATAAATATTAAATAACATTTCAATAGAAAATTTCCTTTTTTCTATTTCAGTGAGTTCTAAATACTTGGCTGATAAAAATAACAAATGCTTATATTTAGCAAAATTAACAATTACCTTACTATAACTCGGATCTAATTTTGTTAAAACTTCTTTTAAAAGAATAATTATATCTTTGATATTAAAATTAGTATCAAAGTTTTTATTTTCTAAAATATATATAGCGAGTCTTATCTTATCTATATTATTTAAATTATCAAACATATCTAATAAATTTATTACTTTAATTGTATTATTATCTAACAACATATTTTACCTCTATCTTTCTAATTTTAGTTATAAGTTACTTACTTAATTGTTACTATTCTTTGTGTGTACACTGTATTCATCCAACTCTTTGCCTCATTCCTCCTGATAGGGAGTCTGGATATTTATTCATAAACTCTCCTAATCCATAGGTATTTAACAGTCTAATCACTCGATTTTTGGTTTCTTCATTTAAAGTGTGATTAATTTCTAATCCAATTAAACAATTGTCTAAAATCGTCTTCCAAGGGAAGAGTGCATCTTTTTGTAGCATGTAACCCAGTGTTACATTTTCTTTTTGAAAAGAAATGGTTCCATCTGATTTACTTTCCAAATTGGATAGGATAGAAAGCAAACTGGTTTTTCCACATCCAGAAGGTCCAACGATAGCCACTAATTCTTTTTCATAAATATCTAAATGAATATCTTCAATTGCACATACTTCACCATCTATATCATGATAGATTTTCTTTAAGTTTTGAATCCTTAAAATAGGTTTCATCGTTTAATCCTTGATATAAATTAAATCTTCATATTTGACTGTTTGATCTAATTCATTAGCAGCCTGCATGATTTCTTGTAAGTGATAAAATGATTCACTACTGAAAGTAGTTGTAGTAGGCCAAGCATCTACACTTCGATAACGATTCACAACTCCTGTTAAATCATTTAACGAAGTATCTGGGAAGAAATCTAAGATAGCACTTGCCACTTTTTCATCAGAATTATGGTGTACAAAGTCAAGTCCTTTTTGAATTGCTCTTGTAAATTTGTCAATAATATCGGGATGTTTTTCAAGATAACTAATTCTAGCACTATAAGAAGTATAAGGAACAACTCCTCCTAATTCTCCAATAGAAGCAACAACATATCCAAATCCTTGTTGTTCTATTTGTAGAGCATTTGGCTCAAATAGTGTTACAAAGTCTCCTTGACCTCCAATAAAGGCTCCACCCATTGCTGCAAAGGCAACACTAGTATCAATCTCTAAATCATTAACGGGATCAATTCCATTTTGACGAAGTGCCCATTCGAAGGTCATTTCTGGCATTCCACCTTGTCTACCACCAATGACACTCTTTCCTTTTAAATCTTCTAAGGTAAAGTTCTCTATTTTTTGACGTGATACTAAGAAACTTCCATCTTTTTGAGTCAATTGTGCAAAAGTTTTTAAATAATCTTTTTCTCCTTGATTATAAACATAGATACAAGCTTCACTTCCTGAAAAACCAATATCTACATCACCAGATAGTACACTAGCTGTTACTTTATCTGCTCCTGATGCTAGAATCAATTCAATATCAAGCCCTTCTTCTTCAAAGAATCCTTGACTGATTGCAGCATATTGTGGCGCATAAAAAACTGTATGAGCTACTTCAGCAACTCGAACTTTTGTTAAATCTTTTTTATCCTCCCGATTATTTTTATTAAGGTCTAAAATAAATATTAGAAATATCAAAATGATTATGGCAACACAAACAACTGAATAAATAATTTTTTTCATATATCCTCCTTTACTAATTTATTATATGAAGAATGTTTGGAAGTGTTATTAGGAAAAAATAGGGATGTTTGGAAAAAATTAAAATGTAAAAATATGTAAAACGACATTTTTCGACTGTACAATCACTTATGATCTATAGTATAATAAACTCAGGATAGAGTAAGAAAGGAAGAATCGATATGGAAGAAAAAGAAGTTTTACTAAGTGAAGAAGAAGAGACATCTAATGTAAATAATGAAAAAGGTTTTTCAATGACTTACAACCTTACCTTAGTAAGTGCAGTAGCTACCGTAGCTATGTTTGTAGTAGGAACTGCTTTGTATTTAACAATCGTAACTGGATAGGACTTCAAAAGTCCTTTTATTTTTGTAAAAATCTGTTTTCTCTCTTTTCAAGAAATTGAGTCCTATTGTATAATAAATATAAGGAGTAGATAACATGATAGACCTTACTAATTTTAATGAAAATCAAAAAGAAGCAGTATTTACTACAGAAGGTCCTCTATTGGTATTAGCAGGAGCAGGAAGTGGAAAAACCAAAGTATTAACAACTAGAATTGCTTACCTCATTCAAGAAAAAAATATCAGTCCTTATCATATTTTAGCTATTACCTTTACCAATAAAGCAGCGAAAGAAATGCAAGAAAGAGTCATTCGATTGATTGGCGAGCAAGCTAAAAATATTCAAGTATCTACGTTTCATTCATTTGGTTTAAAAGTATTAAGAGAAAATTACGATTTACTAGGATATGAAAGAAATTTTGTCATTATGGATAGCGATGATTCTCTTACAGTTGTGAAGAAAATTTTAAAAGATATGGGATTAGATCCTAAACAATATAATCCTCATGCGATTCGCAATCAAATTAGTAATTGTAAGAATGAATTAATGATGCCGAAACAATATGAAATTTATGCAACCACCCAATTTGAAAAAGTAGTATTAGAAGTTTATGAAAAATATGAACAGAAATTAAAGACAAATAATTCCGTTGATTTTGATGATTTGATGATTTTACCGATTCGCTTGTTTAGGGAACATGAAGAGGTATTAGATCGTTATCAAGAAAGATTTCGCTATATTTTAATTGATGAATATCAAGATACCAATGAAGCGCAATATGTGTTAAGTAAATTGCTTGCTTCTAAATATCGCAATGTTTGTGTGGTAGGAGATGAAAATCAATCCATTTATTCCTTTCGAGGAGCGAACTATCGAAATATTTTAAATTTTGAAAAAGATTATCCAGAAGCGAAAACCATTAAATTAGAACAGAATTATCGTTCCACTCAAAATATTTTAAATGCTGCTAATCAAGTAATTCAAAATAATCAAAGTAGAAAAGATAAGAATTTATGGAGCGATAAAGGAAATGGAGAAAAAATTACTTATTATCGCAGTAATGATGAGAAGGAAGAAGCCCATTATGTAGCAACCACAATTCAAGCATTACTCCAAGCAGGAAAGCATCCAGATGATATAGCGGTTTTATACCGTACGAATGCACAATCTCGTAACGTAGAAGAAGAAATGTTAAAAGTAAATATTCCTTATCGAGTAGTGGGCAGCTTTTATTTCTATGCAAGAAAAGAAATTAAAGATTTAATGTCCTATCTTCGTCTAATCCATAATGAAAAAGATAATGTTTCTCTCTTAAGAGTGATTAATACACCGAAACGTGGAATTGGTTTAAAAACCATTTCTAATTTAACCACTTTAGCAGATATCGAAGGAAAAAGTATTTATGAAGTCATCACATCAGGAAAAGAATTGGAATTTAAAAAGACCATCGAAGATTTAAAACGTGTTTCTGAGAAGGTCACTTTAACAGAGTTAGTAGATAAAATATTAGATACAACGGGAATGAGACAGGAATTAGAAAGTGAAAAAACATTAGAAGCAGATATTCGTTTAGAAAACTTAGAAGAATTTAAATCTATTACCAAGGCTTTTGAAGATCGAGATGGATTGATTTCCTTAGAAGATTTCTTGTTTGAAGTCAGTTTAGTAAGTGATCGAGAAGAATATCAAGATAGTAAAGATAAAGTAAGTTTAATGACTGTACATTCGGTAAAGGGTTTAGAGTATGATACGGTGTTTGTGATTGGATTAGAAGAAGGAATCTTTCCTCATATGAATTCTTTAATGGACAATCAAGAATTGGAAGAAGAAAGAAGACTTGCTTATGTTGCGATTACGAGAGCAAAAGAAAAACTCTATTTGGTGAATGCCAGAAGAAGAATGTTATATGGAAAAGATCAAGTGAATCCACCTAGTCGATTTATTAGTGAAATCAGTCCTGATTTAATGGATACGAATCAAAAGCATGAACAAAAAGAAATGAAAGTGGAAGCAAAAGAAAATTATTATACAGAAGAAATAAATTGGCAAATAGGAGATTATGTATATCATGATACTTTTGGAGCAGGTAGAATAGTAGAAGTAACCAACACACTATTAAGTATTGCTTTTAAAAGTCCTTATGGAATTAAAAAATTAATGAAAAATCATAAAAGCTTAAAGAAGGTGTAAAAATGCTATTAGAAATGAATTGGAACCAAATTCAAAGTTATTTAGAAGGAGGATATTATTTTACTCTTTATTTTTATAAACAGGAAATAGAAGGAACTCTCATTTTGAAAGAAAATGAATATTGGATAAAAGATGTAAAAGAATTAAAAGTAGATGAATTACTAACAGAACTACCGAACTTAAAAATTTATTTACAACAAAATAGAAATTTTTGCCATATATCTTATCATCAAAGAGATCGGAAAATAAAAAGTAGTATTCAAAAAGTAGCATACAAGGGTCCTTATAATGAAGAAAAAACTTATGAAACTGTGGATGGATTAGTTAGTTTTCGCCCAGATTTATTGCTTAGCTTAAAAGGACTGGATTTAAAAATAAAAGAAAAAAAACAGGATGATAATAATCCAAAATTATTAATTTATAAATAAAAGAAAAGATGGTGTAGTAGGATGAAAAAAATTATAGAAGCAATTGAAAATTTAGATTTTGGAAATAAAATTATCATAGAAAAAGAGCAGATGAGAAATGAAGAAGAACATAGTAGTTGCTTATTAAAGTATGATGGTAAGGTATTTGTAGAAGCAATAGGAATTGACTTAGGAAATTTTTTAGATGCAATTCCCATGATAAGGGAGCAATTGAACCAAGGACATTTTTACCAAATTAGTTATCTAAGAGAAACGAAAGAATATCAAAGTTCTATTATGAAATTCAAAAAAGAAAATCAAGAAGAATACACAAATGAAATTGTGAATAATTTATCTACAAATAGTAGTAATTTTGAAGCTGGCATGTTTGAATTAGAAGAAAAAATTGCTGCCTCTATCACTTCCAATAAGAAGCTACAAAAGAGAAAAATAGCATAGTTAGAAAGAAAAAATGATAGAAAAAATTTAAAAAAAGAGAAAAGAGGAGAAAAATGGAAAAGAAACATTTAACATTATTAATTATGGCAGCAGGAATGGGAAGTAGATTTGGAGGATTGAAACAGATTGAACCAATTGGCCCAAATGGAGAATTTATTATTGATTATTCTATCTATGATGCTATTCAGGCTGGATTCGATAAAGTAGTTTTTATCATTAAAGAAGAAAATTATGAAATTTTTAGGGAAACAATTGGAAAGCGTGTAGAAGATAAAATTGCTGTAGAATATGTATTTCAAAAACTAGAAGACTTACCAGTTGGATATGAAAAGCCAAAGGAAAGAGTAAAACCTTGGGGAACAGCACATGCTATTTTATCAGCAAAAGATAAAATTCATGAGCCATTTGCTGTTATTAATGCCGATGATTTTTATGGAAGAGATGCTTATTTTGTGATCCGCAAGTTCTTACAAGAAAATCAAGATGACCATATTTATGGAATGGTTGGTTACCAGATAAAAAATACCTTAACACAGAATGGTTCTGTAAAAAGAGGAATTTGTAAATTAAAGGGAGAATTTTTGGAAGAAATAGTGGAAAGTAATGTAATAGAGAAAGATGAGATTATTACAGTCTCTCCTTTAGATGATAGTAGTTCTTTTTCTGTTACAGAAGATACTTGTGTTTCTATGAATATGCTAGGATTTTTTCCCAATCTGTTTGATTATATAGAAAAGAAATTTCCAGAATTTTTAGAAAAAAATAAAGAAAACTTATTAAAATGCGAATATTTAATTCCAGATGTTTTAACAGATGCACAATTAGAAGGAGTTGCCAAAACGAAAGTTTTAGCTACTACTGCTAAATGGGAAGGAGTTACTTATTTAGAAGATAAAGAAGGAGTTGTAAAGGCAATACAAAAATTAGTAAATGATCATGTTTATCCACAAGATTTGTGGAAAAAATAAAAGTGAAGGAACAATCAAACCAGGGGAGTGTTATGATGAAGTCAGAAAATGGAGTTATTCAATTGGATTTTGTACTAAAGGAAATAGGGATAGGGGATATTTCATCTGAAAATGATAAAATCAAAAAAATACCTAGGATGGGAGGAACTTCCTTTTCTTTTGCTTATCAAAAGAAACTTTATTTTTATAAAGATAATCCTGAAAATCCTCTTTTAGCAATCAATGAAATAATAGCTTCTTACCTAGCAAAAGATTTTCAAATTCCATTTGTAGAGTATCAATTAGCTCAATATCAGCAACAATTAGGAGTACTTTCTAGAGATTTTAGAAAACCTGATACAATCAATATAAAGGGGACTGGTATTTTAATGGATTTTTGGAAGACCAATTATTTAGATACTTTTCAAAAAAACTATTTAGAGGGAATTTGGGTTGCTTTAGAAGATTATTGTAAAAATTATCCCAATCGAAAAGAATTAGTAAAAAAATTAATGAATCAACTCATTCATATTTTTGTATTTGATATCTTAATTCGCAATAATGATCGCTTTTCTGAAAATTGGTTTTTAGAAGTAGGGAAAGAAGATATCAATATAGGACCAGTTTTTGATAATGAAAGAATGTTAGCAAAAGAAGATGATTCCTTGGGATACTATGTACAACTAACCACTTTGGAAAAAGAAGAAGGACAGCAAAATATTTGGGAGGCAATCCAAGACTTTCAAGATGTAAGTAGTCAAGAATATACAAACCTATTACAGGATAAATTATGGATTATTAGTCGTGAAAATATTATTTCTATTTTTGATAGAATGCAAAAAGAGATGGGCTATGAAATTCCAAATGATTGGAAAGCTTATTATTTAGTAGAATTTGAAAATCATAAACAAAAAATAGAAAGAATATTAAAACAAGAAAGAAGAGAGGATTTCTATGAAAGAAAGAATTGATGAGTTAGTAGAAATATTAAATGAAGCAAATTATAATTACCATGTTTTAGATCATCCAACGATTACGGATCAAGAATTTGATAAATTATTAAGAGAGTTATTTATTTTAGAAGAAAAATATCCTGAATTCGTAAGAAGTGATTCTCCTACTCATCGTATAGGAGGAACTGTTTTAAAAGAATTTCAAAAGGTAACTCATAAAATTCCGATGATGTCTTTGGGAAATGTTTTTAATGAAGAAGAAATTAGACAATTTGATAATAGAATCCAAAAAGAAGGAATTCATCCTCAATATGTTTGTGAGTTAAAAATTGATGGATTGAGTGTTTCTCTTCACTATGAAAAGGGAAAATTGATTACAGCTGCTACTCGTGGAGATGGTATTACGGGAGAGGATATTACGAATAATGTAAAAACAATTAAAACTGTTCCCCTTACAATTCAAGAGCCAATTGATATAGAAGTTCGTGGTGAAATTTACATGAGTAAAGAAACTTTAAAAAAGTTAAATCAAGAAAGAGAAGCAAAAAATCAACCTCTTTTACAGAATTGTAGAAATGCAGCAGCTGGTTCGATTCGTCAATTGGATTCTAAAATCGCTGCTTCCAGAAACTTAGATTGTTGGATTTATCATTTACCAAATCCAGAAGATTATGGAATTAAAACCCACTGGGAAGCCCTACAATTTATGAAAAAATTGGGATTTAAAACCAATCCAAATAATTTATTAGTCACCGATGTAGAAGGAATTTTAACATATATTTCTAATAAAGGAAAAGAAAGAGCTAGCCTAGCTTATGATATTGATGGAGTTGTTGTAAAAGTTAATAATATTGAAGAACAACAGAAATTAGGATTTACTGCACATCATCCGAAATGGGCAACTGCTTATAAATTTCCAGCAGAAGAAGTATTAACGAAATTGAAAGATATTATTTTTACCGTAGGAAGAACCGGTCAAATTACTCCTAATGCTGTCTTAGAACCAGTGATTGTGGCAGGAAGTACGATCTCTCGTGCTACTTTACATAATGAAGATTATGTAAAAGCAAAAGATTTAAAGATTGGGGATATTGTATCTATTCATAAAGCAGGTGATGTTATTCCAGAAATTGGAGAAGTAAAAAAAGAAAGAAGAACGGGAAAAGAAAAAGATTTTGAAATGATTCATACTTGTCCGATGTGTGGAGAATTCATTTATAAAAAGGAAGGACAAGTTGATTATTTTTGCTTGAATCCTCATTGCCCTGCTAGAAATATGGAAGGATTATGTCACTTTGTTTCTAGAAAAGCGATGAATATTGATGGGTTAGGTGATAAAATTATTGAAGATTTTTATAATTTAAAATATATTCAAGAAATTCCAGATATCTATCATTTAGATCATTATAAAGATGAATTAACTTCGTTAGAGGGATATGGACAAAAGTCAATTGATCATTTATTAACAGCTATTGAAAATAGTAAAAAGAATTCTTTGGAAAGACTTTTGTTTGGGTTAGGAATTCCAAATGTTGGAGAAAAAACTTCTAAAGTATTAGCGATGCATTATGAAACGTTAGAAAATTTAAAAAATGCTAGTTTGGATGAACTCAATCAAATTCCAGATATTGGGGAGATTATTGCGAAAAGTATTGTTGATTTTTTTTCAAAAGAAAAAAATCAAAAGATGATCGAACAATTAAAGGAATTAGGAATTAATATGACTTATACTGGTCCAAAAGTCCAGAAAAATGAAAATTTTTATCAAAAAACATTTGTGATTACCGGAACTCTTATGAAATATACCAGAGAAGAAGTAGAAGAAAAAATTGAATTATTAGGAGGAAAAACTTCTTCTTCTGTTAGCAAAAAAACAAATGCTGTTATTGTAGGAGAAAACCCAGGAAGTAAATATGAGAAGGCAATCCAACTTCATATTCCTATTTGGAGTGAGAAAGAACTAGAAGAAAAATTTGAGGAGTAAAAATGGATGATTATAAAATAGCGATTATTTATGGAAAAGATGATGAAAAAAATCATACCAAAGATGGTATGATTCATTACTATGGAAAGGTTTGTGATGATTATTTTCATAATGTCTATTTGTTAAACTATACGAAAGAATATTACCCAGATACTCCGATTTTTCAAAGTCTTAATCCAAGGCATCCGAAAGAAATCATTGCTTATTTTTTAGTAAAAATGGGACATATTGTATTTTTTAATACAACAAGATATGAGGAAAAAAATTTCAAAAAATATGGAAAATTAGGATTATTGATGCTACCTGATGTTTTAACAGAAAAGCAAAAAGCTGCTTTGATTCAATTTTCACAAAACATTCCAGATTTTCAAATTTTAATTAGTTATCGTTTAAAAATAGAAAATGGTTTACTAGATTCTAATACTTACCAATCTGTTCATCATGAAACGCCAGAGGAAATGATTCGTAATTATTTGGAGCAAAAAGAAACAAATTTCAAAAAATAAATGTTTAAAAAGATATTACTAGAAAATTGTTCTGAATAAGATTTCAGGATAAACGCATGAAAATTTAAATCATGTGTTTTTCTTTAACAATAGAGCAATATCTTTAGTATTAAGAAGTT
>CANPVK010000047.1 GCA_947581715.1 uncultured Bacilli bacterium
TGGTGGTGAGTTGATAGGAGGAAATGGACAAGTAGAAGATTACTTAACATCAGAAGATATTTTAAGTTATAATAGTCATTCAATAGGAACTGGTGGAACTCAAAATTCAGGTGGAGTAACTATTACCTATGATAGTGATAATCAAGAAAAAGAAACAGACTATCCTGCTTTATTTGGAAAATCAGTTAGTTCTTCTACGGTATTTGTACAAAGTGGAGCAGGTAGTGGATATTATGCTGGAGGAATGGGATTTCATGGTGGTGCAGGAGGGGGTTCTTCCTTTATCTCTGGATATCCAGGATGTGATGCAATTGAAGAATCTTCTACGGAAGATGAGATTATTCATACTAGTAGACCAGAACATTATAGTGGATATGTTTTTACCGATTCGATTATGATTGCCGGAAATCAGGAAATGCCAACTTATGATGGTTCTCAAACAACGATAGGAAATAAAGGAAATGGCTATGCCAAAATTACCTATTTAGGAAATGGTGATGTGGGAGATACTTGGAATTATGTATATCTAAAAGATAGTCAATCTTTTACCCCTTTATATAATGGAACATATCAAATCGAATTGTGGGGAGCAAGTGGAGGAGATATTGATATTTATAAAGGAGGGCAAGGAGCTTATACTTCTGGAAATATTTCACTTCAAAGAGGAACACCATTATATTTGTATATAGGAGGAGCAGGAAGTAATACAGATATTGGAGGATATAATGGTGGTGGTAGTTTAGATATAGGTGAAAGTAATTTCGGTTCATCGGGAGGAGGAGCAACGGATATTCGTCTTACCAATGGAACCTGGGATAATTTTGAAAGTTTAAAATCAAGAATTATGGTAGCAGCAGGAGGTGGAGGAGCAAATAATAGGAATAGATCTGGTGGAAATTCTAAGAAATATGGAGCAGGAGATGGAGGATATGGCGGAGCCTTAACCGGTGGAGATGGACAAGCAGTAGATTATCAAGCATCCGGAGATATTCCTAGTTATAATAGACATACAGTAGGATCAGGGGGAACTCAAATTGCTGGTGGAGTGGCAACTATTTATGATAGTAATAATCAAATCATTGCTACCCCAGATAGAGGCTTATTTGGAAAAGCAATTAATGCATCAGAAGAAGTCATTCAGTCTGGAGCAGGAAGTGGATATTATGCCGGAGGAATGGGATTACATGGTGGCGCAGGTGGAGGTTCTTCCTTTATTTCAGGATATCCTGGATGTGATGCCATTGAAGAATCTTCTACGGCAGATAAAATAATCCATACTGGTAGACCAGAACATTATAGTGAATATGTTTTTACCAATTCGATTATGATTGCTGGAAATAAAGAGATGCCAACTTATGATGGTTCTCAAACAATGATCGGAAATACAGGAAATGGCTATGCAAAAATTACTTATTTAGGAAATTAAAAAATAGAAATGTTTTTTGGAATGAATTTTGAATTTTCTCTTTGAAATTTTTCAGAATTCTTTTCTTTTTTCTAGATGGATTTTAAAAATTCCTCATTTTACATTCTTTTTTATTTTCGTTATAATAAATTTATGGTTTGAAGGAGTGATTTCATGGTCATTAAAGTATTAGTAGAATTATCCAATAAAAATATTGATAAGACATTTGATTATCTGGTTCCCCAAAAATTTGAGCAACAAATTCAAATAGGAATTCGAGTAGTGGTTCCGTTTGGTAGACAAACTTTAGAAGGATTTGTGCTAGGAATTAGTACCGAAAAAAAATTCGATTATGAATTAAAAGAAATGATAGATATTGTGGATCAAGATATTATTTTAAATCCAGAACTATTAGAACTTGGCAAATATATACAAGAAAAAACACTCTCTACCTTAATATCAGCCTATCAGACCATGCTTCCAAAAGCTTTAAAAGCCAAAAATGGAGTAGTTGTTCCAAAAAAGATGGAACATTATTTGATACAGAAAGAAAAAATTGAAATAGAAAATTATAAAGGAAAACAACAAGAAATTTTAAAAATGATTTTAGAAAAAAAGAAAATTTTAAAAAAAGAAGCCAATAATATTTCTGCTAGTAGTGTGAAAACGTTATTAAAAAAAGGAATTTTGGTAGAACAGGAAGAAGAAGTTTATCGTTTAAAACATGATCGTGAGATAGTAGAAAAATATCCTTTAACACTTTTACAACAAAAAGCTGTGGATACCATTTTAGAAAAAAAAGATATGAACACTACTTTTTTAATTCATGGAGTAACAGGAAGTGGAAAAACAGAAGTTTATATGGAATTAATTGAAAAGTTATTGCAAGAAGGAAAAGAAAGTATTGTTTTAGTACCAGAGATTTCTTTAACAGAACAAATTGTATCTCGGTTTCAAAAAAGATTTACAGATTCTATTGCGATTTTACATAGTCGTTTAAGTGATGGAGAAAAATATGATGAATATCGAAGAATCGCTAGAGGAGAAGTAAAAATCGTAATTGGAGCTAGAAGTGCCATTTTTGCACCTCTCAAAAATATTGGTATGATCATCATAGATGAGGAACATACGGATAGTTATAAACAAGATAGTTGTAATCCGAAATATCATGCTTTAGATATTGCGAAATGGAGGGCAAAATATCACTCTTGTCCAGTCGTGTTAGGAAGTGCAACTCCCACTTTAGAATCTTATGCAAGAGCGAAAAAACACGTTTATCAATTAATAGAATTAAAAGAAAGAGTCAATCACAAAGAATTACCGAAAATAGAAATAGTAGATATGAATCAAGAAGGAAAAAGAAGAATTGGTTCTTTTTCAAAACGTTTAATATCGGAAATAAAGACTACCCTAGAAAGAAAAGAACAGGTAATTTTATTATTAAATCGTAGAGGTTATTCTTCCTTTGTATCCTGTAAAAATTGTGGATATACGGAAAAATGTCCTAACTGTGATATTTCTTTAACCTACCATAAAACCAGCAATATGCTTCGTTGTCATTATTGTGGATATGCAACAAATTTAAAAACAGAGTGCCCTTCCTGTGGAGAAGAAGCAATGACTACTTTAGGAATCGGAACACAAAAGATTGAGGAAGAGTTAAGCAAACTTTTCCCCAGTGCTAAAACAATTCGAATGGATTATGATACCACCAGTAGAAAAGGAAGCCATGAAAGAATAATTCAAAGTTTTCAAAAAGGAGAATATGATATTTTACTAGGAACACAAATGATAGCCAAAGGATTAGATTTTCCGAATGTAACTTTAGTAGGAGTGATACAAGCAGATACTAGTTTAAATATCCCGGATTTCAGAAGTAGTGAGACAACCTTCCAATTGTTATGCCAAGTAGCAGGAAGAAGTGGTAGAGGAGAAAAAAGTGGGAAGGTAATTATTCAAACGTTTAACCCAGATCATTATGCCATCCGTTATGCCAAAACTCATGATTATGAAGGATTTTTTCAACAAGAAATGACAATTCGACATAAACTAGGATATTCTCCTTATTACTATTTAACCGTGGTTAGAATTTTAAGTAGTGATTACCAGAAAGCGAAAAATATAAGTAGTAAAGTGGGAGAGTATTTGAATCAAAAATTAAAAGAAGCTATCATTTTAGGACCAAGTGTGGCAAATGTTTTCCGAATTAATAACATCTATCGTTTTCAAATTGTATTAAAATACAAAAATGAAGAAAATATTAGAATCGTTTTAAAAGAACTAATGCAGCATTATCAATCTGATATGAAAATTAAAATTGATGTTGATTTTGATTGCTTGCATATTTGAACATTTTCTTGTTGGAATAGCTAGTTCAATATAATTTTAGTAACCAGATTTTTACTTTTCTTATTTTCAACACATAAAATTGTGTTATACTAAAGATGTGATTTATATGAAAAAAAAGGTAATAATTATAATTTTGATTGTCATCATACTATTGCTCAGTCTAATCGGTATGAGAATAATTTTCTCAAAAGATTCTTTTCGTTTTAAATGGTCCTATGAATATGTGAATTATATGGAATATAGTAATGGAAAAAGAATTCAAGTATCAATTCCTTTGCAGAATAGAGTAAAGTATCTTTCAAATGCAGAGTTATTGGAGTTCTTAGAAAATGGAACAGGGATTTTGTACTTTGGATATAATACCTGTCCTTGGTGTAGAAATATTGTGCCAATTTTAATAGACACTATTTTAAAAAATCAGATAGATACTCTTTATTATGTAGATGTACATGAAGACCTTTCTGATATTCAGGATGAGCTATATGAATATTTAGATTCTTATTTATCGACAAATGAAGAAGGAGAAAAAGGGTTAGCAGTACCAGATGTTTATTTTATTCAAAAGGGAAAAGTAGTAGGGCATCATTTGGGAACAGTAGATAGTTATCGTGATCCTTATCTGGGAATGACAGAGGAACAAAAACAAGAATTATCGAATATTTATCAGAATTTATATGAGGAGATGAAATCATGAAGATTTTATTTATGGGTACTCCAGAATTTAGTGTAAATGTATTAAAGGGATTAATTGAAAATTATGAAGTAGTGGGAGTGGTAACACAACCAGATAAAGAAGTGGGAAGAAAACAAGAAATTCAATTTTCTCTTGTTAAAAAATTAGCATTAGAGAATGATATTCGAGTGTATCAACCAGAACATATTAAAACCGATTATGAAGATTTATTAAAATTAAAGGTAGATTTAATTGTTACTTGTGCTTATGGCCAAATAATTCCTAAAATATTATTAGATTTTCCAAAATATGGTTGTATCAATGTACATGCATCTTTACTCCCAAAGTTAAGAGGGGGAGCCCCTATTCATAAAGCAATTATGACCAATCAAGTAAGAACTGGGGTTACCATTATGTATATGGTAGAAAAAATGGATGCAGGAGATATTATTTCATCTATTGATACTCCGATTTATCCAGATGATAATGTAGGAACTCTACATGATCGCTTAAGTATTTTAGGAACAAAATTATTACTAGAAACAATTCCTAAAATTCTTGCTGGAGACATTCATCCAGTAAAGCAAAATGAGAAAGAAGCAACTTATGCATGGAATATCACCAGAGAAGAAGAAAAAATAGATTTCTCAAAAAGTACAATAGATGTCTATAATCAAATTCGTGGACTTAGTCCTTGGCCAGGTGCTTATGCCATTTTAGATGGAGTAAATGTAAAAATATACGCTTCTCGTATTAGTGATAGCTTTTTTACTACTAGAAAAGATGGAGAAATAGGCAAGATTTATGATGATGGAATTGGAGTTAGTACCAAAGATGGTGAAATCATTATAACAGAAATTCAATTTGCTGGTAAAAGAAGAATGCTGGTCAAAGATTATTTACATGGAATTCATCCAGATACATTGATTGGTAAGATATTTAATAAATAATATGATCTGTAATGCAAAAGAAAGAAGAACAAATATGGAAAAGAGAAAAATAATTTTAAAAATGATTATGATATTATTAATAATGGTAGCTTGTTTTTTAGGAGGATATTTAATAGGATATTATCAGAGATACTAGAATAATCAAAGACCCAAATTAGTTTCATACTAAATTGGGTTTTATTATTTCAACAAGTAAAATATGAACAATATATGTTAAATGAACTTTCTTTTCTGAATGATAATCACTTTTTTAAAGAAAGAAAGTGTCAATTATTGACAAATATTGACGTTCTTTTTGGAATGCTACAGTCAAAGAAAACGATTCATGATATAATGTACTATGTATAAGTGGGTGAGGTTATGCAAAACATTTATGATTTATCTTATACCGATTTAGAAAATTATTTTCTAAAAAAAGGAGATAAAAAATTTAAAGGACAACAAGTATTTGAATGGTTATATCGAAAACGTGTGACTTCCTTTGAAGAGATGACAAATCTTAAAAAAGAAGTAATTGCTCTCTTAAAAGAAGAGTTTGAAATGCGTACCATTAATATTACAAAGGTAGAGAAAGATACAGATGTTAGAAAATATTTGTTTACGTTAAAAGATCAAGAAAAAATAGAAGCTGTATTAATGAATCATCTTTACGGAAATAGTTTATGCATTTCTACGCAAGTAGGATGCAATATGGGGTGTAAATTCTGTGAAAGTGGAAGATTAAAAAAAGTAAGAAACTTAGAAGTTCATGAGATGATAGAACAAATTTTAATGGTTGAAGAAGATTGTGGAAAAAGAATTAGTCATGTAGTAGTAATGGGAATTGGAGAACCATTTGATAATTATGATCATTTGATAAAATTTATTGAAATTGTGAATCATTCCAAAGGAATTGCCTTAGGAAGTCGTCATATTACGGTATCTACTTGTGGAATAGTACCAAAAATCAAAGAATTTATGAATCTTCCTTACCAAGTAAATCTTGCCATTAGTCTACATGCTCCAAACAATGAAATTAGAAATCAAATTATGCCAATTAATCATGTTTATCCAATTGAAATCTTAATGGATACTCTCAAAGAATATATTAAAAAAACTAATCGAAGAGTAACATTTGAATATATTTTATTAGATAGTATCAATGATACGGAAGAATGTGCAAGAGAATTAGCGCAATTAGTAAAAGGAATGAACTGTTACATTAATTTAATTCCTTATAATGAAACGAATAATATTTCTTATAAACGAACAAAGTCATTCAATATTTCTAGGTTTTATGATATACTAAAAAAGAATAGGATTAATGTAACAATCCGCAGAGAATATGGAAGTAATATTAGTGCTGCTTGTGGTCAACTTAGAAGCAAAAAGGAGGATTAAAAGAGGATGAGATCATTTTATATGACAGATCCTGGAAAAGTACGAAGTCATAATGAAGATAGTGTCATTATTGTTCGTAATATGGATGATGATTATTTATTAGCAGTAGCAGATGGAATGGGGGGACATCGTGCAGGAGAAGTTGCTTCTAGTATTGCCATCAGCTATTTAGGAAAACATTTTCAAGATACGTTTAAAAAATTAGAAAAAGAAGATGCCATTGAATGGATTCGTGATTCTGTAACTGAAATTAATCGTTTAATTTTCAAACATGTAGATGAAAATCCAGAAAGCAAGGGAATGGGTACTACTTTAGTGCTAGCAATCGTTACAAAAGATTATGTACTAATAGGAAACATCGGAGACTCTAGTGGTTTTGCAATGAAAGATGAGCACCTACATAAAGTAACTTATGATCATACATTGGTTAATTTACTAGTAACAGCTGGAGAATTAACAGAAGAGCAAGCAAAGGACCATCCTAAAAGAAATGTATTAATGAAAGCCTTAGGAGCTAACAATCCAATTGAAGCAGATATTTTTGACTGTGATAATCAAGTTAGTGATATTCTACTTTGCAGTGATGGACTTACCAACATGTTAGATATAGAAAGTATGGAAAGAGTATTATTAAGTGATTATGAAATAGAAGATAAAGTCATTCGTCTAATGAAAAAGGCAATAAATCGAGGAGGAACAGACAATATTAGTATTGCTTATTTAGAAAGATTTCCTAGAAAGAAAAAAGAAGAAGGTGAAAAAGAATGATAGAAAAGGGGCAAAAAATTAATGATCGCTACGAGATTATTAAAAGTATTGGCGAAGGTGGTATGGCAAATGTTTATTTAGCATATGATACCATTTTAGATAGAAGAGTAGCCATTAAAGTTTTAAGAGGAGATCTCTCAAACGATGAAAAATTTGTAAGAAGATTTCAAAGAGAAGCACTATCTGCTTCTAGTCTATCTCACCCTAATATTGTGGAAATGTATGATGTGGGAGAAGATCATGGTATTTATTATATTGTCATGGAATATATTGAAGGAAAAACCCTAAAGCAATTAATTAAAAAAAGAGGAGCTCTTACATTAAGTGAAGCTATTGATATTATGCTTCAAATTACGGATGGAATTAGTCAAGCTCATGATAGTTATATTATCCATCGTGATTTAAAACCACAAAATATTATGATTAAAGAGGATGGAAGTATCAAAATTACAGATTTTGGAATAGCGATGGCTTTAAATTCTACGCAATTAACCCAAACGAATTCTGTCATGGGTTCTGTTCATTATTTACCACCAGAACAAGCTAGTGGAAAAGGTTCTACGATTCGTAGTGATATCTATTCTATGGGAATTTTATTCTATGAACTATTAACAGGAAGTTTACCATTTAAAGGCGATAATGCAGTAGAAATTGCTTTAAAACAGATGAGAGATGAAATTCCAAGCATTCGTAAGAATAATCCAGCAATCCCACAAAGTGTAGAAAATGTAATTATTAAAGCAACTGCAAAAAATCCAAAAAATCGTTATAGTGATAGTAAAGAAATGCATGCAGATTTATTAACGGTTTTAAATGATGATCGAATGAATGAAAAGAAATACATCTTTAAATATCCAGAACATGAAGTAGATGAAAACACCAAAACAATGATAGCTGTGAAGAAAAAAACAGATGAAAAATTAAAAAAAGAAGAAAAAATAGAAGAAACAGCAGAAATAGATGAAGATCAAGAATTTTTAGAAGAAGATAAAATGGTTCGTAGAACCAATAAAGTAATTTGGATATTAGCATCTATCTTTTCTCTCATTGCAGTAACATTAGTATCCATCTTCTTTATCTACCCTTATCTTACAAAAGTTCCAGATGTTACAGTACCAACAGTAACTAATTTAACGGTAATTGAAGCAGAAGAAAAGCTAAAAACAGCAGGATTTGAAGTAGGATTAGAAACGATAAAAGAAGCCAATGCAGATGTAGAAAAAGGGCATGTAATTAGAACCGATCCACAAGAAGGAAGAAGGATAAAAAAAGGTTCTACAATTACTCTTTATGAATCATTAGGGGAAGAAATTTACGAAATCGAAGATTATACAGGTTCTAATTATATTGCGATTAAAACCTTGTTGGAAGAAGTACATGGATTAGTTGTAGAGATAGAAAAGAAAGATGTAGATTTAACAGAAGATTATGATGAGCAAGAAATTATTGATCAAAGTATTAAACCAGGTACTGTACTAGCCAAAGGGGATACCATTATTCTCTATATTCCAAATATTGTAGAAGGATATCCTGATATGGTAGAAGAAGGCTGGACAGTGGAAGATGTTAAGGCTTTCTGTACGAAATATAAAATTGATTTAAAAATTGATTATGAAGAAACAATCGAATATACAGAAGGAACTATTATTAGTCAATCACGTTCTCCAAAAACACCAATTGTATCAGGTGCTGTATTTAAAATTATAGTAGCAAAGGTACCAGAAGTAACATCTACTCCAAGTCCTTCTCCAACTCCTAGTTCAAGCGCTACTCCAGAAATATCAAAAGAAGAGGGGAAAGAATAATAGATTTGGGAGATAATATGAAAGGGCAAATCATTAAAATATTAAGTAATTTATATTTTGTAAGTTCTAAAAATCAAGTCTATCAATGTCATTCTCGTGGCAAATTTCGAAATGATGAGATTACTCCTAAGGTTGGAGACTATGTTGTTTTTGATGAGAAAAATAATTATATTTTAGAAATATTACCTCGTAAGAATGATTTAGTAAGACCACCGGTTAGTAATATCGATCAGGCTTTTGTGATTACTAGTTGTAAAGAACCACTATTTTCAAGTAATTTATTAGATAAATTATTAATTGTTTTAGAATATCACCAAGTAAAACCTATTATTTGTCTTACCAAAAAAGATTTATTAACCAAAACAGAAAAAAAAGAAATGAAAAAGATTCAAAAATACTATCAAAAAATTGGTTATTTGGTTTTATGGAATACGGAATTAAGAAAAATAAAAAGATTATTTCGAGAAAAAATAACTGTATTTACAGGACAGACTGGAAGCGGGAAAAGTACTTTGTTAAATCGTTTGGATTCTCATTTACAATTAGAAACAGGAGAAATTTCTAAAGCATTAGGCCGTGGAAAACATACTACTCGCCATATTGAGTTAATTGAACTTTTTCGTGGGAAAGTTTTAGATACTCCTGGTTTTTCTGCTCTAGATTTAGAAGAATTAGAAAAAGAAGAAATTCGAAATGGCTTTGTAGAATTTTCTAAATATTCTTGTCCCTATCCAGATTGTATGCATTTAAAGGAAAATGAATGTAAAGTAAAAGAAGCTGTCGAAAAAGGAAAAATTTTAAAAAGCAGATATGAGAATTACCAAAAATTGATGGAAAGGAAGTAAAAAATGAAAATATCAGTATCGTTTTTATCTTGCAAGCAAGTATTAGAAGCTATTCGAAGAATTAATTTAACAGATGCAGATTTTATTCATGTTGATTTTGTAGATGGAAAATTTGTTGAGGGTAGAGTGATTCCTTTTCGAAAATTAAAAAAAATTAGTAAGTTATCTACGAAACGTTTAGATGTTCATTTGATGACAAATCAGTTGAAGCATTATATTCCAAAATTTGCTTCTTTAAACTGTGAATATATTACGTTCCATGTAGAAGTAGGAAAGGATATTGAAAAATATATAGAGTTAATTCATAGTTATGGAATTAAAGCAGGACTTGCTCTGAATCCAGAAACGGATTTAGAAAAAATAAAACCATATCTGAGTATGGTAGATTTGATATTAGTAATGAGTGTGGTACCTGGTTATGGGGGACAATCTTTTATTCCTGAGACAATTGATAAGTTAAAAAAAATAAAATCTTATTTAAAAGATGACAAAGATCAGGTAGTATTAGAAGTAGATGGTGGAATTAACGACCAAACAGTAAAAGAATTAAAGAAAATTCCGGTAGACTTTATTGTCTCTGGTTCTTATATCACGAGTAGTGATAATTTCCAAGAAAGAATTGATAGTTTAAGATCATAAAAAAATCTAATTTGCTATTAGATTTTTTTAATTTTTTGAAAAAAAACGCTATGTTGTAGTTTTTGAGGGATAGTGATATAATAGAGAGGCTTAGAACGAATTTAGAAGGGAAAATATTTCTGA
>CANPVK010000048.1 GCA_947581715.1 uncultured Bacilli bacterium
GATATAGAATTAAATCCTTTAGTATCAGTTAAATTAACATCATTTGAATCCATACTTGATATAATGTCTATATCATATCCAAATATAACTGCTCCTGCACTTCCACCTATTACAATACCATTATTATTGATATAATCTCTAATTTTATTAAAAGCACCACTTTGCTTTAAACCTAATAATAATTTATATGTATTTCCACCACCAATAAATATGGCAGAATAATTTTGCAAATTTTTTGTAGCAAGTTCTTCGAAATTTGTAACCATTTCTATACTTGGAATATCAACATTTGATAATTCGCCTTGAATCCATTCATAACAACTATCATAGGGATGATCATTTTCATTCATAGCAAGTGGTACATATAAGATTGGTCTTGTATGATCTATTATTTCGTTAAGTTTTTGATTTGCTAGAGTATTTTGCTCTCCAGAACCGCCTCCACAAAGTATTAATTGCATATCATTACCCCTCTCATATATAAAAATTATATCACGTATAATACTGATTAAGCTATTTTTTAATCATTTCTTAAATTGTAGATATCTTCCACAATCGCCCCATTAGCGAATCTGCTCGAAACTTTTTCGAGTTTAATATATAAATCATCCATCTCAAAAAAAAATGATGAAAGATTTAACTGATCAATGAAATAGGCAAAGAAAAAGGTGTTTTTGGGTATTAACCATCTTTTTTAGATTACCAATCTTCAGTACTATAAACAACTTGATGTGTTTTTTCATTAAATGATGCCATTAAGAAATATCCATGGTTACAATATCCTGAATCATCACATCTTCCCTGAATGAGATATATTACATAATCATTTTCGTTCTTATATTCAGATGGTGTACCATAAAATACTCCATTTAATAATCCTACTTTTTCTTTGTAATCATCTATATGTCCTATCCATTCAGCTTGCTTTTGATATTTTTTATCAAATTCATTAAGTGTCATGTTTTTATCGACATAATATAAAGTATATCTTGTCCCACCTTGTAATATTCCAGGTGCATATAAGAATTTAACATCTTCTACATCTTTAGGTATTTTTTTAGGGAACACTTTTGAATCAGGTATATGAAAACTGTAATATTTTGGATTTGTCATTGGATTAACAGCTTCAATTAATACAATAAAAAACATTGCAATAAAGTAGTAATATGGCAATAAACAAGTTATAACTATTGAAATTGTTTTAAAAATAGAAAATACTTTTCTTTTTTCTTTGTTTGTGTAAATCACAAACCAAAATATCATAAATAATAGGAATGGAATAAACGCAACTAAAACAATTATTAATTGTGCTTTCCAAGGAAATCCAATGAAATCACTTGATAAGAATATACCAATGAGAAATGTTATTATACTCATTATTAAAGGAAATCTAATCTTTTGAAATGTACTTTTTTCTTCCCATATTTTTTCAAGAGTTCTTCCCATTTTGATGTCTTTTTCTTCTTTCTTTTTATGATGTTTTGTTATGAAAAATGATATGCCAAACCAAATTCCTAAAATGATTAGATCGAAAATAATAAAATCATAAACAATAAATTCTCCCCAGGTCATTGATTCAGGAACAGATTGGTCAGTCATAGAAATGATTGATAGAAACATCCAAATACCAGCGGGTATACCAAATAGTTTTAGAAAAAACTTTGACTTTAATATATTATCTTGCTCATTATTGTTCTTACTCATAACATCACCTCATAAATCACAAGAATTACTTTCTACAATAATTATACTATAAATAATAAAGATTGCTGATTCTTACTTTTAAATTTTTGATCTTGTTTTTATTTTTATGAAAATTTTCCATAGTATTTCACTACCCTTCTATAACTATTTTATTATACTAATTAACATTTTTGGGAAAAATTTTGTATAATAACAAATTTGTCAATTCCTAATGTAAAATATATAGTATAATTCTATTAGTTAATAGTTATTACTCCTTATTATTAAGTATGAGAAAAGTTACTCAACTTCTACTCCATACGCTCATATTAATAATTACTATTTTATATAGTATTATCTATGGACATAATTTAATGGTAGAATACAACCCCGCCAAGGTTGATATGGGATGATCCTCTTGCCACTCCATTGATAAATCTGTTCGAACTTTTCGGACATTTAAATATTTTCATCTCTACTAGAGATGATTTTTTATGACAATAAAGTGACAAATTTCTTACAATAAATTGTTTTTTTTAAAATCACTTGATATAATTTGGTTATATAAAATAGGAGGAAAATAAATGAATAATAATTTATCAAACGTAAACACTTTTGAATTAGATAATCTAGATTTATCACCAGAACAAATTTTAAATTATTGGACACCAGAGAGAAAAAAGAATGCAATTGCCATTGATACATTCTTTGAACCAGAACTTGGTCTTGTAGAAGAAGAAAATGCAGCAACAACAGAGCCGAAACAGGCTGACTTAGCTCAAAGGCCTTTTGAAGCAGGTGGAAAATTGTTTTTTACCTTAGACAACAAAGACTTTGTCGGAAGTGCAAGTATTGTAGGGCAAAATAATATTCTTTTAACAGCTGCACACTGTGTCCAAGATAGTAAAACCGGAGACATTGCCGAAAACTTTCTTTTTTCTCGTTGTTATACGGGCGAGCTATCATCAGAAGATATTGCTTTTAAAAAAATCGTTTTAAAAGAAAATTGGGTAAAAGAAAAAAGTCGTAGATGGGACTATGCTTTTGCGATTCTTTCTTCCAACTCTAATGTTTCAAAACCACTTCAATATGCTATAAATATGGATTTAACAAACAAAACGGTAAATGCGTTTGGTTATCCTGGTAATTTCTTTGAAGGTGCTCAAATGGTTTTCATCAATGGCTCCATCAGCAAATCTGGAAATAACTTATGGCGATTACCAGGCAATAGAATGCTAACAGGTTGCTCAGGTGGTCCATGGGTTTTAGAAGATAATGAAACAGTAGTAGGTTTAAATGGAGCATCAACTACTCTAAAAACACCTAACGTTTTATTATCACCAATCTTTGATTCAGAATTTGAGAACCTATACCAATATGCTGTAACTCTAGCAAAGGAGAGTGAATAAAATGAATTCCGTACGTTACTTTAAACTTTTAAACGGAGGAGCCTTCGTTGCCCAAATTGTAATTGAATATCGCGAAAAACAAATGGATGACAAAGGCGATGTAAGTTATGAAGCACAGTGGAAAACCTGGTTTACACCTGGGTATAGAGATGTTTTACAATTTGCTGAAAGAACAGTGGATTTATTACACGATTCCCCAATTCCAGATGGCTCTCAAGTAAGAATAAATGTCTTCGTAGCTGCAGGAACAAGCGAACCAGCATCTGAACAATTTGTTTACGATAAAAAAAGTGGATCCATGGCTTGTTATAATATCACAGGAACAACATTAAATAATGAAGTATCACTACTATATTATCAATAAAGAAGGAAAAGAAGTTAAGAACATTAGTTAAAAGCTTCTTTTTTTTATGTCATTTTTATAAAATTTACAAAATTTTATTAATAATAAATACAAAATATATGCCAAAAAAAAAAGAAAATCATTACGATTTTCGATAAATATCAATACGATTAAAAGTATTATAAAGAAGCTCATTATTTCTTAAAATTGGGATACTACCCAAATCTTTTTCAAAATAATATAAAGTATTGCCAGACACATAATAAATAGTATTACCGACTAGCATAATATTATTAATAGAAGATTGTTGAAATAATAAAATTGGATTTTCTAAATGATTTTTCATTACTTGATAAAAATTTCCATTATCCTGATAAAAATAATAACTATCCTCTGTTTCAAAAGCTTGCTGATAAGAATAATTTTGAATAGCACTAAAATTTGTTAGTTCTGTAAACAAAATTTGACTACTTTGAAAATCATAAATATTAGCATTTTCCCAACTTCCACGATAGACTTGTCCTCCAATATCTACATTACCTATCAAACGAACATTCTTATTTTCTGGATTTACTTCCAACTGTAATAAATTAGAAGGATCCGTATAATAAAGTTTTCCATCGATCACTCCATTTACATAAGTACTACTAGATAAAGTATACCCTAAACTTATTTGTTCTATCTCTTTACTTTCTAAATTAATAATATTAAGCTTCTGAAACTCTAACAACCTACTATTTTGATATTCAGGTATTATATAATATTTTCCAACTAAAACTCCATGTTTATTTTCATAAACATCAAAACTATTAACATTTTCACTAATAGAATCCTTTTCTCGTACAATATCAATACCTTTATAATTCCATAAAGCAACTATATCATTTTTTAATAAATTATTGACATAAACAGTAGTAGAACCCACTATTTTTGTATTCTCTAAATTTGATTCTTTTGATACAGAATATCCATTTTCTGTTAACTTTGTAAGAAATCTAGATACAAAATTAGAGTCGGGATAAGAAAAACTAGTATATCTATTTCCATCTTGTAAACATTCTATATAAGAGGTTTTCCCATTTTCTAAAATGGGATACATACAACTTTTGCCATCTTCAATCATATACTCTACTTTTTCAACAATTTTCTTTTGTTTATTAAATGTATTTGGAAAAGTAAAATAAAAGATATTTTCCCCCTTCTGAATTTCAACATCATAATAATCTTTCTGATATTTTTCTTTGACTTCATATGGTTCATTGGCTAAAAATACTTGATAAGAAATCTCGTGACCATCTTTCAAATAATTCATTCCCCACTGAAAAGCACTAAATAACAAAATTAATAATATTAATATGGATATTGATTTTTTCAAATTATTACCTCCATTTTAAGATTTGTTAAACTCCTCTTAACTTTTGTTTTTCTTTCATCATATAAGAAGTAATCATTGTTTCTATTTCTGGTAAAGCCTTCTTATCAATATTAGATAACATAATAAACTCTTTTGCAGTATCGATATGAATTTTACCCCAAATTACTCCTGATAATACCTTTAAATCATTAAATAATTCTGGAGTAATAGAATCTAAAAAATAACCAAATAAAACTCTTTTTCTACCCAGTAATAATCTTTTATCGGTTAAAGCAATAACAGCAGTGGAAAAAAAATCAAAAGGATTATTATTTTTTTGTGCTGCAAAGATATATAAAATATTTTCATCTGGATTTAAATGTCTTTCGATAATTTCTGCATTTTTTTTAAGTCGAAAGCAAACACTCATTGGATATTTCTGTTTGAATTCCAATACTTTATCATAAACAGAGTTTCCATTCTTCATACGCTTCACATCCTTAAAGAAATTATAACATATCTTCAATCATTTTTAATAATTTTTCTAATAAATCATCAATAAAATTCATGATAGTTGCTAACAATCGATCCAATAATTTATCGAAAAATCCTTTTTTCTTTGTACTGGTATCTTCTACAGTGATTTGCTCTTTTTCATCCACAGAAGAATCTAAGGCATCAGACCAAATACCAACTTTATGTGCTTTAGCAATTGCTTCTGTATCTTGCAACAACGGAGTATATTTATAATCTCCATAAAGATAAGTTACCTCAGCATACCCAAGTTCAACCAATGATTTTTGTAGTAATATATCATCTACAAACACCCAAACTAATCTTCTCCCATATAAATCTTCGGTATCACTATTAGAATCATATTCTAAACGAATTTCCGTTGCATTCGTTAAAGTCGTACAAGTATATTCACTTGCTTCTTTTCCAAAAGGTTCTACTTCTTTTGTCGGATGAACAGATTCTGGAGTATCTACTGCTAAAAATCTGGCAGTAAACTCCCTTCCTTCCTGATCCTTAAAATGTGCTGTATCACCGTCTACACACTTTGATAAAGTAACAATTTCTGTCTTTGCTTCTGGTATCTCTGATTGTCCTACCTCTTCTGCAAGCACAATAACAGGACTAATAAATAATACTATTACGAAATATTTCCATATTTTTTTCATTCTTATCACCACCACTATTTATACTTTTCTATTTCCAAAATAATTTTGCCTTTCTTTGTAAAACCCATCATTTCCCCTATTTTAAATTTTCCTATCTTCCGAATGGATAAAATATCATCTTTCTTTAATAAAACACTAGAATTTTTTGCTTCTTCATAATTTAGAAAAATCATTTGTTCTGCTAACATAGATAAAACCTGACTTCTACTTCTTTCTACTATTTTACTAACAATATGATCCAATCTTAAACTACTTACCAAAAGTGTAATTTTTTCAAAATGATCTTCCTGTAAACAAATTTCCTCTACTTTTTCTAATAAAAGAATATGATGATTTATCATCTTCAAATTTTGTTCTAAGAAAGAATTCAATTTACTCAAATTGGTATAATAAAAATAATCTTTTTCAACAAGAATATCTCCTATAAAATCATCACTGAATCCAAAAGAAAATAAAGTTCCTAAAATTTGGGAATGTGTAACATATCCTTGATATTGAATTCGATAAATGGTAACAAAATTTTGATTCATACCAAAATAAATAACTTTTTTTTCCAAAAAAGAATACGGTTCATAAATAGAATATGGAATCTTCTCTTTTTTTAAATAGGCTGTAACAATCTTTACTTGTCTTGGGTTTAAAAAATTAGTTGCACAACTTTTGTTCGTTATTTTATATTGTTCATAGAGCTCAACAACATGAGAAATCAAAATTTTATCCGCCTTTGTATACTTACTACCATTGTAATTATCTTTTATCATATGATCCCCATTATTATTATATAATATTTCCTAATCAGAATCGAACATTTTCTATATAATTTACATATTTTGACAAAAAAAAGAAGCAAATGCTTCCCTATCAAAGACCCAATTTTACTAAAATAACATCTTCACCAATTTTCGTAATACTATGCCATTTAATTTCTGTATCTGCTCCTCTATTAAAAAATTTAAAAAAATTTTTATTTGGTTCAATAATAAAAGAAACAATATTTCCAGTTGATGCATCAATATTCACATCAATAATATTTCCGATATTTTTTCCATCATTCATATCTACAATATCTTTATTTTGTAAGTCTGATAACCTCATATAACCACCTAAAGAAGTATATGAAGAAAAAAAATCAGAAATACATTCTTCTATTTTAAAGTTTTCTTTAAAGTATAAATAGCATTCTTTTCCAATCTTGAAATTTGTGCTTGACTAATACCTAATTCACTAGCAATTTCCATTTGCGTTTTTCCAGTAATATATCTTTCTTCAATAATATAACGTTCTCTAGCATCTAAATCACCAATGGCATCAGTAACGGCTAAATTAACATCCAAATCCTTTTCTCTTAATCTCTTATCTTCTATTTGATCATAAAGATAAATCGTATCACCCCCATCATTATAAATGGGTTCAAAAATACTAACAGGACTTCTCATGGCATCCAATGCAGTAATAGCATCAAAACTGGAAACACCTAATTTTTTTGAAACTTCTTCTATAGATACTTCTCTGTTTAATTTTTTGGTCAACTCTTCTTTTTGACTTAATATGCGATATGCTAAATCTTTTAAAGAACGACTGACCCTTAAACTGCCATTATCTCTTAAATATCTTTTTACTTCCCCTAAAATCATAGGTACTGCATAAGTAGAAAGCTTTACATCATAACTTAAGTCAAAATGATCAATGGCTTTCACTAAACCAATACACCCTACCTGAAATAAATCATCTAAATTTTCGTTTCGATGATTAAATTTTTTGATAATACTTAAAACTAATTTTAAATTTCCTTGTATTAATTCATCTCTAGCAAAAGAATTTCCATTTTTCATTTCTTGAAATAATTTTTCATTTTCTTCACTAGATAATACTTTCATATCCGCAGTATTCACGCCACTTATTTCTACCTTATGACGCGCCATTTTTTCTCCTTTCATCTTTATTTAGGGAGAAAAAAGTTTTTTCTATGCAAAAAAAAAGAAGAAATCCTTCTAAAACCCACTTACCTGTTTTTTGATATCTTCTACCATATTTCCCGTATTATTTATACCAGCCCTATCTACCGCTAAAATTAACAACAATACCACTACTACCACAGCAGTAATAGAATACAAAATGACAGATGCTACAAACCCCTTATTATTTAACATTTTATCACATCCTAGATAACTTTATTATAACCAAAAAAACACTAAAACTCAAGTCCTTTTATTCCAACATTTCGAATGATCTTTTTATCTTCTATGGAAACACGATTGGATTCTAATATTTTTTGAATTGTTTTTTGATAAGCAAATGGGGAAAGATGATTTTCTCTCAAATAAAGAATAACTCTTTTTCTATTTTTAGTATAGAATACTGACAATAACCAAGCAACAGCCATATTTGTATAATAATAGTCACAATCAAGCGAATCAATGATTTGTAAAACTTGCTCCTGATATTCTTCTATTAAGAAATAATCCATCATCATCACAACTAAAAATCGTAATTCAAATTCTTTTTTACTCTTCTGATACTGTTTACAAAAATTCCATACAATCGGTAATTCTGCTTTAGAAAAATGAAAACTAGCACAAACCGTATCACAAATAGCCCAATTATCAATCTTAGGAACAAATTTTTTGAGATAATTCAACTTTTCCTCTAATGCTATTTTACTAGTAGCAATCAATAATCCTTCTATCATCATTTCTTCATAAAAACGATTTTCATGAGGTGCTAAATAAATCCGAAAATCTTGTTTTAAAATCTTTTTCACAATTTTTCTTAAATCAGGAATCCTAACCCCAATCATATGAGAAACACCTGGACATAGATTGCGTTGAAACTTTTGATAATCTAAATCTTGTAATTGAAATAATTGTTCTCTTACTTCTTCAATCATAAATACTCCTATATATAAAAGATATTAATGAGAATATCGAATAAAAACAAACTAACAAATACCATATCAATTATTTTTAACCGATTCCCTAACTGAATAGAAATTCTTCTTAATATAGGTTCTACAAAATACATCATTAAATATCCCATTATGGCAAATAATAAAGTCATTTCCAAACAAACTCTACCGTGAATATTGAAAAAATAATGGTGATAATCCCAAATAATATGATGAAAGATTCTATCAGAAAGAAAAGATGCCAGATATTCTACAATCATAACAATCACAAATGTTTTCATAAAATTATAAATTTTATGATCTTTTGGATGTAAAAAGAATAATAAAGCTAGAAAAGCAGTACCATAAACAGGACACCAAGGACCTAACAAAGTTCCCGGTAAAACAAATCGATGTCGCAAAATAAGAGAATATAAAATTTCTAAAAACCAGGCACTAATTGAAACACAAAAGAAAGAAAAAATAATATATTGCCAGTATCTTTTCCAAAATTTTATCATACTACATCTCACCAATTCTATATTCTATTATAACACAAAAAGAAAAAGAAAAAATCCTTTTTCAAGGATTCTAATTTCGATATGGCGGAGACAGAGGGATTTGAACCCTCGCGTCAGTTGCCCGACCTACACCCTTAGCAGGGGCGCCTCTTCGGCCTCTTGAGTATGTCTCCAAATACGGTGATACTCTTCTGTCCGTAGTTATAATAATATCGTAATATCTTATAATTGTCAAGAAGGAGATCACTTTTTTTCTGGAAGAAGATGCCCACATAGAAAACAAGTAGTAGCACCATTTTTCACTTTAGCACCACAATTTGGACAAATAACAAATTCATCTATTTTCCCTCCAGCACTAACCATTGGAGAAACTGGCTCCATTTTAGCAGGTTCTATTACTTGTTGAACCTCTACAGGAGAAATAAGAGTTGGATGAATGGTAATAGGTTCTGGCATCATAATAGTAGGTTGTATCTTTTCTGTAACGGCAGACTGATTAATAGCAGAATTTTGTTGATTTAATTTAGAATCTGTTAAAATTGGTTCTTGCATTTCCTCCTCTTCTGAAATGAGAAAAGAATTTTTTTCATTTTCTGGTTTACGAGGATTCGCAGGTTCCATGGAGATGGTTTGTTGTTGATCAACATGCAATAATGTATTAGTATAATCCTTCTGATATACTCCCCCACCAATAGAAATATTAATGTTTCTGCTCGCTTCATCTTGTTCTTCATGAATAACAGGATTTTCTTCCTCTTCTTCTACTACTTTTGGTACATCAATAGTAGTAGATTTTCCCTCCATAGCAGCTAAATTAATTCCAATATATTCACTATCACTAAAAGCTAAAATTGGATAAAATAAAAAGGGAAAAAAAGTTAAACCAAAGGCAAAACCTTGACTTTTACGAAACAATCTAGCAAGAGAAAACATAGTAAATAAATAAAATAAGAAATTGACTCCTGGAATCAAATAAAAAAGGAAAAAATATTTTGGTTTATTAGTAATTTCCAACAAGACCAGAATATTATAAAAAGGGATGAATGCCGAAACTCCAGAACGATTTGCTTTTTTAAAGATTTTTCCAAGAGAAAACAGAGTAATAATAAACAAAATAAGTAAAATTACACCTAAAATAATCCAATAAATAAAATTTTGATCAATCGTTGTTTCATAAATTGTTGGATAATCATCATACATCATTACCCCTCCCTATTCTAAATCTATTTTACCAAACTTTAGAAAAAAAGAATAGAAAAAATAAAAAGATATTTCTAAAAAAATAAAACCCTTACAAACGAAGGGCAATTTACATCATGGTGACCAGTACGGGATTCGGACCCGTGTATGCTGCCGTGAAAGGGCAGTGTGTTAAGCCACTTCACCAACTGGCCAGATGGCGCCTGATGTAGGACTCGGACCTACGACCTATCGGTTAACAGCCGAGTGCTCTACCAACTGAGCTAATCAGGCACTACATCACTACTAAATAAATGGCGCCTGATGTAGGACTCGGACCTACGACCTATCGGTTAACAGCCGAGTGCTC
>CANPVK010000049.1 GCA_947581715.1 uncultured Bacilli bacterium
AAACTTCTTAATACTAAAGATATTGCTCTATTGTTAAAGAAAAACACATGATTTAAATTTTCATGCGTTTATCCTGAGTTTATAGTGGAGAAACTTGCTTTTTTATTGTTTATTTGGTTATAATAAATTAGAGGATATGATATTATGAAAATAAAAGACTCTTATCGATTAGTCATTGGAATATTTATATTTATGGTTTTTGTGTTTGGAACTTCTTATGCTTTTTTTACAAATGTAGTAGAAGAACATGGAAAGCTAAATATTATAGCAGGAACACTAGATTATGACTTAGAAAGCAAGGATTTAGTAAATCATAAAATTACCGTTAAAAAAAATACAAAAAACAAATTCAAATAACAATAAGTTCTTTTAATAAAATTGATTCTAAATACGAACTTTACTATCTTATGAATCAAGACAGTGATTCTATTCAGGTTGGATATGATATTACATCGGAAAATCCAGTTTTAGGAATCATTCATTCCAATGAAAGAAAAAAAGTTACCATTAATATTCGAAATGAAAGTAGTCAAGATATTGAAATCACTTTTGGTATTGTTGGTGGATTTGTAGATAACGATTTAGTATTAAAAAAGGAAAAAAGTTTAAATCAAGTTGTAGGAATTTATGAAAACTATGAAATTGGGGAAGAAATCACTTTAACAGATGGAAGCAAATGGCATGTTTTAGAGAATAGTGATCCAACCATGAAAAATATTACTTTATTATCTGATTATAATTTAAAGCCTGATGGAAGTTATGATACGGGATGTGGTAAAACAATTAATGAAACATATCAATGTAGTATCAGGTCTTTCGATTCTACAGGAAATAATGGTTATGATGAAAACGATAGTAATAATATTGGGTATTTTTTAAATAAAACTTATTTACCAAAAATACAAAAAATACTAGATGATTCTTCTATTACTGTTAGTCTTCCTACGTTGGAACAGTTTGAACAGATCGAGAATCAAAAATATAATTATGGTCAAACTGGAACTGCTATTCCAGTATATACTCCATGGCTTTTAACAACAAATTATTGGTTAAAAACAAAACATTCAGTAACAGAACAGGCACTATGGGCAGTACAAGGAGATATTCAATCATTAGTTGCTCATTTAGCAATTGGTTCTTCTTATTTTGGAGTCCGACCTACGATCACATTAAGTAAAGAACATATTTTAAATACCATGGATTCAACTACAAATTTAGAGGTAGGAACTAGTGTAGTAGCAATCGATGGAAGTAAGTGGCATGTATTAGAAAAAAGTAGTAGTGGTAATTCCTTTGTAACGTTGTTATCTGATTATAATTTAAAACCTGACGGTAGTTATAATACACAATGTGGAATTCATATTAGTGGTCAACATGGTTGTAGTCCGATGGCTTTTGATTCCAATAATAGTAGTACTTATCATGAAGATGATAGCCATAATATTGGTTATTTCATCAAAAATGTATATGCTCCTATCGTTTCTTCTCAATTATTGCAAACTACTAATATTACTTTACCAACTGCTGAGCAAATCGCTTCCATAGAAAATAAAGTTTTCATCAATGATGTTGAGCAGGTTCTTCATTTTGATCATAGTAATACTGATTGGTTTTTAACAACCTACTATTGGACCAAAACACCAAGACTTGATTATCCTGGTCAGGTATGGATTGTCTATAGCTATTATCAACAGTTAGCAACTGCTAATTCTTCTGATTCCACTGCCAATGGTGCTCGACCAGTCATTACTACTTTAAAGTCTAATTTATTCATGAATTCTGATAGTATTTAAAAAGCTTTCCAATTTTCGGAAAGCTTTTTTTAATAACCATAAGGATAATAATAGTTGTTACTATAATAAGTTGGATATGGTTGTGGGTAATACATCATTGGTGGTTGATAATAATTGGGACGATTATAACCAATTGCATATCCTGCCACACCACCTAATAAAAGTGGTGCTAAAAATCCTCCTCCAACAAATCTTTGATCTTGATAATTTTTTCCTCGATACATATTTCGATTCATTTGTGGTATATTATAATTGTATGGATACATAAAATCACCTCTTACTTATATTTTATGTATCAAGAAAGGAAAGAGTGAAAATGAGTGATAAACTAAAAGAATTAGCCAATTTAATTGTCAGTTATTCGATTCATGTGGAAAAGGATGAAAAAGTATTAATTATTACCCAATCTTTAGAAACGAGAGAATTTGTTTCCTACTTAATTGAAGCAATCTATAAAAGTGGAGGAGTCCCTTGTTTAAAAATTAATGATCCATTATTAGGAGCACAATTGTCAGAAGGAAATAATGAAGGCAGAATTCAACTACTACAAAAAATTCAAGAAAATGAAGTAGAACTATTTGATTCTTTCATTAATATTCGTTATTCGATGAATGATTATGAAAGTAAAAATGTACCAGCTGAGATGGCCAAAAAATTAAGTCAAGCTCTTTTACCATCTTCTGATATTCGAGTAAATCAAAGAAAATGGGTTTTATTAAATTATCCTTCTTTATTAGATAGCTATAAAGCAGGGATGAGTAGTAGAGAGTTTTGTAACTTTGCCTTAGATGTAATGACTGTAAACTATCAACAAATGGGTAAATTAATTCAACCGTTAAAAAAATTAATGGATCAAACCGATAAAGTTAGAATTGTTTCTCCTGGTACTGATTTAACCTTTCGTATAAAAGGAATGGGAAGTATTCCTTGCGTGGGAGAAATGAATATTCCAGATGGGGAACTTTATAGTGCACCTATCAAAAATAGTGTGAATGGAACCATTACCTATAATACGCCAAGTCCTTATCAAGGAAATGTATTTCATCATGTATCCTTACAATTTCAAGATGGAAAAATTGTGAAGGCTACTTGTGATGAGGACAATCAAAAATTAAATGAGATTTTTGATACCGATGAAGGAGCACGTTATGTTGGAGAATTTTCGTTAGGTTTTAATCCAAAAATATTATACCCAATGGGAGATATTTTATATGATGAAAAAATCTTAGGAAGTTTGCATTTTACACCAGGGCAAGCATATAAAGACTGTTATAATGGAAATGATTCTGGAATTCATTGGGATATGGTATTAATTCAAAGAAAAGATTATGGTGGGGGAGAAATCTATTTTGATGATGTATTAATTCGAAAAGATGGAATGTTTGTGTTAGAAGAATTAAAACCATTAAATTTTGATTATCAAGGATAAATATCAAAAAAGAAGCAAGTGCTTCTTTTTTAATTCGTTTATTGGGAGGTTTTTACTAAACGGTAAAAATTAATACTTGGTTTATTGAACCATCTAAATTCATAGATACTAGTTCCTAGACCACCTGATATGTAGAAAGAGGTGTTACCAATGATATATTTTTCGTTTGGATATTTTTCTCCTTCTTTTACTTTGAAAATCGCACCGATTCCTGGAAATCTGATTTGGCCATTATGTGAATGTCCTGCTAGTGCTAAATCTACTGGATACTGATTTATGATGGAATCGATCACATCTGGTTCATGTAATAAGGAAATCGTGTATAAATTGTCCATTTCAGAGTAACGAAAAGCTTGATTTATATCACAGTCATTTGCAAGGATACTTCCAACTCCTGTTATAAGAATAGGAGTCGTACCTTTCGCATAAATTAGTTCATAAGAATTATTTAAAATTTTAAATTTTGTTTCTTGAAATACTTTATTAAAATTATCATTTTCATAATCATGATTTCCTTTAATTGCATAATATCCAGTTGTTGCTTCTATTTTTTGTAGCTGTTGTATTAAATCCTTTAAATCTTCTTCTGTAGGAGTTTTTTTAGCATCCATTAAATCCCCAGTGAATACTACTATATCTGGCTTTAATTGATTGATTTTGGTGACGATTTTTTCTAAATCTTTTTTTTGAATCGTAGAGAGATAATGTAGATCAGAAAAATGGACAATTTTAAATCCATGAAAATTTTCTGGTAAATTAGAACTTTCTATTTTATATTCTTTTACTACTAAGCCTTTTGTACCAATAAAATGCATGTATAAAAGAAGTAGAAAGCAAAGAAGGATTAAGAAAAAGAAAATCTTTAAAAATATTTTCAATATCTGATTTCTTTTTTCTTGTTTTTCTTCTTTTTCTAATTGTTTTTCTAGTTGTTTTTGCTTTTCTGTACGACTCATCATAAAATCACTCCTAGTAAGGCGAAAGCAGTTAGACAAGTATTATGAAAGATATGCATGATTATGGAAGTATAAATGTTATCTGTTTTGACATACATATAACCAAATGCAATTCCTAAAGCACTATAAGGAATGATATAAAATAAATCCCAAGGACTCGTTAAAGATAAAATGACATGAAGTCCACCGAAGATCAGACCGGATGCTAATACATAAACAATTTTGGAAGAAAAAAGATTTCGAAATGCTTTTCGAAAGGTAAATTCTTCGATGATAGGAGCAAGGAATCCTATTGCTAAAACAGAAATGAATTGCGAAGCATGAATTAGTTCTTGGACACTCTCTTCATTACCAGCAGTTGCTTGTGGAAGAAAGATATTAATGAATAAATTAGACATTACCATTATGATCAATCCAATTAACCAATATTTGATTCCTATATCTAAAATTTGATATAAATTCTTTTTTAATTTTTGAAAATCTTCTTTTAACGTATGTTGATAGATAAAAAGAAATATCAAAAATAAAATACAATCCGAGAATAAAGTTAAATATAATTGTTGACTTGCGCTTAAATTTTCTAAATTTATAGAAAATAGATAAATTGGGATCAGTTGAAAAAAAGTAGATGCAAAAAAAAGAAGTAATATTCCTAATGTTTTCGGAAGTTGTTTGATATGAATCCAATTTTTAATCATAAAGTAATTTAGAAGAGTAGAAAATAAGATAGAGGTGATTAATGCTAAGAGGTGAATGTCTTTATGACTCAATGTTAAACCTAAAATACAAAGTAAAAAAGAACAGATTCCCCATACCATTATTTGGGTAGAAGTTGTTTTGATTTTTTGATAGTTATAAATGAAAAATGGAGTAATAGTAATGAAAATACCTAAAATTATATTAAACGTTATATTTTCCATATAAATTCCTTCTTTCTAGGATAATCGTATCATAAATTTCCAAAAAAAGTTCATTTTTCATTAAAATATTAAAAAAAACGGTGTCAATTCCAAAAAAGTATGTTATAATCGAGATACAACGAGTGGGGAATACCACTCGATTTTATTTGAATCCTAAAAGAAAGGAGAAATTATGAAAGAAAAAATTATTCAGGCAGTAGGAAATCAATTGGATCATTTGAATCTTTTTATCGATGATATTACTTATGAAAAAAAAGATGGAGAAAATACGTTAACTATTATTTTAGACGGAAAAGAAATCATTCCTTTAAATAAAGTAGTAATGGCAACTAGAATTTTGAATCCCATTTTAGATCGATTAGATTTAATTTCAGAAAGTTATACCTTAGATGTTTATGCCAAAGAAAAAGGAGAGGAAGTACAATGAATGGAAAAGAATTTATTAAAGCAGTAGAATTAGTAGAAAAGGAAAAGGGAATTGATCGTGAAATTATTTTTGAAGCAATGGAAAATGCGCTAATGGCTGCTTATAAAAGAAATACAGGAATTCAAAATTCCAAAGTATTAATTGATAAAAATTCTGGTGATATTAAAGTTTATTCTTATTTAACTGTAGTAGAAGATGAAAAAGAAAATGATCCAGAATCAGATGGAATTGATTTAGATACAGAAATTAGTCTAACAGAAGCAAGAAAAGTGAATCCAACATTAAATGTTGGAGATACCATTGATACAGAAATCACACCAAAAGATTTTGGTAGAGTAGCTACTTCTACTGCAAAACAAGTTTTAATTCAAAAAATTCGTGAAGCAGAAAGAAATAGTATTTTAAACGAATTAGGAGATAAACAAGATGAATTATTGATTGGAACAGTAGAGTTAGAAGATCGTGATAACTATTATATTAATTTAGGAAGAAGTAATGGTATTTTACCAAAGAAAGAATGTATTCCTGGAGAAAAAATAGAAATGGGGAGTCAGATTAAAGTTTATGTTAGTAAGGTAGATTCGAATAGTAAAGGATTATTAATTTTGCTTTCTAGAACCCATTATGGATTTATTAAACGACTATTTGAATTAGAAATTCCTGAAGTAACGGATGGGAATGTTTTAGTTTATAGTGTGGCAAGAGATGCGGGAAATAGAAGTAAGGTAGCTGTTTATTCAGAAAATAGTAGAATTGATCCTATTGGTTCTTGTATTGGAGAAAAAGGAACGAGAATTGCTAATATTTTAAAAGAATTACATGGGGAAAAAATCGATATTGTGAAATATGATAAAGATCCACAAGTGTTCATTGAAAATAGTTTAGCTCCTGCAAAAAATTTAAAAGTTCTTATTATGGATTCTAAAAAGCAAGAAGCTTTAGTGATTGCAGATGGTGAAAATTATTCTTTAGCCATTGGAAAAAAGGGAATGAATGCAAAACTTGCTTCTCGATTAACCAAATATAAAATTGATATTAAAAATACAAAAGATGCAGAAAGTTTAGGAATTACTTTTAGGGATGAATAATATGAAAATAAAGAAGATTCCAATGAGAATGTGCTCCGTTACTAGGGAAAGATTTCCCAAACAAGAACTTATTAGAGTTGTGAAAACTCCGGAGGGAGAAATAAAAGTTGATACAACAGGAAAATTAAATGGACATGGTGCTTATATTAAAAAAGATTTAGCGGTTTTAGAAAAAGCAAAGAAAACCAAAGTACTGGAGAAAGCTTTAGAAACAGAGATACCTGATTCTATTTATCAAGAAATTGAGGAAATGATTTTAGAAAAATAGAAAAAGTAGTAGGGGGTGATCCTATGCCAGGAAAAAGAGAAGAATATCTTACTTGGGATGAATTTTTTATGGGAGTAGCAGTGATGGCATCTGCTAGAAGTAAAGATCCATCTAATCAAGTTGGAGCTTGTATTGTAAATCAAGAACATAAAATCTTATCTGTTGGATATAATGGACTTCCAAAAGGAATGAATGATGATACTTTTTACTGGAATTCTATTGGAGAAAAAACTGGGGAAAAAGAAAAAATAAAAGACTATTTTGTAGTACATGCGGAAAGGAATGCTATTTTAAATTATCGTGGTTCTTTATCTGATTTGAATGGTAGCATTTTATATGTTACTTGGTATCCTTGTATGGAATGTACCAAAGAAATTATTCAAGTAGGAATTCAAAAAATTATTTATTTGAGAATGTATTCGAAGCAAGAATCTGTTTCCTTAAGTAAAAAAATGTTAGGGGATGCTGGAGTACAGGTAATTCCCTATCAAATTGATCGAGATTTTACGAAAGAAGAAATACAAGAAGCAACAAATGGAATTCAAAAAATTATGAAAAGATTTTCCATTTAAAAAAGGAGGCGTTTTTTATGATGAGTGTTTTAGACTATGCATTAGATGTAGATAAAGAGATCGAAGAAATATTTGAATTATGTAAAAAATTAAATATTTCTGTATCAAAAGAAGATGATATCTTAGAACAAGATGATATCACGATGCTGGATAACGAAATTCAAAGTCAGAAAAAAGAATCTTTCGAAAATGAAGAAGAAAATGAGTATGATGATGATGAGTTTTTTGAAAAGGTAGAGTCTTTAGCATTAAATACTAAGATGGGAGAAGAAAAACCAAAAAGTAATAAGATTCGTAGTAAAAAACAGAATCAAACGGAAGAAGATACCTTTTTAAAAGATAAAAAAGAAATTTATAAACATCGTGAAAAATTAATGACAAATGAAAATAAAGTAGACCAACATACCGTTTTATATAAGGAAAATATGACAGTAAAAGAATTGGCTGAAAGCTTAGGAGTTACCCCTGGTGAATTAATTAAGAAATTAATGAATCTTGGAATTATGACTACTTTAAATAATTCTTTAACATTCGAAGTAGCAGAAATTTTAGTATTAGATTTTGATAAAACATTAAAAAGAGAAGAATCGCAAGATATTTCTAATTTTGAAAATTTTGAAATTATCGATGAAGAAAAAGATTTAGAGGAGAGAGCTCCTGTTGTTACGATTATGGGGCATGTTGATCATGGAAAAACTTCTTTATTAGATGCGATTCGAAATACCAATGTTGTAAGTGGGGAAGCAGGGGGAATTACTCAAGCAATTGGAGCTTATCAAGTAGAAATCAATGGAAAAAAGATTACTTTTATTGATACCCCTGGTCATGAAGCTTTTACAGAAATGAGAGCAAGAGGAGCTAGTGTAACAGATATTGTTATTATTATTGTTGCTGCAGATGATGGCGTAATGCCTCAAACTAAAGAGGCAATTGACCATGCGAAAGCTGCCAATGTTCCTATCCTTATCGCAATTAATAAAATGGATAAGCCAGATGCGAATCCAGATCGTGTTTTAACAGAATTGGTAGAATATGGCATTACTCCTGAAGAATGGGGTGGAGATACCATGGTTTCTAAAATTTCTGCAAAAACGAAAGAAGGAATTCCAGAATTATTAGAAAATATTCTATTAGTGAGTGAAATGGCAGAATTAAAAGCAAATCCTCATCGTTATGCAACTGGTACTGTAATTGAATCTCGTTTAGATAAACAAGTGGGAAGTGTTGCTACTTTATTGATTCAAAATGGAACCCTTCGTTTGGGAGACCCTATTGTAGTAGGAACCTGTTATGGTAAAATTCGTACTTTAAAAAATGATAGAGGACAAAATATTACGAGTGCTTTACCTTCTACTCCTGTAGAGATTACAGGATTAAATGAACCTCCACAAGCAGGTGATAAATTTATGGCTTTTGAAGAAGAAAAGCAAGCAAGACAAATAGCAGAAGAAAGAAAACTAAGAAGTCGTGAAAAAGATACCAATCGCTCTGGTATGACATTGGATGAATTGTTTGGTCATATCCAGAAAGGAGTTCGTGAAATTAATGTTGTTTTAAAAGCTGATGTGAATGGAAGTAGCGAAGCTGTAAAAAAATCACTAGAGAAAATTGAAGTAGAGGGTGTACGAGTAAAAGTCATTCGTAGTGGAGTAGGAACGATTACAGAAAGTGATATTACTTTGGCGAAAGCAAGCAATGCTATTATTATTGGGTTTAATATTAGACCAAATTCCAAAACAATGGAAATTGCTAAAGAAAATGGAATAGAAATTCGCTTATACGATATTATTTATAAGGTAGTAGAAGATATGGAAGCTGCCATGAAAGGAATGTTAGATCCTGTTTATGAAGAAAAAGTAACGGGTTCTTTAGAAATTAGGCAAATCTTTAAATTTTCTAAAATTGGTAACATTGCAGGATGTCATGTACTAGATGGAACAGTGAAAGCAAATAGTAATGTTCGATTAATTCGTGATGGAGTAGTTGTTTATACGGGAAAGATTAATTCTATTCAAAGGGAAAAAGATCAAGTAAAAGAAGTATCGAAAGGAATGGATTGTGGAGTTACTTTAGAAAATTATCAAGATATTAAAGAAAAAGATATTATAGAAGCTTATGAATTGATATTAATCGAAAGATAATGGTGATATTATGAGTATAAAGATAGAGCGATTAAATGATCAGTTTCAAAAAGAAATTAGTATCATTTTACAGACAGAAATTAAAAATCAGGATATTCATTTTGTAACGATTACTGGGTGTGAGATTACGAATGATCTTAGTTTTTGCAAAGTTTATTTTACTGTTTTAGATGATCAAAAAAAGGAAAGTACTTTGGAGGCTCTAAAGGGAGCAGCATCTTTTATTCGAGGACAACTAAGTCAAAGAATAGAAATTAGGCATACTCCAGAATTAAAATTTATTTATGATGAATCTATTGAATATGGAGATAAAATTGAAAAAATAATAAAAAGAATTAACGAAGATGAGTAGTTAATCTTTTTTTTATTATCAAATTATATTTATTTAAATCTCTATTTACAAAATGAAAACTCTTGACTAACTAGGGTAGTGATATGATAAGATAATATTATCGTAGAATAGAGGAGTGATCGATTTTGAAAAAAGAGAAAAGAAATAAAAAGAAAATCTTTAAAAAACCTCAAATCTATATGATAGCAGGATTTCTTTTGATTCTTCTAGCAATCATTCTCATTCCTAGTTCTTTTTCTTTAGAAACGGAAGTTAGAAGTGTAACGATTACCTCCAAAGAATTAAGTTATGAACAAAAAGAACCAGGAAGTTGGAATATCGAGAAGAGTGCAGAATGGACCAGTAAAGGAAAAGCTAGGATTACTTTTGATGTAGATACTGTTTTAAAAGCAAGTAATCCGAATAAAGATGTTATCTTAGTATTAGATGTATCTGGAAGTATGGCTGGAGCGAAACTAGATAGAGTAAAATATGACTCTAAAGAATTAGTGAATAGCTTATTAACTGATCCTAATAATCGAGTAGCATTAATTACCTTTAGTACAGAATCTACTTTAATTAGTGGATTAACAAATGACAAGGATGGAATTTTAAATCAAATAGATTCTTTAACCGATTCAGGAAATACGAATTATTATCAACCACTTATTCATGTGGATGAGATTTTAAAGAATTATGTAAAAGAAGAAAATAGAGAATGTATCGTTTTATTCTTAACAGATGGATATCCGAATGAAGATATACCAAATCAAATTG
>CANPVK010000050.1 GCA_947581715.1 uncultured Bacilli bacterium
TTATTCAATTAACATTTTACTGGATCAATCGCTTTTTGTATATACTTATCGGTGTCACATCAATTGTAACACTACATAATAAAATAGAAAATTAAGAAAAAGTGATTGCAAATCGATTTGTTAAATGATATACTAATATTGTTAAAATAGAGGAGGAGAAATTATGAATTTAAAAAGAAAGGGATTTACTTTAATCGAATTATTAGCCGTTATCGTTATATTAGGAGTTTTATTAGCAATAGCTGTACCTTCTGTTGCAAAATACTTAAGTGAGTCAAAGAAGAGTACTTATCAAGCCAATGCTTTAACATATGCAACTACGGCAAGAAATCAAGCTAACTTAGGAGATTTTCAGAATCCTGTTAACGAAAAAGAAGCTACTGTAATTTTCTTTAGTGAAATCAGAAATGATCTAGAAAAAGGTGGAAAAACTTCCCCTTATGGAACAGCTTATGTACCAGATAATTCTTTTGTTGTAATCGTGAATATTGCTACAGCAGAAAATCCAACATATGAATACTTTGTTGCTGCAATTGATGAAGAAGGATATGGAATTGGAACAACAAAAGATGGTGGTGTAAAAGCTGCTGCTATTGCTTATGATGCATTATCCAAAGAAAATATTCTACAATTAAATGAAAATGCAGGAGTAACAAAACCAACATTAAATGGATCAATGAGTGTATATAGCGAGAAATTAGGACAAGATATTCAGATTAGTATTAAAAAAGTATATCCAGAAGAATGATAGGACTAGATAGTTATGAAAAATAAACAGGGATTTACTTTAATTGAATTATTAGCTGTTATTGTGATCTTAGCAATCCTTTTAGCAATTGCTATTCCACAAGTAACCCAATATATTACCAAATCCAGAAAAGATAGCTTAGTTGCAACAGCAAAAGACTTTGTTAGTGCAATTCGTAACGATGTTCATAGTGAATTCTATGAATTACCAGTTGGTACAGATGATATTACGATCATCTCTTTAGATTTAATTAAGTTAGAAAAGGGTGGATTAACTTCTCCTTTTAATGCAGCTTGGATGCCACAATATAGTTATGTAGCAATCGTCAATACAGGAACAGATGAGAATCCAGATTATCAATATTATATTGCAGTGAGAGATTCCAAAAGATATACGATTACTTTAACAGAAGAAGATCGTGTAAATCGAGAATCTATTGTGAGAAGTAATAATAATGAAGGGGAAAATGGAATTACGATGATGTGTGGTTCTGAAGAAGGAGATTATAAGTTCATCAATAATATCATTGGGTTAGAGAAGTATCGACCATCGAATGGATGGAACGCTACAGTTTATAGTTCAGTAGGATGTTAATGATTGAAAAGCGCATGTATAATGCGTTTTTTTGATAAAATCTGGAAAACGAGAGGATAGAAAAATTTCAATACTGATTCGAAGTCTTTTTCTTGATAAGAAATCAAAACTATGGTATATTTATAATAAGGATGTGAGAATATGAAGAATAAAAAGGCTTTTACCTTAATTGAATTATTAGCTGTTATCGTGATACTAGGAGTATTATTATCGATTGCCATTCCGCAAGTATCTCAATATATTACAAATTCTAAAAAAGAAGGATTTGTATCGAGTGCAAGATTATTTGTCGATAGTTTAAGAAATGATGCCATTAGTGGATTTTATGTATTACCAAGTAGAAGTAATGATGTAACGATTATTACTTTAGACTTGGCTACAATGCAAAAATCAAAAGAAAAATCTTCTTTTGGTGGAAGGTGGATTTATAGTAAGAGTTATGTAGCAATTATTAATGTAGGAACAGGAGAAAATCCAGATTATCGTTATTATATTGCTTCTCAAGATAGTAAAGATTATGCCATGCCATTAACAGAAGAAAGTTTATTACAACCAGAATTAATTGTTGCTAGAGCAAAAAATAAGATGGAAGTGACAATTCAATCTTTATGCGGAACCAGAGAAGGATATAAAAGACAATATGCCACAATTTCAGGATTAGATCAAGTGCAACCAACAAGTGGCGGAACAAAATTAAGTTGGAATGCAACAATATATAGTGGAGATGGTTGTAGTGGAGCAACAGAATAAATTGTTAATTGGTTCCCATGTAACTTTTAATAAGAAAGAACAATTAGTCGCTTCTGTAGAAGAAGCGATCTCTTATGGAGCAACTACTTTTATGTTTTATACGGGAGCCCCTCAAAATACACAAAGAACAGAAATTGATGATTTTCAAACCATCAAAGCAATGAAATTAATGAAAGAAAATGGGATTGATCAAAACGCTGTAATAGTTCATGCACCTTATATTATTAATTTAGCAAACCGTGATAATCTAGATTTTGGAGTTTCCTTTTTAAAAGAAGAATTAGAACGTTGTAGTATGCTGGGAATGAAATATTTAGTTTTACATCCAGGTAGCCACGTAGGAAAAGGAAAAGAAGAGGGAATTGCTACTATTAGGAAAGGGATCAATCAAGTTTTAGAAACATATCATGGAAATACCATGATTTTATTAGAGACCATGGCTGGAAAAGGTTCAGAGATTGGGAGTAATTTTTTAGAATTAAAAGAAATTTTAGAAGGAATTACCTATTCCAATAGAGTTGGAATTTGTTTAGATACTTGTCATTTGAATGATGCAGGCTATGATTTAACGAATTTTGATCAAGTATTAAAAGAACTAGATCAAATTATTGGTCTTGATAAAGTGAAATGTATTCATATCAATGATAGTAAAAATGAAATTAATTCTCATAAAGATAGACATGAAAATATTGGATTTGGAACCATTGGGTTTGATCCATTATTAAAAATAATTTTTCATGAAAAATTAAAAGATATTCCTAAAATTTTAGAAACCCCTTATATCGATGGAGAGTTTCCTCCCTATAAACAAGAAATAGAAATGATTCAAGAAAAAAAATTTCATGAAAATTTAAAAGAAGAAATTGTCAAATATTATCAAAAAAGACTACAAGCGTAGTTTTTTTTGCTTCTTTTTGTTATACTACTGAATAGGTGGATGAAATGAAAAGTGGTATTTTAATTGTCAATAAGGAAAAAGGAATCACGAGTAGAGATGTCGTAAATCTGGTTTGTAAAAAATTGAATACGAAACAGGTTGGTCATACTGGTACTTTAGATCCCATTGCAACAGGGGTTTTAGTAATAGGGGTCAATGATGGCTGTAAAATCATAGAACTTTTAACAAATACTACGAAAGTTTATCGAGCGGAAATCATCGTTGGGATGAGAACGGATACGTTAGATATCACCGGATCAGTAGAAAAAACATATGATATAGAAAGATTAGAAGTAGAAAAAATAGATGAAGTATTAAAAAAATTTCCGAAAAAATATTGGCAAGAAGTTCCCAAATATTCTGCTATTCATGTACAAGGGAAAAGATTATACGAATATGCTAGAAATCAACAGAAGGTGGAGATTCCAAAAAGAGAAGTAGAAATTTTAGAATTAAAAAGAGTAGGAGAATTACAAAAAAAAGAAAAATACTATACCTTTTCAATCGAAGCAAAAGTAACGAAGGGGACTTATATTCGAAGTCTAATTCGTGATATAGGAAAAGAACTTGGAATAGACTGTACCATGAAAAGTTTAGTACGCCTACAACAAGGAAATTTTTCTCTACAACAAGCAATTTCGCAAGAAGAAATAGAAGAAGATAAAATAATTCCTATAACCAAAGCTCTTTCTTCTTATCCGCAAATAATAGTCAATGAAGAAATGAAAAAAAAGATATTAAATGGAATGATTTTGTCTCTTCAGACAGAGGAGGACAAGGTTTTATTAATGGATCAAAACAATCAGTTATTAGCGATTTATGAAAGATATCAAAAAGATCAAACAAAAATGAAACCTTATCATGTATTGGGAGGAAAAAGTGATGAAAAAGTTAAATGAATTATATCCTGGTTATCCAGAAATTCCCATAAATGATATTAAGATAAATTCTAAAGAAGTAAAAAAAGGAGATATTTTCGTTTGTACGATGGGAGTTACAGCAGATCGTCATAATTTTATAGAAGAAGCCATTGCGAATGGTGCAAGTGCAGTTGTTGTGCAAAAGAATGTGAAATGTTCTGTTCCAACCATCCTGGTAGCAGATACGAATCAAGAACTTCCTTTTTTAGCCAGTCGTTTTTATGACCATCCAGAAAAAGAATTACAGTTAATTGGAATCACTGGTACAAACGGAAAAACAACCGTTGCTACCATCATTCAAGATATGTTAGGAAATGATCGATGTGCTTACTTAGGAACGAATGGATTAATCTGTAAGAATTTTCAGGAATCCATTCGAAATACTACACCAGATGCAGATAGATTATATAAATATTTGAAAAGATTTGTAGATAGCGGCTGTAAGATATTAAGTATGGAAACCTCTTCAGAAGCTTTTTACCGCAATCGATTACAGAATTTAGAATTTGAAATAGGAATTGTTACCAATATTACAGAAGATCATTTAAATATTCATAAGACTATAGAAAATTATGTATCTTGTAAAAAACAGTTAGTAAAACAAGTAAAAGAAACTGGTTATTCTATTTTAAATGGTGATGATAAATATTATGAGGAATTCCGAAAAGAAGCAAATGGTACGATTCTTACTTATGGAAAAGGGAAATCTACCTTACAAATATTAGAAGTAATTCCCCATTTGAAAAATACCCAAATAAAAGTAAAATATCAGGATCAAAATTATGAAATAGTTTCCCCTCTATTAGGAGAATTTAATGTTTATAATTTATGTAGTGCAATATTAGCATTAGTAGCGTTGCATTTAAACTTTTCCGAGATTTTAAAAAGAATCTCATGGATTCATGCACCAAGTGGTAGGGTACAATTTTTAAACTTTGGGCAAAACTATCATATTCTTTTAGATTATGCACATACACCAGATGCTTTTGCTAAGATATTTCAACTTTTAAAACAAATAAAAGAAGGGAATATTATAACAGTTACAGGAAGTGCAGGAGGAAGAGAAAAAGAAAAAAGAGGACCGATGGGAAAGCTAGTATTGGAAGAATCTGACTATGTGATTTTTACGATGGATGATCCAAGAAATGAAAAAGTAGAAGATATTATTAATGATTTGGTAAAAGATTCGAAAAAAACCAATTACGAAAAAATATTAGACCGAAAAGAAGCCATTCATCACGCTTTGGATATCGCCCAGGAAAAAGATATTGTTTTGATTGCTGGAAAAGGAACGGATCAATATATGGCAGTAGGAAATGAATATTTACCATACAATGATTTAGAAGTGATAGAAGATTATTTTAAAAAATAATCTTTTTCTTTGCTGATTTGAGTTCTCATAAACAATTTAAAAAAAAGTGTTCAAAAAAAGAAAAGAGTATGTTATACTATTAATAGAATAAGAAGTTACAAAAGGGTTGATTGTATGAATATTTTTATTGAATGTTATCATCTTACGCAAAAGATACTATCTTTACCTTCTTTGCTGATCGAGAAGACAAAGCAAAATCAAATTGAAAAAGAACTACAAGAGGAAAAAGAGCAGAGACAAAAACAATTATTAAAAGAAACAATTGGTACGATATCTTCTACTAGCAAAGCGGAAGAACTATTAAAAGATAAGAAAGTAGATAAAAAAGATTTAGTGACTTTTAATTATCAAGTAAAAGATGAACAGGGAAAAATCATAAAAAGTTCTTTTGATGCGAAAAGTATTAGTGAAGTAGAAGCATTTTTAACAAACGAAGGATATGAAGTTGTTAAAATTGAACCAAGAAAAAAATTTAGTCTAGATATTGATATTAATCTTTTTGGGAATCGCTTAAAAAACGGAGAATTAAGTTTTGCCTTAACACAATTATCAACATATATTAAAGCAGGAATTCCTCTAATCGATGCAATTCGTATTTTAGCAAAACAAACAGAAAAAGCATCCAAAAGAAAAATATATGAAAAAATTATTTATGATTTAGTTTCTGGAGAAAGTTTTAGTACAGCTTTAGAAAATCAAGACAGTGCATTTCCAAGATTATTAATTAACATGGTAAAAGCAAGTGAAATGACAGGAGATTTACCAGCTACTTTAGATGAAATGAGTAGTTATTATACTTCTATTGATCAAACCAGAAAACAAATGCTTACTGCCTTAACATATCCACTAGTGATTCTAGTAGTATCTATTATCGTAGTTGCTTTTTGCTTGTTATATGTTGTTCCAAGTTTTGTATCGATGTATGCAGAAACAGATTCCTCTTTGCCAGCAATTACCGTATTTACCATTAATGCCAGTAATTTTTTAGCAAATTACTATATCGTTCTCATTCTTATAATAGCTACTGTATTAATTGGTTTAATTGTTGCTTATCAAAATATTAAATCATTTCGTAAAACAGTACAAATTATTTTAATGAAAACACCAGTAATTGGGAAAATAATGATGTATAGTGAAGTAAGTATGTTCACAAGAACTTTTGCCCAATTATTAAATCATAGTGTACATATTACAGATAGTATGGCAATTTTATCTAAAATTTCCAATAATGAAGTCTATAAAGAAATCATTATGAATACCTTAGATACGCTTAGCAAGGGAGGAAAAATATCAGAATCTTTTCGAGGACATTGGGCATTTCCGGTTGTTGCTTATGAAATGCTAGTAACAGGAGAATCTACAGGAAAACTAGGGGAAATGATGGAAAAAGTTGCCGATCATTATAGTGATTTGCACAAGAATGCAATTACAGCAGTAAAAAGTTTAATCGAACCAATTACCATTATCTTTTTAGCATTTGCTGTTGGATTTATTTTATTATCAATTATTATTCCAATGTTTGATGTCTATGGAGCAGTTGGAAGTATGAGTTAGGGGGAAACGGATGGATTTATTAATGATTGTTTTATTTTTTATGATAGGAACCATTTTCGGTTCCTTCTATCATGTTATTGGATATCGTTTACCAAAAGGGGAATCCCTCATAAAACCAGCTCATTCTTATTGTCCAAATTGTAAAAAACAATTAAAATGGTATGAATTAATTCCTGTTTTTTCTTATCTCATTCAAAAAGGAAAATGTAGAAATTGTAAACAAAATATTTCGATTTTTTATCCAGTGATTGAGATCATTACTGGTTCTTTATTTGCTGTAAGTTATTATTCCTTTGGGATTAGTTATGAATTAGGAATTGCACTTACCTTAGTATCTTTATTTAGTATTGTGATTGTATCAGATTTAACTTATCTTATGATTCCAGATGAAGTGACTTTTTTTTGTGCGATTCTCATTCTGATTTTTCAATTTTTAAATTTGGGAATCAAGGGAGGAATTTTTCAATTAGGAAGTGGTATTCTTACTTTTTCTGTCATGTATCTGATTATGCTATTTGGAAATTTTCTATTTAAGAAAGAAAGTTTGGGAGGAGCGGATGTGAAGCTCATGTTAATTTCCGGATTCGTATTACATCCCATTTTAGGTTTATTTGTAATCTTTTTAGCAAGTAGTATCGCATTACCAATTTCTCTTGTTCTCTATCTTACCAATAAAGAGCATATCATTCCATTTGGACCATTTATCGTAGCATCCATTCTATTTTTTTTCCTATTAAAAATAGATTTAAATAGCTTTCTAAATCTATTAAAATTTCTAATGTTGCATTGACAGAAGATGTTAGAAATATTAAAATTAAATTAAGTTAGGATAGTGATGATTAGATGAAACAAAAAAGAAAAAATCAAATAGTCGTATTAGGAACTATTTTCTTATTAATTGTGATAACAGTAGCAACGAGTTATGCTTTTTTTAATACGATCGATTTAGGAAGTATAGAAAATTCAATACAATTAGGAGATATTACTTTTCGTTATGTAGAAAATAAAAATATCGAAAATGGAATTTCTATTTCAGATGCATTTCCTATTCCAGATAAAGAAGGGAAAGTATTAAAAGAAGAAGTTTTTGATTTTCAGATTGAAGCTAATCTTGCTAGAAGTGACTTAGAATATGAAGTGGTAGCAAAATCATTAGAAGAAGGAAATTTACCATTAGAATATATAAAATTTTATATGACAGAAGTAACAGAGAAAGGAGAAAAAGAATTAGAAAATTGTATCAATGAACAGAAAGAAGTAAAAACATTAGAAGAATATGAGAATACAAAAATTATAAATAAACAAGGAAAGACAATCTATCAAGAAAAAATTTTAAGAAATACCAGAGATTATTTAAAAAAATTTAGAGTAAGAATGTGGATAAAAGACGGAATCGATATTGCAGAAGCAGATGGAAAAAGCGGAAGTATAAGAGTTGATGTATACGCCAATAGTAATAGAGATATGGCAGCAACAGATGCCACAACCCCAAGTGATGCAAGAATAGAAAGAGTCATTTTAAATCATCAATATTTATTTGAAAAAGCGACAGGTGAAGAATATGATTATACAGTAAATGTACCAAGAAAAGTAGAAACAGCAGATATTTTAGTAGTACCAACGAATTTAGATGCGAAAATAACCCTAGAAGCAATCAAACAAGTAGAAGCAATGTCAGTCACAACAGATTATGATTTGATAGTAGGTCAAAATTTTTATAAAGCAATCGTAACAAGTAGTGATGGAAGTAAAGTAGAAGATTATATTTTAAGAGTAGTCAGAGAAAAATCAGATGAAACAGGATTAAAGGAATTAAAAGTAGGAGAATATCCTCTATCTCCAAGTTATTCAGATAATATCCATGAATACCGAGTAATTGTGCCATATGAAACGACAGAGGTACAAATCAGTGCTATACCAAATGAAGAGTTAGAAAAAATAGATGGAACGGGAGAATTAATATTAAATCAAGATTCAGTGATTACAGAAAAAGAAATTACCGTAACAGCAGAAAATGAAAGAGAAAGAAAAATTAAAATTATTGTGGAAAGAAAAAAATCAGATGATGCTGGAATTGGAAATGTAGAAGTAACAGGACATGTTTTAAAATATGCAGATAAGGATACCTATGTAGTAGAAGTAGAAGCAAGTGTAGACTCGATAGTGATTCAGAATGTAACACAAACGGGAGCAACAGTAACGGGAGAGATAGGAGAACATAATAATTTAGCATATGAAGGAGAAGGAGAAAATATCTTCCATATAAAAGTAATCAGTCAAAGTGAATTAGTAGAAAAAGATTATACTATTCAAGTAATTAGAAAAAAAGATGCAAATACAGAAGTTAATTGGATTAAAGCAGTAGCGGGAGATAACAGCTATGAGTTAGATAAAATAGATGAAAATCATTATAGTTTAACGGTAGAAAATAATATAGAACAAATAGAAATAAAAGTAGAACCAAAAGGATATGAAGCAACTGTAAAAGGTAGTAAAGATACGCATCCTTATTATGATTTAATCGTAGGAGAAAATGAAATACGTTTAACAGTAACAAGTCAAACGGAAGATACACAAATTTATTATATAACAGTAACAAGAAAAAAGAGTTCAGATGCAACCCTAAAAGAATTAACTGTACAGGGTCAAAAAATCGATCCAACTTTTAGCAGTGAAATAGAAGAATATAGCTTAACAGTACCTTATGAAATAACAGATTTAACCGTAACAGCAGTACCAAATAATGCGCAAGCTAAAGCAAGTGTAAATGGTGAAACAGGATTAAAAATCGATATTGATAATAAAGTAACCATCACAGTAACAGCAGAAGATGGAACGCAAAAAACTTATACAATAACGGTAAAAAGAGAAAGAGAGAAAGTAAGTACTTTAGAGAATTTAACAATAGATGGATATACTTTAGGTTTTAAGAAAGAGCAGTTAAATTATAATATAACATTGGAAGATACGACCATAAATATAACAGGAACTCCAACCAGTGGTAATGCAATCGTAAGTGGATGGGGTGTAAAAAGTTTTGAACAAAAAACGTTAAATTGGGGAGAAAATGTATATAAAATTATCGTAACAGCACAAGATGGAGTAACAAATACGATATATACAATAACAGTTAACAATAAAAAACCTACTGCACCAACATTAAAAGGTGGAAGTGGAACAGGTTGGGTAACAAGTCCTACAACAATAACTTTAAATACAGCAGGAGATGCAGTAAGTGGTGTAAAAAATTATGAATATTATATAGGCAAAACAAATCAAGCACCAACCGAAGAAACAACGGTTACAACAACGACCGATAAAGATGTAACTATATCAACAGAAGGGACAAGTTATGTCTACTATAGGACAGTTTCAGTGAAAGGAAATAAGAGTGTTTGGAGTGGTCCTCAAGTAATAAACTTAGAAACCACAATTCCAAAGGTGACCATAACAGGAAATATAGCTAGTAATACGAATACATCAAAT
>CANPVK010000051.1 GCA_947581715.1 uncultured Bacilli bacterium
AAAAATCAACCCGAACGGATTGATTATATATGTTAAGTTCAAACTATAAAAGTTCGAACAGAAACGTCACTGGAGCGGACAAGGGGAATCGGACCCCCACACCAACCTTGGCAAGGTTGTATTCTACCATTAAATCATGTCCGCAAATAAAAACTGTATTTAACAGTATTATACTTATTGGAGGGCCTAGTCGGATTTGAACCAACGCTCGGGGAGTTGCAGTCCCATGCCTTACCACTTGGCTATAGACCCAGTTATTATATTATATGATACCTTTCGCATCTGTTACCATTCTAACTTAAATTCTTGTAAAAGTCAACTGATATATTTTAGATAGAAAGTATTTGACTTTTTATCTTTATTTTGGTAAAATAAGGGAGTTTTTAAGGAGATGGGATACATGTTAATGTCAGAAATAGATATCAAATTACTTCAATATCTTAAGAAATATTTAAAAATATCTATATCAGAAGAGAATCTTTCTTATTTAAAAGAAATGGCTTTTCTAAAAAGTAAAAAGAGTTATGACCCATCTCAAAATGTTACTTTTTTTACCTGTTATTATAAATATTTGTTAATAGAAATAAAAAATTATATTGAAGAAGAAAGAAAAAATGGTAATCTTTCTTTCCTTCCTAAAAAAGTCAATCAAGAAGAAATGTTATTCACTATTTTAAGTGATAACTTTATTTCCAAACAAGAGGATATAGACTTTTCGGAAAAATCTTATTATGTAGATGAAGTAGAATGGATTTTAAAAAGAAATTTAGCAAAAGATTTGAAGCGAACAATAGATAGTATTCCTTTAAATCAAAAAGCAAAAAATATTTTATATGAACATTATGGAATTAACGATGAGAGATTACCTCTTACTAAAATTGGAGAAAAATTAGGGATCACTCGAGAAGCAGCGAGACAATTAGAAGCGAAGGTAATTCGAAAAATTAGAGAATCTAAAGATATTAATCAATTAACTTTTTATTTAGATAATCCACAGGAAGCAGAAGAGTATATAGAATATTGTAGAAAAGTATATCAAAAAGAAAAAAAAGAAATTTTTCCTATCGAAATAGAGAAACCTTCTAAAGAAACTCCTTATTTTTTAGCATTACCTGCTAATTTAATTAAGGTTGATCAAGAAGTGACCGCAATGGATATGAAAATATTGCATGAACAAATGATAGATAAAAGATATGCGGAATTTTTCCAATTTTTAACTTTTGAAGAATTCTATATAGGAGCTTTAAAAAACGGGTTAGTAGAAGGAAAATGCTTTCCAACGAATCAAATAGCTAAATTTTTTGGAATTAGTAATTATACAGTATTAGAAGCGAATAGAAAATTTATGGAGTTTTGTGAGAAAATGAAAGAAGGGAAAATAAAAAAAAGAAAATTTTATTAAAATTACTTGAATTTTTAACCTATTTTTAGTATAGTATATACGTACCTTTTCTAGGATGTGGATTCAAATTCCATCCATATCGTGGTTGAGGCAAATGAGATATCAAAGGAGGAATTTATATGGCTTTAACAAAAGAAACTAAACAAGAGATAATTAAAAAGTTTGCTAAAGATGAAAAAGATACTGGTTCTTGTGAAGTACAAATTGCTATTTTAACAGAAGAAATTAAAGAGTTAACAGAACATTTAAAAGTACATACACATGATCATCATTCACGTCGTGGACTTTTAAAAAAAGTTGGTCAAAGAAGAAGTATGCTTAATTATTTAGCAAAAAAAGATATTACAAGATATCGTAAACTTGTAGAAGATTTAGGATTAAGAAAATAAATTTTAGATTGATAGGCACTATTTTAATAGTGTCTTTCTTTTTAAGGAGAAAATAAAAGTGAAGCTAAAAAATGTTTATGTTGGGTTTTATCAAAAAGATTTTCAAGAATCTTTATTTTATCAAATCAACGAAAATACTTATTATGATTTGAAAAAAGAGGAAAATGTTTCTTACTTAGATTTAAAATTAGATTCCTTGTTACCTTATCGAAATCTTTTTCAGAGTAACAAAACAAGATTTAAATATTTGATAGATATTTATGAAAAAGATCGAATGGAAAGAATTGTTTTAAACAGGGTATTTTTGGGTTCTATTTTTCAAATAGTAGATGTAACTTCTCAAGTTACTACTAAACAGCTTAGTAAAAACGAATTAAAATACTGTAGGAATAAAATATGTCAAATGGAGTTATTAAAAAAGAATAGTTTATTCTATTGTTTGGAAGAGCATGAGGAATTAGAAGAGGCAACTTTAAAAGATTTAGAAACAGGGCAGTTGTATCCTGGAAATTTTCCTTTTCAAGTAGGTGCTTCCTGTGTTCCACGTAGAGTGGAATATGTGAAACCAATTCAGGAAGTTATTTCTCTTCCAAAAACGTTAGAGAAAAAAGAATTATTATTAAGATATAGAAAGTATTATTATCATTCATAAAAAGATAGGTTGGATATCATGAAAGTAAAGAATTTGTGTATTGCTTCTATTGTGGAAATTGAAAAAATTGAGGAAACTGATGCGGGAATTTTTTGTGCCAAAACAGTAGAAGTTGGAAAATCTGTTTTTTATCAAATTGATCCTAATCATGTAAGAGAGGTAAGAACTGGAAAAAATTATCCTAATGCAATGCAAACGAAAGAAAAAATTAATACAAAATTTGTGAAAAATTTAGATTTTGAAACAGTAGTACAAAGATTAAAAGAAATGTCTTATCATAAAGAAGTGATTTCTAAAAGAAAAACTTTAAAAATGTTAGATAAATTAGTGGAGGTAACAAATGAAAAAAGTGTTTGAATTCAATTTTAGAGGGAAAAAGTTAGTAGTAGAACATGGAGAAGTAGCAAAACAAGCAGATGGAGCTGTTTTGGTCCGATATGGCGATACCGTTATTTTATCCACCGTTGTTGTGAGTAAAACCGCAAATGTTTTATCTGATTTCTTTCCGTTAATGGTTTTATATAATGAAAAACTATATGCAGTAGGAAAAATTCCTGGGGGATTTATTAAAAGAGAAGGCCGTCCTACAGAAAAAGGAACTTTAGCTGCACGTATGATTGATAGACCAATGAGACCAATGTTTCCAGAAGATTTTAAAAATGAAGTACAAATTGTCAATACCGTATTGTCTGTAGATCCTGATTATTCCCCAGAATTAACAGCAATGTTTGGTTCTAGTTTATGTACTTGTATTAGTAAAATTCCTTTTGATGGACCAATTGCTGGTGTAAAAGTAGGATATATCGATGGGGAATTTATCATTAATCCTACTCCTGATGAATTAGAGAAAAGTGAATTGGATTTAACTGTTGCCGGTACCAAATATGCCATCAATATGGTAGAAGCTGGGGCAAAACAAGTATCCGAAGATTTGATGTTAAAAGCTTTGATGTTTGGCCATGAAGCAATCAAAGAATTAGTCGCTTTCCAAGAAGAAATCATTGCTGAAATTGGCGAAGAAAAAATGGAATATGAAGTATTAGAATTAACGGATGGTCTTCGTCAAGAAGTTAGAAATCTTGCGGAAAAAGATTTAGATCAAGCTTTAAGAATTAAAGATAAGCTAGAAAAATATGCAAAAATCGATGAAATTAAAGAAAATATTGTGGAAAAATACACCAAAGAAAATGAAGATCAATTAAAAGAAAAAGAATTAGTAGAACTTATTACGAAAGTAAAATTAATCTTAGAAGAAATTGAATATGAACTTTTTAGACAGATTGTGGTGAAAGAAAAAATTAGAGCAGATGGAAGAAAAATGGATGAAATTAGACCATTATCTACCGATATTGATTTACTTCCTAGAACGCATGGTTCGGCATTATTTACTCGTGGACAAACGCAGGCTCTAGCAATCACTACGTTAGGCGCTTTAGGAGAACATCAAATTTTAGATGGACTCGATATGGAAACAGAAAAAAGATTTATGCTTCATTATAATTTCCCTGCTTTTTCGGTTGGAGAAACCGGAAGATATGGAGCACCTGGTAGACGTGAAATCGGTCATGGAGCTTTAGGAGAAAGAGCTTTGTTACAAGTAATGCCATCAGAAGAAGAATTCCCTTATACCGTTCGTGTGGTATCCGAAGTATTAGAAAGTAATGGTTCTAGTAGTCAAGCAACGATTTGTGCTGGTTGTATGAGTTTAATGGCTGCTGGTGTTCCTATTAAAGCACCTGTTGCTGGAATTGCGATGGGGTTAATTACACATGAAGATGATTATACCATTTTAACCGATATTCAAGGAATGGAAGATCACTTAGGAGATATGGATTTTAAAGTAGCAGGTACCAAAGATGGAATTACCGCTTTACAAATGGATATTAAAATTAAAGGAATTACTGAACAAATCTTAAAAGAAGCACTTGCTCAAGCAAAGAAAGCACGTTTAGAAATTTTAGATGTGATTACGAAACAAATTGCAGAACCTCGTAAAGAAGTAAGTAAATATGCTCCTAAAACAGAAATGTTCTATATTAAACCAGAAAAGATTAAAGATGTCATCGGTAGAGGGGGAGAAATGATTACTAAAATTATTTGTGATGCCTCTGGTGTTACTGCTGTTACCGATATGAATGCAGTTAAAGTAGATTTAGAAGATGATGGTAGAGTAACAATTTACCATTCTGATAAAGAAGTCATTGAAAAAACAAAGGATATGATTTTAGATATTGTAAAAGAAGTGGAAGAAGGACAAATTTATTCTGCTAAGGTAGTCAAAATAGAAGAATTTGGATGCTTTGTACAAGTATGGCCTGGATGTGAGGGATTAGTTCATATTTCAGAATTATCTCATAATCGTGTGAAAAAGTGTGAAGATGTGGTTTCTTTAGGAGATGAAATCCTAGTAAAAGCAATTGGATGTGATAAAAAAGGTAGATTAAACTTTTCTCGTCGTCAAGCTTTACCAAAACCTGAAAGAGAAGAAACAACGAAAAAATAAATATCAATTTTTGTTCTAGTAATTAAATTATAAAGTAATAAATTACTAAAGGGGATTATATGGATAAAAAAATAAAAATTTCAGAATATTTAATGAATTTAGAAAAATATGGTTGTTTAAAGTATGATAGTGATACTTTTCATCGAATTGTGAATGAAATTAAAAACATTAGAAAAACAAATGAAGTGACATTGCAAGAAGATGAATTGTTGAGTGAAGAAGAAATTTCTATTTTAAATCAAGAATTTTTAAATGATATCCGCCTTGCCTTGATGAGAGCAGAAAAAATAGAAAATCTTGTGCTGAAAAGAAAAGTATTGGATACCATTCAAATGCTTGATGCAGATTTTGATTATCCTATGATTTCTGCTTATGTAGGTTTATCAGAGGAAGAAATTCAAAAAATTCATCAGGAGTATTTACCAAATCGTTATCAAGAAAAATTAACTACAGTAAAGAAAGTGTCTGAATAAAGAAAAAGTGTAAAATCTTTTTCTTTTTTGGGAAAAAAACCTCTTTTTCTTCATATAGTTTATTAGGTGATGTTATGTTTAAAAAATATCTTTCTTATCTTGGAGTTTTAATCCTTGCATGTTTTAGTTTTTATTATACAGATCGTGCTGTAGATATCGTAAAAAGAAATGATCCAATTATGAAAAGTATTTTAAGTAAGCAAGAAGATTACTTTGTAAATCCGGTAAATGCAATCATTGATGGAGATGAATTGACAGTAGGAATGAAAGGAAAAAAAGTAAATATTGAAGAAAGTTATCAGAATATGAAAAAAGTAAATCAATATTATGAATCAATGCTAGTATTTGAAGAAATTACTCCAGAATTATCTTTTATGAAAGAATATGATAAATATATTGTTGGAGGAAATCGAAATAAAAATCAAGTAGCATTTGTGTTTAAAGTTGATGATTCTTATTATATGAATACGATTTCAGATATTTTATTAGATAAAAATGCTATCGCAACTTTTTTTATCGATGGTAATGTTATTGAGAATCATATGAATCAAGTATTAGAATTGGTAAAGAATGGGAATGAAATTGAAAATTTAGGATATGAAGGAAAGTATTCTTTCGATAAATTTGGATGGACCAATAATATGATTTCTTCATTAACGAATCAAAATCCAAAATTCTGTTATACGGATTTTAAAAATAGTCAAGTTTTAGATTTATGTAGTAGTTATGAAATGTATACGGTAAAACCAACCATTAGTGTGAATTATTATCCTTTTACAACTGTAAAAAATAATTTAGCAAATGGTAGTATTATTGGATTTCACTTGACCGAACAATTATTGAAAGAATTACCTAGTATTATTTCTTATGTAAAGCAAAAAGGATATAGTATTGTAGATTTAAAGCAATTAATCAATGAAGATTTGATAGAAGAAAAATAGAACTTATGATATAATAAACAAAAGGAGAAGTATATGATTGCATTAAAAACACCGTTATTAATAGAAAATATAGAGAAATATCAAAAACAAAATATTTTATTGTTAGAAAATCAAATATTAGATGATTTGTTGAAAAAGAAAATTTTAAGAGAAATTTTTGATATGAAAGAAATTGGAAATCTAAAAATGTTTGCAGTAAGTTGGAAACAGTATTTATCCACTAATATGCTAGAAGTAAGGAATCTTGAAAATCAAATAGTGGGAATTTTATTGGATAAAAATGGAGTGGAATATTTGGTTATTGATTATCAGGAAAATCAAAAACATATCATAGAATATAGAATTTCTAAAGAGCAGAAAATGGAAAAAATTCGAGTAGAATTGGATTTCAATCATTTCGACAGGGAAAATATCATATTTTTGTCCACCGAAGAATCTACTTTGAGTTTTATAGAAATAATCGCCAATATGGAAAAAGAAATACAAGAAATGATAACAGAAGAAAATGTGAAAATTTATCAAATAAAAAGGAAATAGAGTACCAAAATTGGTGCTTTTTCCTTGTAGAAAAAAAAATTCTATAGTATAATCTACTTTAGTGGTAGGGTGAAAGAATATGTATTTAAAAGAAATTCAAGCAGCGGGATTTAAATCTTTTGCAGATAAATTAGAAATAACCCTAGATAATCACATTACCTGTATTGTAGGACCAAATGGTAGTGGAAAAAGTAATGTAGTAGATGCTGTTCGTTGGGTATTAGGAGAACAATCTGTAAAGAGTCTTCGTGGTGATGGCAATATGACAGAAGTTATTTTTTCAGGAAGTAAGAGTCGTAATAGTTTAAATGTAGCTAATGTCTCTTTAATTTTTGATAATAGTGATCATTATTTAAAGATTCCTTATACGGAAGTATCTATTAAAAGAAGAGTTTATCGTACTGGAGAAAATGAATATTTTTTAAATGGAGAAAAATGTAGATTAAAGGATATTATAGATTTATTTACAGATAGTGGGATTGGAAAAGAAAGTTTTAATATTATTTCTCAAGGAGAGGTACAAAAGATTTTATCGAATTCTCCTTATGATCGCAGAAGTGTTTTTGAAGAAGCAGCGAGTGTAGTCAAATATAAAAAAAGAAAAGAGGAAGCAATTCGTAAATTAGAACGTACGCATCAAAATTTAGAAAGAGTTAATGATATTATTACCGAATTAGAAACGCAACTTGTTCCTTTGAAAGAACAAAGCAGAAAGGCAGCAGAATATTTAGAAAATAAAAGGAATTTAGAACAAATTGAAGTTGCTTTAATTGCTTATGAAATTGAAACTTTAAATGAAACTTATCAAGAATCCAAAAGAAAAATAGAAACTTTGAATCAAGAAATTGTTTCTTTTTCTGCAACAAGTAGTGGAAACGATGCGAAAATAGGTGCTAAAAAATTGGAATTAATGCAATTAGAAGAAGCGTTCAATCAGATTCAGCAACAGCTTTTAGCACTCACTAAACAAGAAGAATCTTTAAATGGGGAAAAGAAAATTTTACAAGAAAGAAGTAAGTATCAAGCGAATGATTCTAGGGTTCATGAAAATCTTACCTTATTAAAAGAAAATGAATTATCTTTGAAAAATAATATTTCTCTTTTGGAAAAAGAAATAACTTTAGCCAAAGAAAATCAACAAGTTTTATTTTCTAAAATAAGAGATGTTTCCGCAACTATTTCTTCTTTGAAGCAGGAAGCGGAAACGATTCAGCGAGAATATCAATTTCAGAAAAAAGGAATTTATGAACTAGATAATAAAATTAGTGTATTAGAAAATTTTTTAGCATCAGGAGGAAATCTTCCGATTGGTATTAAAAAAATCTTAAATCATCCAAAATTAAAAGGAATTCATGATGTTATTGGAAATTTAGTGAGTATGGATTCTAAATTTATGAAAGCTTTAGATGTTGCTTTAGGGGGAAGTAAACAGTTTTTGGTTGTAGAAAATGAATTAGCAGCCAAAGATGCGATTTCTTATTTGAAAGAAAATAAACTTGGTCGTGCTACTTTCTTTCCGATGAATGTTATTCAAGCAAAAAGTGTAGATGCCAATACTCTTTATCAATTAAGACAGGAAATTGGTTATATTGATACCGTTGTCCATTTAGCTCATTTTGATCCGATTTATAAAAATATTATGGAGAATCAATTGGGAAATGTTTTGTTAGTAACTGATTTAGATGTAGCAAATAGAATTAGTAAAAAAATTGGTGCAAAGTATAAAATTGTTACTCTAGATGGAGAGGTAATCCATGTAGGTGGTTCTATTACGGGAGGTAACTCTACTACTAATAATAGAAGTATGATTACGGATAAGCAAGAGTTAGAAAAATTAAATCGTCAAAAAGAGATGACTGCCTCAGTCGTAGAAGAATTAGCTGAAAAATTAAAAGAAATAGAGGATAATCAAAAGCAGGAAGAAGAAAAATTAGCAGGATTACAATCTACCTCTATTTTAGAACAAGAAAAAATAGATGGTAAAACGGTTACTTTAGCGGATTATCAAACTAGACTTTCTGATCTTCAAAAAGAGCTTTCTAGTTTAGAACATGTAGTAGATTCTTCTTTATCCAAAGAAGAAGAAAAAATTATGAACGAATTTTATGAAGTAAAAAAACAAAAACAAGAAGTAGAACTCGAATATCAAAAAGAGAAGAAAAACATTGAGGTCTTTAAACTAGAAATAGAAGAAATGGAAGCAAAAGAAAAGGTTAATCATAGTTTTTTCACGAAAAAACAAAATGAATTAAAAGAATTAGAGATTGCTGTTAGCAAAATGGATGTGAAATTGGATTATTATTTAAATACGTTAAGTGAAGATTATGAGTTAACCTTTGAGAAAGCCAAAGAAAAATATCAGTTAGAATTAGAAGTAGAAGAAGCTAGGGAAAAAGTTACGACCTATAAAGATAATATCAAAAGAATTGGTATGGTAAACTTAGATGCGATTGAGGAATATGATCGAATCAATGAAAGATATCAGTTTTTAGATGGACAACGAAACGATTTATTAGAAGCAAAAGATACTCTTTTAGAGATTATTGAAGAAATGGACCAAGTGATGAAAGAAGAATTCTTAGCAACTTTTCGTTTGATTGAAAAAGAATTTGAAGTCGTATTTCAACAGTTATTTGGTGGCGGACATGCTTCTTTAAAATTAACAGATCCGGATAACTTATTAGAAACAGGAGTTGAAATTATTGCCTCTCCTCCAGGAAAAAAATTAACAACTATTTCTTTGTTATCTGGTGGGGAAAAGACTTTAACAGCAATTAGCTTATTATTTGCAATACTTAATGTTAGGCCGATTCCATTCTGTATTTTTGATGAAGTAGAAGCGGCTTTAGATGAAGCTAATGTAGATCGTTTTGGAAAATATTTAGATCATTATAAAGATAAAACACAATTTTTATTAATTACACATAAGAAAAAAACAATGGAATATGCTAGTACTTTGTATGGCATTACAATGCAAGAATCAGGAGTTAGTAAATTAGTAAGTGTCAAGTTAGAAAATAAGGAAGCAAGTTTATAGCAGGATAAACGCATGAAATTTTAAATCATGTGTTTTTTTTGTTATAATATAGATAAAGAATAAAAAGTTGGTGAAGT
>CANPVK010000052.1 GCA_947581715.1 uncultured Bacilli bacterium
GACTGTACTGATTCAGAAGAAGATTGCATATTTTGATTATCTGAAGCATTTGCATTAATATCAACATCACCATTTTTTAATCCTGGTGCTGGTGTATTCTCTCCTCCAAATGTCTTGTTTTGATCTTTTGTCATGAAACGAGCAATACCAGTTTGTTTTGCTAAACCAAAAGTATCTGCACCTAATTGATTATAAGCATTTTGTAATTCAGCTGGAATTCCAGCAACATCACCATGATTTTCATAATAAGATACAACCGTATTATAATAATTTACTCCTTCTTGTTCTGCAGCAGCAACATCCTTTTGAATTTGTTCTTCCACAGCTTTTTTCTCTTCAGGAGTTTCATTTGGAATTAAACCTTCAGATTTATTTAATTCTTCTTTTGCTTGTTCCACTTTTTCAGGAACTGCTTCTTCCAATTTTTCTTTTTCTGCAGGCGTATCTATCTTCACATCTTCTTGTGTAACTTTTACAGTATCTCCTGGATTTTGTAATTGTTCCGCTAATTTTGCTGTCTTTTCATCCTTATATTTTCCTTGTCCTTTTTCCTGTAAAACTCTTGCAAATTTCGTTGCATTTTCCATTACGATTTCTTGATCTTGTTCTGTAACACATTGATTAGTTTTCTCTAATTCCTGATTAATCAAATGATTAATTTGATTTTGATCGCATAAAGTATTACTAATTAATTCATCAAGTTCTGAATACTCTAATTGTAAAAGCTTGGGCATACGATTTTCAGATTGTGCTTTTTCTGTTTCTGCAGCATTATAAGCTTTAATAGTTTGATTCGTTGCAACCATTGCATGTTCTACATCTTTTATAAGACTAATAACATCGTTAATTTTAGTCTCTGCTTTTGGACAAATAGTATCAACTTTGCTCAAATAATTTACATCACTTAATGATCCATCATTTCCAATAATAAGCATATCACTAACAACTTCACTATTTAAACTTATGTTATGATAATTGAATGCCATCACAATAGCAGGAGTTACAAAGGCCATACCAGGATGTTCGCTATAATCTACAAAATTTTCGCTTGTAGTATCAGTTTGAGAAGCTAAAAATTCCTCATACTCTTTTACTATTTTTTTTCTAGTTTTAGAATCTTCTGCATGCAATATTTGATTACGATAATCTAATGATTTTAAATATAAATTTTTTACTGTTTCATCTTGAAAAACATCAGCAAGAGCTGCCCCATCTATTTCAGGATTAGCAAGATATGCCCCTGCTTGCAAAGTAGCTTTTTGAAAATCAGAAGTAATATTAGAAAAATCATAAAGACCATAATTTTTAATATAATCCTCACTACTATAAACATTTGAATTTACATAAGCATCAAGTGCAATAGCCTGTTCAATTGTAAATCCGCCTAATTGCATTTCATCGCTATCTACTAATTGAAATTGTTGATTAAACTCCTGTAATACTTTGAAAAGACGATTTGAAGTCTCTTTTTGTAGAGAATCTGGAATTTCGTTATTATATTGTTCCATTCCTGACATTGTACTTAAATCATAATGATATAAACCATAACCAGTTTCCTGTTCAGCTGTAATATCATCTTCTAACTTATCTGTATTATTAGTGTTAATTGCCTCATCAGAAGAATGATTAGATAAGGCATTAGCCCCTGCAGCAATGGCAGCACCAAGAGCTACCCCACCAACTCCTGCAGTTGCTATCTTTGCCCAAGTAGGAATTACTTTTGATTTTTTTTCTTCATCAACTGGTTCATTACCAGAAGATACTTCCATCTTATTTTCTAGTATTTCAATCTCTTTTAGAGCATTTTGAAATATTTTACCATCGGTATAGCAAAACTTTTTCTGTTCATCCTCTAATTTTGCATTTATAATTGCTTCATTTGTTTGCTTAATAATATGAGCTTTTTCTTCGTTAGAAAGGTCTGATAAATCTATTATTTCTGTAGTGTCATCATCATAAAATAGGAGAATTTTTTCTGTAGCTAAAGCTTTTTGTCCAGCTTCATATAAATTTCTGCTATAACCCCATACTATTTTCTTTAAATTATTATTTTCCATATTTATTACTCCTTTCTATCTTATTATTTATTTTTGGTCTTTCCAGTAAATGTCCATCCATCTCCTAAAGTTGGATTTTTACAATCATCGTATTGATATAATGTCTGAGCATTTTGTAAAATGGTACGCGTTCTTACTTGGTAGAATTGTACATTACCATATAATGTTTGTTCTGGTGTTTTTAATACGGTGTAATAAGTTCCAACTGGAACTGTCATATACACATCTACCGATTTTTCAACAACTTCTCCACAAGAAGCAGTTACATTAGTATATTCCGTAGAAACTTCTACATGTCTAATTTGTTTTCTATAAACCCCATATGGATGACTTGCACAATCAGATGGACAATGATCATAATCTACGCTCTGAAATACCCATCTTTCTGTTAAAGTATCATATGGAATATCATCTACAAATCCATATGCATAATCATTTGTATATTGCCAATCATCTAATACACGATATACGGTTGTAGCATCAGCAACGTAATTATAATTATTACATAATTTGTAAGTTAATGTCTTATATTTTTCTTGTTGCATACGCTCTACATATACTCTTTCATATACGGCACCTTTCGTACCTACAACAACTCTTCTAATACCTTTATCAATCACTTGTTCTGTCATGTCAGCATTATATCCAAATACTAATTTTTGACCATTTTTCTTCATTAATTCAGGGCCATACACCCATTCTGAATACTGAGTAGAAACTTCTTTCTTGTATTCACATACCTTTCCAGGATCAGTTGTTGGTTTTGGTGAATTGGTTGGTGTTGGCGAATTCGTTGGTTTTGGTGAATTCGTTGGTGATGGTGAATTCGTTGGTGATGGTGAATTCGTTGGTTTTGGTGAATTGGTTGGTGTTGGCGAATTCGTTGGTTTTGGTGAATTGGTTGGTGTTGGCGAATTCGTTGGTTTTGGTGAATTGGTTGGACTATTGGATGGACTAGGCGAATTCGTTGGTTTTGACGAATTTGTTGGTTTTGGTGTCGTTGATGATGGTTCCGTATTATTTGGTTTTGCCTCACAAATAGCACTATCACAGTATGAATAGCATCCCAAATGTACTAAAATGTAATCTTCCTCTTCACCACATTTTAAATACACCTTCATCAAGTATTCTGTTTCCTTTTTTTCTAGTGAAACATAAGATGCTTTTACATCACAAGATTTTCCATTTCGATCCGTAAATGGAATTAATAATTTCATGTCTAACATTTGTTGTAAAGATAAAGTAGTCTTATCTCCTATTTCTGCTGGTAATCTTTCTGTAGTAAAATAAGTAATACCTGCTTCCTTCATAGTCTGTAAATTAGCATTAAAGATTTGATCCTTTAATGGATTTAAAGAACTCATATCAGGCCATGGTACTAAATGAATAAGTAATAAAACAAATATGATGATTAAAATTAATTTTAGAATAAAGTCTACAAGTAAACTTCTTTTCTTTCTCTCATCAGTGTACATAAATACATTCCCCCTTCGTTTTATGCTGCTTATTATAGCACAAATCAAATTTCTTGTCAATTTTTTTCCCTATTTTTTCTCTTTCTTTCATTTCAGCTCCACTATAGTACAACCAACATTAAAGAAATCAACATAAAATTTTTCCACGCTTTTATTTTTCTTTAATGTCTCTTGCACTTGTTTTTTTAAAATTCCAGTCCCAATACCATGTATAATTATTACTTTTTTTAACCCCTGTTTATCGCAATCGCGAATAAATTCTTGTACTAAAAAATCTGCTGTTTCTCTCGTCTCACCATGCAAATCTATTTTCGGCAAATTTTCTGTAAAGGGCATTTGAGGATACATATTCAACCACCCAGTACTTATTATAACAAAAAAGTATAATCTTGCAAGATAATTCCTATATTTTTAGAAAATCCAAGTAGAAAACCACTTTAAGCTTTCAATGTATTCACTAGAAGTAAGCATTCCAGAGATAACAGGATAAAATAAAATAAAGAATAATATTACGATAGCAATATAGAAATAATAAATAGCATTACTCTTAAACTTTTCAGTAACCCAACGAATAAAAGCTACTATTGCTAACATGATAAATGGTAACGTTGGAAAATAATGATACAGAAACATAACTCTGCCAATTAAAACATATGGTAGCCAATTACAAAGAATGAATACTAAAATAAATAATAATTCCTTCTTTTTGCGGATAAGAGAAGCAAGTAATACATAAAAACTAGCAAAAATTCCTAACCACCAAATAGCTGGATTTCCAATTCCTACAATAGTTGCCTTGATATTTCCTCCAAAGTATCCTACATAATACCAAACCGGTTTTATCATAAGTGGCCATGTATACCATTTTGAAGTAAATGGATGAGTTTCCTGTAATTCAGAATGATAACGATACATCTCTTGAATTTGATTGAAAATTCCTGAAATACTATTTTTAGTATAAAATGCTACATTTGGGAATAAAACATAACTAAAAATATAAATAATAACAGGCACTACTATAAAAAATAAAAAGCACCATAAAAATAATTTCCAAGATTCTCGATCGATTTTAAATATATAATAAAAAATACCGGTAAAAAGCAACAAAACATAATAAATAATAGTTAAAATCGCAGCGAAAGATAAATTAGAAGTAAACATTGCCGTTAAATAATATATTCCAATTGGGATCATGCATCCAAATCCTAAAACAAACACAATTATTTTATCCAGTTGAATCTTTTCATGATAATCTTTAATTTGTCTAATCTTCTTATAAAATAAATCTGCAAAAAATATAATTGCCAATGCTACCCCAGCAAATAATCCTGTCCATTTAGTAGCAATCGCACATCCAATAAATAATCCTGATAAAAATAAATTCAATATCTTAGTACGCATCTTATTACGATTATCTAAGGAGATATATTGGTACATAAACAACGCTGCTAACAGAATAAATAATACCAAAAAGCTATCTACTGTTGCCATTCTAGTTTGTGCAAAATGGAAACAATCAAAAGTCATTAACAAACCAGCAAGAAATGCCCATTTACGACTTTTAAAGATTCGTTTTGCCAAAATATATAATACCGGAATCATCAAAACTCCAGCAAGAGTCCCCATCAAACGATAACTAAAAGGAGTCATTCCAAATAATAAAATCGGAATTGCCATAATTAATTTTCCTAGAGGAGGATGTACCCACTCCATCGCATCGATTCCATGAACATATTCATAAGCACTTCTTGCAAAATAAATTTCATCAAAATAACTACTATTTAAATTGCTAATAGTTGCAGGAACTGTATTTAATTCATCTGCAATTACTGAACTCTGATCATCAGATGCAACTACTTCTAATTTCGCCCCATATTGATCATAAAGTTGAACATCACCCAAATAACTGCCAATAGTATTAGCAACAAATTTTACATATTTGAATTGATGATCTAAAACTACATCTTCCCAAGTAAACGGATACTGTCCTTCAAAAGTAGCAATTTCTGTAAAAGTTTTTCCATCTTCCGATGCGGAAATAGAAAAACTTCCCACTTCAGGTCCAGTATAATAACGTAATTTAGATACCTGCTGACTTTGTCCTTTCAGTTCTACCCCTACTTCTTCTCCTTCATAGGTAAACTGATAAAAGGTTTGTGGATTTTTCATACTTCCTAAATGATAAAATGCAATAATCATATAGAAAAGCACAAAAATTCCCATAATAATCCAATCTTTTCGCCCAATTTTACTTGTAGAATCATTCAAATTAGCGAAAAAATGTTCTTTTTTCTCTGTTTTCTTTCTTTTTTTCATCTTCTTTTCTAGCCTCCTATATTATCATTATAAAGCAACTAAATAAAAAATTCAATGAAAAAACACAACTTCATGAAAAAAGCAAATTCATTTTCTCAATTATTTCAAATTGTAGTATTTATTTTTTTCTTTACAAAAAAATTAATATATAAAAATGGAATTCCATAAAATAATAATGTTTGATCGATCAATATTAAAAAGACTAAGATATTTTCTTGATATCTTAGTCTAATCAATTTTAATTACAATACTATTTAATTATCATTGTTTAAATCAATTTTTATTTCTTCCATTATATGTCCTATATTACCTTCTCCAGCATATTTATTCATATCAAAGAAATTATCATTAATTGAAACCCACTCAAGTTTATTAACTTCTTCTATCAACTCTACATTTTTATTTAAAATTCCATAATAAACTTCTAATAATTTGTGAAAGGAAACATATTCGATATTCATAAAATGTTTTAATAAAACATCATCTTTATTAATATTAGTTTCTTCAACTAATTCTCTATACGCTTCATTTAAGCCATCTTTTTCTCTTTCTATTTTTCCTCCAACTAAATTATACATATTCATATATGGTTCTTTCGTTCTCTTACACATTAGAGTTTTTTTCATATCTTTATCAAAAATTACGATAACATTATACTTTTTCATTTTTACACCACAACTATATTTTAACATATTATGAGTAAAATTTAATATCTTGAACAATTTTTTTTATAAATTTCCTATATTGTTCATCTTGGCAGTAAATATAACACCCTTTAGAGCCTCTTGTCAATAAGACTCTATATGCATTTTTAATTAACATATCAGCTTTATTTTTAGCTTCTTCATAATTGTCCTTAAACATTTTCTTTATACCTTTAAAGGATGGATCAGCTGAGCCATGGGATTCATAATCAGTTATGATATTATCATTTCTATATTTTATATCATCCCCAATTATAACACCTACATAATCAAATTCTAATCCTTGAACTGAATGAATGCACCCAGCTTCATTAATAGAATCATCTATCACATATGTTTGATTTTGTCCCAAATTCCAACTTATTTCAAAATCTTCTATTTTAATATCATGATAATTTGTGTTATTTAACTCTTTTTTATTCCAGTTCCAGCAATATCCAGCCAGTAAACGAGCATCATATATTTCATTTTTTTGTTTTATTAATTCAAATAATTGCTGTGGCGTATCAATTACTCTAAAATCATAATTTATCATTTTTTTGTCAAACTTATTATTGAACCCTAATATATAATTAATAAAAGTTAAATATTCATCAGAACCATTGCATCTAAATTGATAATCTAATGATAATTCCGTAATCTTATAGTTCAAATCGCTAGCAAATTTCTTTATATTTTGAATTGTACCTATATCATTTAAATGAACTTGTTGTAATTCATCTATAAAAAATATTGAATTTTTAGAGCTTTTGATGATTTCCATTATTTGATTGATACCATAATTATTAAAGAGTCCAGACTTTTCAGTCAGGCAATGTGCTTCATCAACTATTAAAGTATCTATACTTTTATCATTTATTTCAGTATAACTGCCTGATGACTTAAAAAGAAAGTCTATATAATTTTTCTTCATTTCTCCCTTAAGTCTGTAAGAATAAACTACTCGTGGGGCAGTATTTCTCGTCACATATTGACAAGTTCTTCCAATATTAATTATTGCATTTAATAAATTTATAGCTAATATTGATTTTCCAGTTCCTGGTTTTCCCTTCACTATAATCACATTATTTTCTTTTTGATTTTTAATAATTGATAAAATATTATCATAAATTATGATTTGTTGATCAATTAAATTAAAAAATTTATTATTCCCTATCAAATTATTTATTTCATTTTGTAACTTAAAAGAAGGCTTTATTTTTGAATTATCTACATTTCTTATAATCCGACCATTATCACCAAAAACAATATTTGATTCCAAAAAATTAATTAATTTTTTTTGTCATCAATTCCAAAATAGAAAACATCATTCATAAATTCATTATACTTTTCCTGTAACAATATATCATTATTTTTAAATTTGTAGTTATGCATTAACAAACATGATTTTATTTCTACGTCGTTTTCCTGAATATATTCATTATAATTTTTTAAAATTTCAGAATAAGACCAAACTTGATATCCTGGGTGGACAACATTTTGTAAACAACCATTCAAAAAAGTTTGAACTAAATAATTACTATCAACAATATTATTTACATTTCCCCATTGTTTTAATTCAAACACTAAAACAACTGGTTTTTTACTATTGTTATAACCGGTCAAGATTAAATCTATTCTGTTTGAGGTTAGTGGCAAATTGTATTCTAAAGTAATAGTTACTGTATTATCAAGATTCGTTTCTGATAAAATATTAGAAAAATATTTTAAAGAATTGTTCCAAGATTCAATTTCTGATTTATTACTAAACTTATGAAATACATCTTTGAATTTATTAGTTAATATTGAAGATATATTTGTCACTTCATTACAAAAATTTTTGATACTATTACTATAAACAATCATATTAATTCCTTCTTAAAATTTTTGATTTATCTCTACATTTGTAAGTTAAGTATTCCCCTGTTATATATTTTGTAGCGTTAAATCTAGCTAATATTTTCTTATTGAACTCGCAATTCCATTCCTCATTTGTATAATTGTTAATTTTTTGATATGTTCCAATACTCTTTAAATATTCAATATACATTTCATAAGAATTAAATGTCATTAAAAAGTTATTTCTACAGGCAGATAAAGAATATAGTCCTGCTTCATTTACTATTTCATCCATTTCTTCTAAACTATATCTTCCTAACAATTCTTTAGGATCAAATGTTTCTAAAAGATAATTAGTTCCAGGGACGGAAAACAGAATATTACCATTGTTAGTTAATAATTTTTTTGCACGTCTTAATGATTCAACAGGATTATCCATGTGATGCAATACGTAACTAAATATAATCATATCAAATCTATTTTTAAAATCATATTTCATAAAATCATCATTAATAAATAAAATTTTATTGTTGCCTGTTAAAATTCTTCTTTGAGAATGTAGTATCATATCCTCACTTATATCTAAACCAATTAAGAAACTATGGTTAATTCTTTTATCTATTTTACTAATTAACTTTCCAGTACCACATCCTATATCTGCAATTGACATTCCATTATAAATGTTCATCATAATTTCATTTGTAATAGGATTTTTTATTCCATGATATGTTACAAATCTTGATTTATCATCCCAAGAATCAGCTACTTCTTTATTAAATACTTTTTCAACTTTTGATGACAAACTGATATGATTAAATTGTTTTATAAAATCGGCAATTATTTGATTGACCTCAGTAGAATTTTTGATAAAATCATTCAACTCAAATTTTTTTATAATATCAATCAATTGTGAAACAGCAAAATCCAAATCATCATTTATTAAAACAAAATCATAATCTTTTGCATCACATAAATTTTTAATATCATCTTCAATACGTTTAGATGATCTATCACTCCTCCTATTATTTAATTCATTTACATTTGGTGGTAACACCAATATTAATATAGTATTAGGATTAACTTTTTTCATTTTAACTGCTCTATCTGGCGTTAATTGAAATATTATTGGTACATTTGATTCAATATTATCCATATTCTTTTCAAAACTACCATAATAGTTCCTACCATATTCTCTTACATTATGCATTAATCCTTTATTCATATATTCTATAAATTTTTCTTTTGAAATAAAATAGTAGTCAAAGCCGTCTTTTTCGTTTTCACATGGTTTTCTAGTAGTACAGGTTGTAAATTTTTTATACCCCATCTTTTTCATTAAAATTTCAGTAATTGTACTCTTTCCTGAACCACTAGGTCCACTCAAAACTATATTCATGGATACCCCCCCCCTTTTTAAAACCAATAAATATATTATCATAAAATGTCTAAAATATCAATTTTATAAGCTTTATCATTAGGATAAACGTATGAAATTTTAAATCATGCGTTTATCCTGAAAAATCGTAAATTTTTAGACTAAAGTCCGTTTTTTTACGGATTTTTTCTTTACTAGATTTAATGCCGTTTTTAGAAGATAAAACGGAAATAAGGTTGATAAAAGTAAAAGAAAAGATA
>CANPVK010000053.1 GCA_947581715.1 uncultured Bacilli bacterium
TAATATACTAAAATACCATTTATTTTCTTTCCAAGTTTTTCTAATTTCTTTTTCTTCAAATAGAGCTAATTTATATTCCATATTCCGATTCCTCCTAATAATATTATACAATATAATCTATATTTTTTCTTTTTTTATATAAAAAAACTCAAACATACGAGTTCGAGTTTCATACTTAAATGGTGGAGCTGAGGAGAATCGAACTCCTGTCCAAAATTAGATCTTCAAGAATATCTACAAGTTTAGTTAACTACACAATTTCATTATACCAAAAACTAGTTAACGAATGTTGGTATAACCAGTCTATCTCATTCATTACTATTATAGACATCCTAGTAATATAACCTGCTAAAATTGAGCCTCTTAAAAAATCCACAGGTAAGATTTCATAAGAAGCGCTACGCTATGTGCTTTTAATTAAGCAGCGTAAGCCATTGAGTAATTGTTTCCAGTTATATTTAACTGATGCATTTTAAGATTGCCATCTACTTGCCATTCTTGTTCCACTAATCCTGTCGAAACCAAAGCAGCCCCATGTCTTTGTGTGCTCATTATAACACACAAATTAATTTCCTTCAATATTTTTTCTTAATAAATATTTTTCTGTAATCTTTCAATTTGTCTTTTTTGATCCTTTTCCTTTAAAGCCTCTCTTTTATCAAAGTTCTTTTTTCCTTTACAAGCTCCTATTAAAACTTTTGCTTTATTTTTCACAAAATATACCTTTAAAGGAATTAACGTATACCCTTCTAATTTTATTTTATTTTCTAATTTTCTAATTTCTGATTTATGCATTAATAACTTTCTGCTTCTTGTTTCTTGGTGATTAAAAATATTTCCTTCTTTATAATGGCTAATAAACATATTTAAAAGAAAGATTTCCCCTTTTTTAATAATGGCATAGCTATCCTTAATATTGGCTTTTCCTTGTCGAATGGATTTTATTTCGGTTCCCGTTAAAACAATCCCACATTCTATTTCTTCTTCTATCAAATAATCATGTCTTGCTACTCTATTTAAGATTTCCACTGTAATCACTCTTTCCAATTCTACTATCATTATGAACTACAATATCCATATATTTTTGGTAATACGTATCATAATTTGGTAAAATTTCTTCTGTTAATTTGGTATATGGATATACTTTAAAATTACCTCTACCACCTTTTTCATTATCACTATATGTATAAGTTAATTCTGCTTGAATATTTTCTAAAGAAATTTCGTTCGTATCTTTGTCTTTGATAATATCTAGCGATACCATTAGTCCTGTTAATCTTTCAATTCCTCTTTGAGCAGAAAGAAAGTTTCCTAATGAATACACTACTAAAGTCTGATCGATAAACTCAATTGGCTGCACTACGTGAGGATGATGGCCAATAATAATATCTACTCCTAAACTAGCTAAATAAGAAGCAATTTTTCTTTGTTCCCAACTAGGATTATGTTCATACTCATTTCCAAAATGCATTGATACCATTACGACATCTACTTGATCCCTTACTTTTTCAATATCCTGTTTTACGGTTTCTTCATCATAACGATTTAATAAATATAATTTTCCATCTGGAATTTTTAAACCATTGGTCCAATAAGTATAGGAAAATAAGGCATAAGTGATTCCATTTTTTTCATATATTCTAACTTGATTTCTATCTTCTTCACTTTCATAAGAACCAGCTGTAATCGCATTTTGATTTTTCCAGTAAGTTAAAGAATTTCGAATTGCTTGTTCTCCTCGATCTAAAGTATGATTATTCGCTAAAGAAACTAGGTCAAAACCAGCATCTAAAAAGGCATCCCCTACTTCATAAGGAGAATTAAATCTTGGATAAGTAGATAATCCTAATTCTTTCCCTCCTAGAATAGATTCTTGGTTATAAAATGCTAAATCATAAGAAGAAATAATTGGTTTCATCTCTTCTAACATTGGTTTAAAATCATAATTTCCATCTTGATAAGCGTCGGCATATACCGCTTCATGGATTAAACTATCACCAACCATTACAAAAGATATTTTTTTATCTTTTTCTATGACTTCTTCTTGCTCTGGAATTTTTTCTGTTGGTTCTCGTTCTGCTAATTGATTCCATATTCTGCTGTTGAAATAGATTATCGTTATACTGATTAAAGTTAATAATGTTACTGTTATTAATAAATATTTTCTAACAACTACTTTTTTCATACTTCACCAAATATTTATTCTCCTATTTTTTTCAGAATCTCAAAATCAATGATTTGTTCTTCTTTGGATGCTCTTAATACTTTAATTCGTACTCGATCTCCTAAAGCATACTTTGTTTTGGTTTTTTCTCCTACTGCAGACATTGTTTTTTCATCATAATGGAAAAATTCTGGTAAGTCGGTAAAACGACATAACCCTTCTACTAAATTATCTAATTGGATAAAAATTCCAAAATTAGTTACTCCAGAAATCATTCCTTCAAATTCTTCGTTGATATGATCTTCCATATATTCTGCCATTTTCATATCTTCTACTTCTCTTTCACAATTCACAGAAGCTCTTTCTCGGCTAGAAGCAACTTCAGCAATCATATCTAATTTATCTTCCCAATGGTTTATGGTTTCTTCGGATAAATCATGTTGAAATAGATAGGTTCGAAGAAGTCTATGTACGGTCGTATCTGGGTATCTCCTAATTGGAGAAGTAAAATGAGTATAGCACTTACTTGCTAGGCCAAAGTGTCCTAAATTCTCTTTTTTGTATACTGCTTTTTGCATACTGCGAAGAAGAAGACTAGATAGAATTTTAAATTCTTTTTTATCTTTTAAAAATTCAATTAATCCTTGGATGGTTTTTGGATTTGTATCTTTTAAATTTCCTTTATAATTATAACCTAAAGTACCAATATAAGATAAGAAATCACGAATTTTTTCCTCTTTTGGAATTTCATGAATACGGTAGATAAAAGGAAGTTCCATATAGAAGATATGGGTAGCAACACATTCATTTGCAGCAATCATAAAATCTTCTATTAGATTTTCTCCGATTCCTCTTTCTCTAATTTTAATTTCTGTAGGATGACATTTTTCATCTACTATTATTTTTGCTTCATCTACATCAAAGTCTAAATAACCTCTCTGTATTTTTTTCTTTCTTAGAATTTCTGCTAATTCTTGCATCATTTTTAAATCTGTAACGAACTCTTCGTAGCCTTCTGGGATAATATTTTTTTCTAAAATACTGTTTACATTTTGATAAGTCATTTTCTTGCGTGATCTTATGACGCTTTCACAAATATCATAATCTACTACATTTCCTGTTAAGTCTATTTCCATTACACAAGAAATGGTTAATCGATCTTCCTTTTCATTTAGCGAACAGATTCCATTGGATAATTGATGGGGTATCATAGGAATTACACGATCTACTAAATAAACACTAGTTCCACGATCCATAGCATTGATGTCTAGAGCTGTATTTTCTTTGATGTAATAACTGACATCTGCAATATGTACTCCTAATTGATAATTTCCATTTGCTAGTTTTTGAATGGAAATGGCATCATCAATATCTTTGGTATCATCTCCATCAATCGTAAATATTACTTCATTTCTAAAATCTTTTCTTCCTTTTAATTCCTCCTCTTTTACTTCACTTGGAATTTGTTTTAATTCTTCTATTACCTCTTCTGGGAAAGTATCGTTGATATTATATTTATAAACAATGGATAGAATATCTACTCCTGGATCGTTTTTATGACCTAATATTTTCACAACTTCTGCTTGATAGGTATTTTCATTTAATTGTTTTAATAGTCTTACTTGAACCTTATGACCATCTACTGCTTTATGAGCATCCTCTTTGTTGATCACTACATTGATCTTTAATTTTTCTTCATCTAATAGCAAATGTCCTTGATCCTTTTCCCAATAAAATTCTCCTACTAGCAATTCTAAATTTCTATCTAAGATTCTTAGAATTCTACCTTCTAACTTATTTTTTTCTTTTCTCCCAATTATCTCTGCTACTACTAAATCATTATGTAAAGCTCCATTCATATTCTCTATATTGATATAAATATCTTCTTCATCTGGTAACTCTACAAAACCATAACCTTTTTTGGTAACTCTCAAAATTCCTTTTTTTAATGGACTTCTATCAAATGTCATATATCTATTTTTATTGGTTCGATAAATTGTATATTCATCACACATTTTATTTATTGTTTCTATTAATTTCTGGAATTCTTCTGGTTTTTTTAGCTCTAAAATATATCTTAATTCTTCTAAATCGAGAGCTTTATTTTTTCTATTTAGTATTTCTAAGATCTTTTCTTCCATACTTTCCACCATACTTTCTACTTCTATTATAGGGTAAAATTTCTTTTTCTACAATAAAAAAAGTACCTTATCGGCACTTCTTTTTAAATAAATTCCATAATTAAACTAATGATAAAGAAACTCATTCCTAATACAAAAGTAATTCTAGTAATTACTAGTTCACTTCCTCTTTCTTTTCGATTGGAAAATAAATCAGAGTTTCCACCACTAATAATCTGTGCTCCACTTTCTGCTTTGTTGCTCTGTAAAAGTACAATCACAATTAATAATATGGATATTATTAATAATACCGTTTGCATGAAATCTCCTCCATTACTGATAGTTATTCTAGCATAAATGTCTTAGAAAAGCAACTTTTATTGGAAAAACCTTTTCATCTGGTTGTTTTTAATTTTCTATATTTTCTTATTTTAACTTCTTTTGGAATGTAGTCTCTTGTTGATTTAAGAAGTAGTCTTCTAGTTTTCGACTATCTACATATACTGCGACTGAATTTTCTTTAAATGTTTCTATCAATGGTTCTAATTCAGATATATTAGCATCACTTGATAAAAAGATTTCTAGGTTATGCGATTGATCATTTTTCAAGAGTCCTAATATACTTGGGTTTGATATAGGATTGTTACTTAAATCTACAAATAATAATTCTTTGGTTTCTACTTCTGCAAGAGGGGATATATCTGTAATATTATTGTACATTAAATCTATTGTATACAATTTTGTTAATTTAGAAAGAGGTTCTATATCTTCAATCTCATTCATGTTTAAAGATAACCAAGATAAGCCCTTTAATTCTTCTAAATCAGAAATGTCTTTTAAATTATCGCCACATAAACTCAAATCTTTTAGTTCTTTTAAATTTGTTAAAGAATTTAGATTTTTTAAGGAGTGATTATATTGTCCCACATCATAGATACCTAGGTTTCTTAATTTTGTTATTTCAGATATTACTTTTACATCCTCAATATCACAACTTAAAAAATTTAATGATATTAAGCTTGGAAAAGATTTTAAAGCCTCTAAATCTATAAAATCACATGCAGATAAAGTCAAAGCATTTAATTTCTTTAAATTTGCTATACTTGATAAATCCAGATTTTTAACATAAAATAATTTTAAAGATACTATATTTTCTAATTCAGATATCTTTTGTAATAAATCTTTATCTACTTCTACGGCATTTCGATTTACAAAGTAATCCATATTCCCCGTTAGTTTTAATTCTTTTATTCGAGATTTGTTTTCCTCTAAAAAAGCAAGAATTTCTTGGATTGCTTCCTTAGAAATGTTTTCTTTTAATTCAATATGACAGTTTCCTCCAAAGCTAATTATTTCAGTATTGTATTCGCCTTGATAATTTCCTTTTAATTCAATTATTTCAGGAATTTCGGCTGTTTCTTCTTTGTTTGAAATATCTTCTTTTATTTCTTCAGGTTGTTCCTCATTATATTTCTGTTCTAAATTATCCCTTAGTCGTGCATTTTCTTCTTCCAAATTTGCATTTTTCTTTTCTAAATCTGCATTTTTCTCTTCTAGATTAGCAATTTCTTGTTCTAAAGAACTAACGTCTACTTTAGATAACTGTTCTTGACTTCCACATGCTGATAAAGTAATTGGTATTGCAAAAATAATAGCACTTAAAGTATATTTTAAATTTTTAATTTTCATTTCTATCTCCCCTTTTCCTTTAAGTAGTCCATATTATACTACATTTATTCTAAAAAAGCAAGAAAAGTTAAGAAATATTATAATTACGAAGTAAAAATCAAGGGTTTAGATGAACTCACTTCGTTCGCCCTTGATTTTACTTTTTTTATTTGCATCTCCTAAATGGTGTTCACATGAATCAGTACTTTTTTTATCGATTCAATAGATACACTGCTAAATTTAAAATTGCTGCAAAGATTAGCCAAAGAAGATAAGGGATTTGTAGGTAGGCACTTGGTTTTGAAATACGATAAAACTTGATAATCATCCAAACTACTAAGCCAATTAAGAGGATAATCCAGAAGAAAGAGAATAAATACCACTTTAGTAGAAAGAACCAAATACTCCATAGTAAATTTACCAATAACTGAACTCCATAGAGTAGTAAAGCTTCCTCTTTTTGAGGGGAATCTGTTTGTGAAATGAGATAGCTAGATACTCCCATTAAAATATATAAGATAGTCCAAACAATAGGAAAAACGATACCAGGAGGAGCAAAAGCTGGTTGATTTAAATCTGCATAATTATTAGAAGATGCTGTTAAAAAACCAATCAAACTACCTAAAAATACAGGAATAAAAATATGATAAAGTAACTTTTTTATATCTATTTTCAATTTCATCACCTATTTTAGTGTATGAAAAAAGAAAAATGGTTATTCGTTGGAGAAAACCTCTTTTTCTTTCTCTAGTCTATATTTTTCTTTTTTATTGGTTTAATTCTTCTTCGATTCTCATTAATTGGTTATATTTACAAATTCTATCTGTTCTGGACATGGAGCCGGTTTTAATTTGTCCTAAGTCTAATCCTACTGCTAAATCAGCAATCGTAGTATCTTCTGTTTCTCCACTTCTATGAGAAATAATTGTTCGATAACCATGGCTTCTAGCAAGTTCTATTGTTTCTAATGTTTCTGTAATGGTTCCTATCTGATTTACTTTTAATAAAATAGCATTTCCTGCATGTTTTTCAATTCCTATTTGTAAACATTCTTTATTGGTTACAAATAGGTCATCTCCTACTAATTGAATTTTATTTCCTAATTTTTCTGTTATTTTCGTAAATCCTTCCCAATCGTTTTCATCAACAGGATCTTCAATAGAAATAATAGGATATTTTTCTACCAATTCTTGATAAAAGTCAATTAATTCATCTGTTGTTAGTCTTCTATTTTCTCCTACTAGGTAATATGTTTTTGTCTTTTTATCATAAAATTCACTGGCAGCAACATCTATGGCAATACAAACATCTTTTCCTGGTTCATACCCTGCTCTTTGGATTGCTTCCATGATTAGATCAAAACCTTCTGTATTCGAATCTAAATCTGGAGCAAAGCCACCTTCATCACCAACACCAGTAGCTAGTTTTTTACTATTTAATACTTTTTTTAGATTATGGAAAACTTCAGCACCAATTCTAACACGATCGCAAATGGTATCGGCTTGAGGTACAATCATGAATTCTTGAAAATCAAGCTTGTTATCGGCATGAGCACCTCCGTTTAAAATATTCATCATAGGTACTGGTAAAGTAGTACCATTGCCAATATAACGATAAAGTGGTAATCCTTTTGCTATCGCAGCTGCTTTCAGTGCTGCCATACTAATTCCTAAAATGGCATTCGCTCCTAACTTCGATTTCGTTTTGGTTCCGTCTAATTGAATCATTGCATAGTCAAGTTCTCTTTGATTTTCTGCATCCATTCCTATTACTAAATCACGAAGTGGACCATTGACATTTGCTACGGCATTTAAAACTCCTTTTCCTAAGAAACGAGTTCCTCCATCTCGCATTTCCAAGGCTTCTCTTTCTCCTGTAGAAGCTCCACTTGGTACTGCTGCTCTACCCATGATTCCATTTTCTAGAATTACATCTACTTCTACTGTAGGATTTCCTCTCGAATCTAAAATTTCTCTTCCCTTTACATCTACTATTTTCATCTTTTCACCTTTTTTATTTTCCCTTTCTACTATAAAAATCTTCAAAATCTTCCATCCTATCTATTTTTTCCTTATTCTCTTTTCTTTTTTTGTAATCAGAAAATTTAGGGATTCCAGATAATTTTTCTACATGGCCTCTAGGCGTTAATACTCCAACACTATTCCCAATCAAGTAACCATAAAAGGTTATAGAATCTTTGATAGGATTTATTTCTAGCATTTTACATGTTTTTAAAATTACTTCTGTCATTTTTTCTAGTCTACTATCAAAAAATTTATTATCTTCTAAAGAAAAGATTAACATGACAGAAGATATTCCTAAAATAGCTGCTTCATATAACGTTCTTTGATAATCTATAATCTCATTCTTTCCGTTCACTTCTAATATCAATATTTCTTTTTTCATTCGCTATCCTCTAATTTTTCTACATATTCTTTAAATTCTTTTCCTCGTTCTTCACATTCTTTATATTGATCCCAAGAGGCACTTGCTGGACTTAATAATATAATATCATTTTCTTCACTAATCGCCCAGGCTGTTGGAAAAGCATCTTTTAAATATTCATATTGATAGGTTGGAATGTTCATTTTATCTCCAAAGTCTTTCACTCTTTTTCTACAAGTTCCTATTGCAAAAATGGCTTTTACATTTTGAATATAATTTTCTAATTCATTAAAATCTTGTCCTCTTTCATAGCCACCTAAGAACAAGATAATGGGATTTTGGAAAGAAGATAAAGCAATTTGTGTACATTTAATATTCGTTGCTTCTGTATCATTATAGAATTTTCTCTTCTTTATTTCCTTTACAAACTCTAAACGATGCTCTACTCCAGAAAATTCTTTTAAAACTCTTTGGATTACTTCTGTTTCGATTCCTAACTCTTTGGCTACTAAGATTGCTGCCATAATATTCTCATAGTTATGCATTCCTACTAATTTAATTTTCTTTAAATCAATTATCTTTTCTTCATAGTAATAAATTGCTTGATTTTTGATATAAGATCCATTGATTTCATTTTTACTAGAAAAATATTTCGTTGTTGCTTTTATTTTTTTCACTAAAGATAGGGCTTCTTCATTTTCCATATTGGTAATCGCAATATCCTCTTTGGTTTGATTTTGAAAAATTCGTTGTTTTACTTCTTTATAGTGCTCATACGTTTTCATAAATTCTAAATGCGCTTCACTAATATTGGTTAATACCGCAATATGAGGATGATATTCTTTCACGTTTTCTAATTGTTGACAGCTAATTTCATCTACAATGATATCATTTTCTTCTAACCCTTTTAAAAAACTACATAATGGATAACCAATATTTCCCGCTAAATGTACTCTTTTTCCAGATGCTTTAATAATTTCATAAATTAAAGTTGTAGTTGTGGTTTTTCCATTTGTACCAGTAATTCCAATTAAAGTAATATTTTTTTCTTTTGGTAATAGTCGATAAGCGACTTCTGTTTCATTTACTACTTCTATGTTGTATTCTTTTGCTTTCAAGACATAAGGATGATCAATCGCAATTCCTGGGCTTTTGATTAAGTAATCAAAACTATCATTTAATAAATCATTCGGATGCCCTCCAAAAATAAACTCTACTCCTAATTTTTCTAACTCTTCTTTTTTCTCTTTATCTTTCGGATTTAATTCCTTATAATCATTCACAATTACTTGATTTTCTTTTTCTATTAATAATTTAGCTATTTCATAGCCACTTCTAGCAAATCCTAAAATTAACACTTTTTTATCTGTAAACATCCTATCACGTATAATCAATCTTATAGAAATATCAATTAATTTCTTATTGATTGATCCCTTTCTATTTATATTTTTTTA
>CANPVK010000054.1 GCA_947581715.1 uncultured Bacilli bacterium
TACTTCACCAACTTTTTATTCTTTATCTATATTATAACAAAAAAACACATGATTTAAAATTTCATGCGTTTATCCTGTAATAAGGAAAAGTTTGGTAGACAAAATATATTTTTTTTGGTATACTGTCATAAGAATAGGAGAAGTTACAGATGGAGAGTAAAAATAAAAAAATACTTGTGATTTTATCTGTTATTGCTGGTTTATTTGTGTTGATTGGGTTATCTTTTATGGTATATCGCTATTTCGATCAAGATAAAAAAGAAAAAGAAAAAATAGAAAATGAGATTGTTTCTGATTATGCAACTTTTAGAAAAAAAACAGAAGATTTTAATGAAGTAAGAGATATTTATTATCATCAAGTAGCCAATGACTTATTTTTAGAATCTGTGGAAGAAGAATATGATCATTGGAAAGAAATTATACAGCAATATACCAATATTACAGATGAAGTAGAGAATAGTGCTGGTCAATTGAAAAATTTATGTATTGATCATTATTATGAAAAAGAAGAAATACAGAATAAGTGTTCTTCCTTTGTGATTGCTTATGAAACTGCGATTAATTATTATACGAAGGATTTAAAGGCGGTTAATGAACTCATTCAAACTTATCAGAAAGAAAATAAGGAAAATGAGAAAATCAAAGAGTTTTCTTTTTCCTATGATTATATCGATTTAAATTCAGATGGAAAGTTTGTGGGAAAAGATTAATCGAAAAGGGGTTGTATCATGAAAGAAAAGAAGAAGAAGCGAAAAATTAATTTAAAAATAAAACGTATTTTATTATTATTATTTTCTATTGCTTTAATTGGTTTATCTTCCGGATTGTTTTTATTGTATGGACCTTATTCTTGGGTTCGTAATACTTTAATTACTACTGCTATGACTACCCAAAGTCACCAATATCTAGCAAGATGGTTTTATTCTGAAGAACTCATTACCAAAGTATTAGCGGATAATTATATGGTAGAACCAAATGAAGATACCAATCCAGATTTAATTGATATGCCTGACTTTGAAAATGACAAGAAATATTCCTCAAAATATGAAAGAGATATTTTTGAAGGAGTAGATGAAAATACGATTTATAAAAAAATTAAAGTCAGTGGTTCTGGATATGATGGCTATGTAATCGCTATTTATAAACCAGAAAAAGTAAAATTGGCAGTTAGTTCTAAATTAGGAACAGAAGGAGAAACTTTAAAAACCATGGCTCAAAAAAATCATGCCTTAATTACCATGAATGGGGGAGGTTTTTTTGATCCAACTTGGTCTGGAAATGGGGGAATTCCTCATGGAACTGTCATTAAAGATGGAAGGATTATTTATGATTATGTAGATGCACAAGTTGGTGGTGGATTTATTGGTTTTGATAAAGATAATAAATTAATTCTCGGTAGAATGACAAAAGAACAAGCCATCAATAAAGGAATGCGTGATGCGATAGAATTTGGACCATTCTTAATCGTGAATGGAAAACCATCCTTTGTAAAAGGAAATGGTGGTTGGGGAATCGCTCCTCGTAGTGCCATTGGTCAAAGAGCAGATGGAATTGTTTTATTTGTAGTAATTAATGGTAGAAATGCGAAAAAAGGAATTTTAGGAATTGATATGGTAGAATTAACCGAATTAATGCAAAATTATGGTGCTGTGAATGCTGCTAACTTAGATGGAGGAACTTCTTCTGCTTTATTAGAAGGACAAGAACTAATTAATAATCCTATTTCATCTACTGGTAGTCAAGGTGTTCTTAGAAGAATACCAACGGCTTGGATTGTGACAGAATAAGATGAGTTTCCAATTTGAAAAAAAGGAAAACAAAGTGGTTTTTCTTTTTTTTTTATTTCTTTTGGTATATAATGAAATAGAATAGTAATATAAAAGGAACGTGAAAAAATGAAATATAAAATCATGGATGGAAATGGGGCATGTAGTCATGTTTCCTATCAATTTACAGAAGTAGCTGGGATTTATCCTATCACCCCATCTTCTCCAATGGCTGAATTAGCAGATACGTGGGCATCTAATGGGAAATTAAATTTTTTTGGAAATCCAGTGAAAGTAGTAGAGATGCAGTCAGAAGCAGGAGCAGCAGGAATGATTCATGGTTCCCTACAAGCAGGATGTTTAACGACTACCTATACAGCGAGCCAAGGATTATTATTGATGATTCCAAATATGTATAAAATTGCTGGAGAATTACTTCCTTGCGTGATTCATGTCGCTGCTAGAAGTATCGCGACACATGCCTTATCCATTTTAGGAGATCATCAAGATATTTATGCAACTCGTATGACAGGATTTGCGATTTTAGCATCTTCTTCGGTACAGCAGGTAATGGATTTAGCAGGAATCGCCCATTTAAGTGCCATTAAAGGACGTGTTCCCTTTTTACATTTTTTTGATGGATTTCGAACGAGTCATGAATTACAGAAAGTAAGAGTCATGGATACCGATTTATTAAAAGAAATGATAGATCAAGAAGCCTTAGAAAATTTCCGTAAAAATGCTTTAAAACCAAGTAACCCTGTCACAAGAGGAACCACACAAAACGATGATATTTACTTTCAAATGGCCGAATCTAGAAATCGTTATTATGAAAATTTACCAGATGTTGTTGCCGAATACATGCAAAAAATCAACGAAATCACGAAAGAAAATTATCAGCCATTTAATTACTATGGAAGTAAAACTGCTACAAGAGTCATTGTTGCGATGGGATCTGTTTGTGAAACAATCAAAGAAGTAGTAGATACCTTAAATGAAGAAGAAGAAAATGTTGGTTTGATAGAAGTACATTTATATAGACCTTTTTCTACCAAATATCTACTGGATGTTTTACCAATTACTGCAGAAAGAATTGCGGTTTTAGATCGAACAAAAGAACCAGGCTCTTTAGGAGAACCATTATATTTAGATGTAGTAGGTGCGGTTTCTAATAGTAATCGTAATATAGAAATAATCGGTGGTAGATATGGACTTTCTAGTAAGAATACAACTCCTAGTGATATCAAAGCGGTTTATGATTATTTAAAAGAAAAAGAAATTCAGCATGATTTTACTATTGGAATTTGTGATGATGTGACTCATAAAAGTTTATCCCCATCTCCTATTATGGTAAAAAATCCAGCCGTAGAGTTCTTAATTTATGGTTATGGCTCAGATGGAATGGTAAGTGCTTGTAAAGATTTAATGAAGATTACGGGAGATTATACCAATGCTTATGTACAAGGATATTTTCAGTATGATTCAAAAAAATCAGGAGGGGTAACCAAATCTCATTTAAGATTTAGTAAAACTCCGATTCATTCCACTTATTATGTGGAAAAACCTAGTTTAGTGATGTGTACCAAAGAATCATATTTGCAAACCTTTCAAATGTTAGAAGGAATCAAAAGAAATGGCATCTTTATTTTAAATACAGCCAAGAATCAAAAAGAAGCCATCAAATTACTTTCTAACCATGATTATAATATTTTAGTAGAAAGAAATATTAAATTTTATATCATTGATGCCTTCCAGTTAGCAAAAGAAGTAGGATTAGACCATAAAATTAGTTCGATTATGGAAACAGTTTTATTTGAAATTGGACATATCATGGATTTTCAATTTGCCAAAGAAAAAATGAAAGAAGATATTGAGAAAAAATTTGGTAGTCGTGGTGGAGATTTAGTAACAAAGAATTTAGAGGCCATCGAAAAAGCGTTAGATTCCCTAGAACAAGTAGAATTAGGAAATACGTTAAAAGAAGAACAAGAAAATGAAACAGATGCTAATATCTTTGCTGTTATTTCTAGTGGAAGAGGAGATTGTTTAAAAGTAAGTGACTTTTTAGCATATGAAGATGGAACTTTCCCAAAAGGACTATCGCAACAAGAAAAAAGAAATATTTCTGATATTGGTCCACACTACAACAAAGAAAATTGTATTCAGTGTAATATGTGTTCCTTTGTTTGTCCTCATGCTGTTATTCGCCCATTCTTATTAAATGAAGAAGAAGTAAAAAAGGCTCCAGAAGAATTAAAAGAAGATTTAATTGATGCGAATATCAAGGGAGAAAACTTAAAATTTACGATTGGAATTAGTTTCCCGGATTGTACAGGATGTAAATTATGTGTCAATATTTGTCCTGGAAAAAAAGGGGAAAAAGCGTTAACGATAGAAAATATGGAAGAATTAAAAAAGAAAAAAGGAAAAGCCTATGAATATTTATTCCAAAAAGTAACAGAAAAACACGTAATGCCACCAACCACCGTAAAGGGAAGTCAGTTTGTAAAACCAAAATTTGAATTTTCTGGTGCCTGTGCTGGTTGTGGTGAAACCCCTTATTTAAAACTGTTGACGCAATTATTTGGGGATAAATTAATGATTAGTAATGCAACAGGATGTTCTTCGATTTATTCTGCCTCTTTACCAACAACTGCTTATTCGGTTCCTTGGGCAAATTCGTTATTTGAAGATAATGCAGAATATGGTTATGGCATGAAGATAGCCGATAAAACAACAAAGCAAAGAATTCAAAGATTAATTACCGAACATTTGGATCAAGTAGAAGAGAAAGAAAAAGAGATTTATCAAAATTATGTAGAAGAAGTCACGGATGAAACTGCGAAAAAGTTATATGAAGTAATAGATCATACTAAAATCAAAGATTTAAAAGAGTTAAAGGATTCTATTTTAAATAAATCGATTTGGATTATTGGTGGAGATGGTTGGGCTTACGATATTGGATTTTCCGGAATCGATCATGTTTTATCCAATTATGAAAATGTCAATATTTTGGTATTGGATACAGAAGTGTATTCCAATACGGGAGGACAATCTTCAAAATCTAGTAAAGTTGGTAGTATTGCGAAATTTACCGCCAAAGGAAAAGAAGTAGCGAAGAAAGATTTAGCCAAAATGGCATTAACCTATCCTCATGTATATGTAGGAAGTATTAGTTTAGGTGCGAATATGCAACATGCAATCAATATTTTAAAAGAAGCAGAAAGTTACAATGGCCCATCGATTGTGTTAGCATATGCTCCATGTATAGCACAAGGGATATTAACAGGAATGGAATCTACGATACAAGAAGAGAAAAAAGCAGTAGAAACGGGATATTATCCATTATTCCACTATAACCCTGAAACCCAGGAATTTAAATTAGATGCTAAACCAGATTTTAGTAAATACTTTGAATTTATTGCTGGAGAAGATCGTTATCGTATGTTAAAGAAGATTAATCCTGATAAATATCAAGAATTACTAGAACAAAATCGATTGAATGCGGTAGAACGTTATAATTATTATGTACAATTAGAAGAACAATCCGAAGATAGAAAAAAAGAAGAAGCTGCTTGATCGCTTCTTCTTTTACTTTCTCTAATTGGGACTGTACCCCCTGAGGACAGTCCCATTAAAAAGAATAAAAAGGGGTTGGCTAGTGTGATACTAGCGACCAATTCGCCATAAACCGAATTGGTGATGTTTATACTAATCGAAAACGATAGTTTTGTCAATCATTTTTAGAAAAAAAGATAAAAAAATTATCAAATTCTTTTTCTAAAAAATAAAAACTTTTTCTAGAAAAAACAGAAAGTTTATGTTATAATATGCCTAGAAATGGACGTGGTAGGATGTTGGAAGTTTCGAAAGTAAAAGGAGTAGGTCCGAAGTCCTTGATGTTATTAAATAAAATAGGAATTTATACGGTAGATGATTTAGTAACGCATTATCCTTTTCGATATGATATACTGCAAAGAACAGATTTAAAAACTGCATCAGAAGAAGAAAAAGTAGTAGTGGATGGAAAAGTAGAAAGTATTCCTATTTTATTAAGATTTAAAGCTGGATTAAATAAATTAAATTTTCGTTTGGTAACCCAAACAGGTGTGGTAGGAGTTTCCATATTCAATCGTGCTTTTTTAAAAAACAATTTAACGATTGGTACGAATGTGATTGTGATTGGAAAATATGATAGGCAAAAAAATGTAATTACAGCTTCTGATATTAAATTTGGTCTTTTAAATAATCAAGCGAAAATAGAACCAGTTTATCATTGTACGAGTGGTTTGACCAATAAAAATATGTCTACTTATATTAATACCGCCTTATTGATGAATGGAAAAGATATTACCGATTATATTCCCACCCAATTTCAAGAAAAATATCATTTTTTAAATAAAAGAATTTCTTTAAATATTGTACATAATCCTCCTAGTATGGAAAAATTAAAAGAAGCTCAAATTCGTTTAAAATATGAAGAGTTATTTGCCTTTATGTTTAAGATTAATTATCTAAAGGAACAACATAAAAAAGAAAAGACCGGAATTGAAAGAAAGATAACAGAAGAGGATGTAAATCAAGCAATTGCTATGATTCCATTTGAGTTAACAAATGATCAAAAAGTAGCCATTCGAGAAATTCAAAAGGATTTTAATAGTTCTTCTAGAATGAACCGTATTTTGCAAGGGGATGTAGGTAGTGGAAAAACAGTAGTAGCAATTGTAGCCATGTATTTAAACTATTTAAGTGGCTACCAAAGTGCTTTGATGGCTCCAACTGAAATTTTAGCAATTCAACACTATCATAATGTCAAAGAGCTATTAAAAGGGACAAACATAAATGTAGAACTTTTAGTAGGATCCCAAAATAAAAAGGAAAAACAAGAAATATACAAAGGATTAGAATCGGGAACCATTCATATGGTAATTGGAACACATGCTTTAATTCAAGAAGAAGTGAAATATAAAGATTTGGGATTAGTCATTACTGATGAACAACATCGTTTTGGAGTAAATCAAAGAGCTCTTTTAAATAGTAAAGGTACCATGCCAGATGTTTTATATATGAGTGCAACACCAATTCCTAGAACTTATGCTTTAACGATTTATGGGGATATGGATGTATCGATTATTAAAGAGATGCCAAAGGGAAGAATTCCGGTAAAAACTTATGTGAAGAGTGAACAGGAAATAAAAGATGTGCTAGAGATGATGTATGAAGAATTAAAGGAGAAACATCAAATTTATGTCATTGCTCCCTTAATTGAGGAAAGTGAAAATTCTGATTTGACAACAGTTTTACAACTTCGTGATAAAATGAATTTAGCTTTTGGTAGTAAATATAAGATTGATATTGTTCATGGAAAAATGGCTACTGCTGCTAAAGAATTAATTATGGAAGAATTCAAACAAAATAAAGTACAAATTTTAATTAGTACAACGGTCATTGAAGTAGGAGTAGATGTTCCGAATGCCTCAATGATGGTGATTTTTGATGCCAATCGTTTTGGTCTTTCAACACTTCATCAATTAAGAGGAAGAGTAGGAAGAGGAAATGTTGCTTCGAAATGTGTTTTAATTAGTAATTCTGATACGAAGCGATTAGAAATTATGCAAAATTCAAATGATGGATTTGAAATTAGTGAAGAGGATTTTAAATTAAGAGGACATGGAGATTTATTTGGAACAAAGCAAAGTGGTGATATGACTTTTAAAATAGCTAGTATTAGGCAGGATTATAAGATTTTAATCCAAGCCAAAAAAGATTCTTTGGAATATTTACAAAGTTCAAGCGAAAAAGAGGAATTAAAGAAACTTTTATTGGAAACAATGAATTATAATTCTTAATGATTTTCTGAAATTTTAAAAATCATCTTGACGAATCAAAAATAATATTATATTATTAAAATGCGTGAGGATAATCCTTACGCTAACGGTGGCTCTTACGGACTAAAGTGTGAGAGCAATTCAACCAAAACCCCCTGAAGGAGCGCAATAGCGCTCCATTTTTGTTGAAACCCTTTATTTATAAGGGTTTGTGAGACAACCAAATTTTAAAAACCAATTTTAGGTGGCATTTAGGTGGCATTTTTATAATTTTTTGCTATTTTCAGACATAAAAAAAACAATGGAGCTTGAGAAATCAAACTCCATTATTTTATATATTACATACTTATTTCAAAATCATCTTTATCATTATTATAATCTTCTTCAAGAATAGCATTATCATTTTTAGCTTTGTCATTTAAATTGTCAATGATAGATATTATATTAGTTAATTTATTTTGAAACATATGAGAATAAGTATTTAATGTTTCATCTATTTTTGAATGACCTAAAAATTTTGCAACCATAGTAATATCAGCTCCTTGACTAATTAGTAAAGAAGCACAAGAATGCCTAAAATCGTGTATTCTTATTTCTTTAACCCCTGCTAGTTTGCAATTATTATTTTTTCTTCTTCTAATAGAATCATCGCCAATAGGTAAAGAGCCACCAAAGACAAACCATTCTTCTTTAAAATTCGTAAAATCCATATAATATTCTTTTAATTCTTTTAAATCATTTATAACATCCTTTGGTAAAGGTAATGTTCTATTACTTGTTGGTGTTTTAGGACTAGAAATAATATATCTTTTTCCATTTACATTATCTGATATACCTTTATTAACTGATAAAGTATTATTCTTAAAATCTATATCATGCCAATTTAATGCTCTAATTTCACCTTTACGAAGTCCACAAAAATATAGTGTTTTAAAAAAGGTCTTATACATTAAATCATCTTCAACTGATATAAATTTATTAAATTCATCAAAAGTCCAAAATTTCATTTCTTTTTTTCTTTCATTTGGATCTGTGAAATTAGTCATTTTGGGGTATATATGATTAAAATTTAATCCATACCATTTTGTACCAAAATTCATTATAGTTTTTAAAAATTTATAGATATAGTTTCTTGTTCTAGTAGATAGATTATATTCTAATATTTTCTTTCGCCATAATTCATAGTGTTGAAGATTAAATTCTTTAACCTTAACATTATCTAACAATGCCATATATCGCATTCTATCTTTATAAGTGTGTAAAGTTGTTTCTTTAACTTTATCTTCTTGATATTCATAAAATGCTAAATATAAATCTTTAAAAGTCATATCATTATCAGGTCTATATTTATCCAAATTTAAAAAGAAAACTCGTTCTGCCTCTTGAGCTTCCTTTTTAGTAAAGAATTTTTTGGATTTATATTTTTTAATTTTACCATTTAAGTCTTTATATCTTGTTTGAAAAATCCATTTGCGACCATCTTTAGTCCAATCTTTTTGTTTTAACTGATTTACTGACATAATATCACATCCTTTCTATATTTCAATTTCAAAATCATCTTTATCTTTTTCTTCGTTTTTATCGTAATCATAATTATCATTGTTAATTGCATCAGCTAAATCTTCATAATCTTCAATATATTCCTTTGGCTTTCTACCTAAAACTTTATCAATGGCATCACATAATTTCTGAAATCTATTTTTCCACTTATTTATTTCTTTTTCTAACTTATCTTTTAAATTTTCAACATTACTTTTTAGAATATC
>CANPVK010000055.1 GCA_947581715.1 uncultured Bacilli bacterium
AGAGGAGAACAATATCAAATATTAAGTAGAGATAAAGGAATAATACTTGCAGAAGGAAATTATTTACCAGTAGATAAAAGAGGAAATGTAAATGTATTAGTAGTTGGACGGTTCAGGTTCTGGTAAATCTGCTTGTTATTCTATACCAAATGCATATCAATGCTTAGGATCTTATGTATTTACAGATCCAAAGGGTGAATTATATGATAGAACGGCTGGATATTTAAAAGAACATGGATATGAAATAAAAGTATTAAATTTAGTAAGACCACAATATAGTGATGGATATAATCCATTAATGCATATATCATCTGAATTAGATGTTGATGTAATAGCAAATACAATTGTAAAAGGACAACAATCGGAAAGTGGGAAACAAGATCCATATTGGGATGATATGGCTGAAATGTTATTAAAAGCATTAATATATTATTTAATTGCAACAAGACCAGAAGAAGAGCAAAACTTAGCAAGTTGTGCAGAGCTAGTAAGAGCTGCAAATAATAATGGAGGAAGTAATTTACTTACAGAATTAATTAGCCAATTACCTTATGACCATCCAGCAAGAATGTACTACAAATCTATTGAAATAGCACCAGAAAAGACATATGGATCAATCTTAAGTTCATTGCAATCAAAGTTAGGTAAATTTGATTCAAAAGATATAGCAGAATTAACATCAACTGATACAATAGATTTTGAGGAAATTGGAAACAAAAAAACAGCAGTATATGTTATTTCATCAGATACACATACTGCATATGACTTCTTACTAACAATCTTTTTCTCTCAAATGATACAACAATTATATGATTATGCAGATCAAAATGGAGGAGCATTAAAAGAACAGACATTTTTCATATTAGATGAGTTTGCAAACATTGGAAAGATACCAGACTTTGATAAAAAAATATCAACATCAAGAAGTAGAAAAATATCATTTAGTGTTATATTACAAAATATTGATCAATTAGAAGCAGTTTATGAAAAATCATATGAAACAATTATGGGTAACTGTGATACACATGTATTTTTAGGAAGTAACTCATATAAAACAGTGGAATATTTCTCTAAAGCATTAGGGGAAAAGACAATAGAAAGAGACAGTGTATCAATAAATAGAGATAGACAAAATTGGAAGACAGGTAAATCAGTATCAGATCAAGTAATGGCAAGAGCATTAATGACACCAGATGAGCTAAGAAGAATGGATAATGATGACTGTATAATTTATGAAAAAGGAATAAAACCAGTAAAGGCTAAAAAGTTTTATTATTTTAGAAAACCGATGGCTAAAAAAATGGCAGCATTAGAAATTAGCCATAATGACATAGGTGAAATAGATAGGGGTGTATGGAGAAAATATAATCCATATAATCCATATGTGGAGGAGAAAGATGAGCAACAAAAACAAGATTTAAAAGTAGAATCTTTAGATGATTTGTTTGATGATATTGAAACAGAACAACCTAAGGAAGAAGTAAAAATAACACCATCAAATGATATTAATTTGACTCAAAATAATGAGGAACAAGTAATGAGTCCAAAATTAGACTTAGAAGATTTTAAGGATGAAGAAGAAGATACATATGATTTACAAAAAGAATTAGAAGCTAAGTTTGATGAATTATTTGGACCTATAGACTAAAAAATGTCGAAAAATGCGATGAAAAGTTAAAAAAATAAATAAAAAGGCATTGTAAAAATATGTAAACTGTGATAATATAATCACAGTTTTTTTAAATGCATTTAAAAATCAAAAAAATTTAATTCGAAAATTTCAAATCAAAAAAATCCAAAAAAATAAAAAAGGACAAGAACAATTTGATAAAATTTTATCAAAGGGTTGATTTTATGATGGCTTTTTGGTAAAATAGGAAGGAGAAAAATGAAAGATGAAAAAATACCAATTACAAATGATTACATATTCAAAAAAATCTTTTCTAAAAAAGGAAATGAAGATATATTAAAAGATTTATTAATAGGAATATTAGAAATACCAATAGAAAAAATAGAAGTACAATCAGAAGTAAGCTTAGAAAAAGAATTAATAGGAAATAAATTAGGAAGATTAGATATAGTAGCAGTATTAAATGATGACACAATAATAAATATTGAGATGCAAGTAGGAAAACAATATAATTATATAGATAGAAGCTTATATTATTGGTCAGGAAGTTATTATAATGATTTAAAAGCAGGAGAAGATTATAGTAAAACGAAAAAGACAATAGGGATAAATATATTAAATTATGAATTATTTAAAGAAGGACCATATCATGAAATAGGAAGGTTAAAAAGAGAGTACAATAATAAAGTAATAACAGATAAGATGGAAATACACTATATCCAATTACCAAAATTTATAAAAGAGAGAAAAGGGACAGAAACGAAATTAGAACAATGGATGCAATTTTTGTGTCAAAAAGATAAAAGGAAGGTGGAGCAAGCGATGGTAAAGAATAAAGAGATAAGAAAAGCAAATGCAGAGTATGGAATATTAACAGGAGAAGCATATGAGAGAAGACTAGCATATTTAATAGATAAAGGACAAAGAGATTATAATACACAAATAATAGGAGCAAGAAATGAAGGAATAGAAATGGGAATAAAAAGAGGAAAAAAAGAAGGAATAGAAGAGTTAGCAAAGAAATTATTAAAATTAGGAGTATCAAATGAAATAATAGAAAAAGCAGTAAAAAGCGGAAAAAATGAAATAAGGAAATGAGACAATGATAGAACTTATTAGTAAAAAAGTAAAACATAATAAAGAAAACATAAAAAACTGTACTAGTTAGTCTGTAATTGACATATAAAAATAGATATAATAAAATAGAGAAAAATGTAGAAGGAATTTTATTATGAAAGAAGAAATAAATGAAAAAGCAAATTATTGTCTAAATTGTAAAATAAAACCATGTACACAAAAAGGATGTCCATTGGGAAATAATATTCCACTATTTATTTCATATGTAAAAGAAGAAAATTTAGAAAAAGCATATGAGGTATTATCAGAAACAACAGTACTTCCAGGAGTATGTGGAAGAATATGTCCACATAAAAAGCAATGTGAAGGATCTTGTGTAAGGGGAATAAAAGGTGAAGCAGTTTCAATAGGAGAATTAGAAGCATATGTGTTTGACAATTGTAAAGATAAGGATAGTTTAGAGAATTGTTATAAAAAAGAAATAGATGAAAAGAAAAACAATAAAAAAGTAGCAGTTATTGGCGGAGGACCAGCAGGATTGACAGCAGCAGCATTTTTAACAAAAAATGGATGCAAAGTTACTATATATGAAAAATATGATTATTTAGGTGGTTTATTAGTACACGGGATTCCAGAATTTAGATTGTCAAAAGATATTGTAGAAAGAACAGTAGAAAAAATATTAAAATTGGGAATCGAAGTTAAATATAATCAAGAAATAGGAAAAAATCTTAATATTAAAGATTTAGAAAATAAATATGATGCTATTTTCTTAAGTTTTGGAGCAAATAAATCATCAAAAATGGGTATAGAAGGAGAAGAGTTAGAAGGAGTATTAGGTGGTAATGAACTTTTAGAATACAAATTACATCCAAATTATAAAGGGAAAACAGTTTCTGTAATTGGTGGCGGAAATGTGGCTATGGATTGTGCAAGAACTATAAAAAGATTAGGCGCGAAGGAAGTATATGTGATATATAGAAGAGCAAGAGAACAAATGCCAGCTGAGGATAAAGAAGTGGAAGAAGCTGAAAAAGAAGGAATTAAATTTCTATTTCAAAATAATATAGTGAAAATAATAGGAAAAAATAAAGTAGAAAAGGTAGAGTTAATAAGAACAAAATTGGTAAAAACAGAAAATGATGAAAGATTAGTTCCTGTAAATATTAAAGACAGTAATTATATAATTGATATGGATTATGTGGTTATGGCACTAGGATCTAAAGTAGAAGATTATGTGAAAGATTTGGGACTAAAGACAAATAAATGGGGAAATATTGAAGTAAATGAAAAATATCAAACTTCCAAACCTAAGATATATGCAGGAGGAGATTTGGTTGGAATGAAATCAACAGTAGCGTGGGCATCATATTCAGGAAGAGAAGCAGCTAAAAGCATTATAGAGCAGATAAAGGACAAATAAAAATTTGTCCTTTTAATAACTTTTTTCTTCATTTGATGATGTACCAAAGATTATTTTTCTAATTGCCTTTATAATTTTTATAAATATGTTTTCATTTTTAGTGATTATCTTTAAGGAAGTTTCAAATTGCCCGTTTTCTATCAACTTATATTTATTTTCATATTCTTCCATTTTTGAGGTATAATAGTCGTTGAAAAATGTATATCCATCAGTATAACCAATAAAATCTTTAAAAGTGTAAAGTTTTTTTCTATACAATTCCATACTATCTAAATCATAAAGATTTTCAAAGCTTTTATCAAAATAACTTGAAATTATAAGATTTTGTGTTCTCATAAAAGTTAAAGTAATTTCACTCTTTAATTCATCAATTTTTTTAATCATTCCATCAACTTTTTTATTTCTATCATCTATTTGAGCAATTCTATTATTTAATTTTATTATTTCTTCTTCATTATTTAAAATATCATCAATAGCAGTTTGAATTGCCATAAAAACTTTAGGAGAAGTTAAATCAGAAAAAACTTTTTTAAAAGTATCAGTGCTTTTTAATGTACTTTCAAATAAAATATCTTCTCCAACAATATAAGCTAATTGATTAACCAAACAGCATTCTAGTGGATAATAAGAAGGACTGGTTGTATCAAAATTGATACCAAAATATTTAACAGATTCTTTAGGAACATTATTTATCTTAGATGTAATTAATTGAACTGCAGCCTCGTTTAAACCTAATCCATATATTTTAAATTCAGTATAATCACAAAGTCCCATTCTTATTAAATAATTTCTTTTATCTTTTATTTCCTGTAGATAATGAATACACTCATGTATAGCGAATTCTTCTAAATTATTATCTGGAACGTGTTCGTTAAAATATATAGAAGTATTTTTATAAAAATAATTTGCTTCTGCCATTCCTTCAGGCATCTTAGCTTTATACATATTTAATCTAGACAACTTAATAAATAAATCATTTTGATTATAACCATAATCAGGAAATGATGTGCAAATTTTTTCAGCTATGTTTTTTGCTATTGAATTAATTTTTAGGGTATTTAAAGCTTCTATTACTTCAATTCCATCTTTTTTTAGATCTGTTTCTATACTCATATTTGCAATTCTCCTTAGTATAATCTACATCATATTATACTATAAAAATAAAATTAATGTATTTCAATAATATTAAATATTCTTTACAGTTTAATTACAAAGATATTTTATATTGATAAATATATTAAGTCGAAAAATGTCGATAAGTTTTTCTTGACATATTGATATCACCTATATATAATAAATAATACAATCGGTTGTACAAAAATAGAAAGAAAGGAGGACAAAATGACTCAAAAAGAAAGAGATAATATATTATTAAATATATTTGATGAACAAAAACAAATGAAAAAAGAAATAGGAGAAATAAAGAAAGAGCAAAGAGAAATGAAGAAAGATCAAAAAAATATGCAAAAAGAAATAGGAGATATAAAAAAGGAGCAAAGAGAAGTGAAGAAAAAACAGGAAGAAATGCAAAGTAGTATAGACAGTATGAATTCAAGTATGGCCGTTATTGAACATGTACATGGAGAAAAATTACAAATACTTTTAGATGTAATAACAGGACATATAGAAAAATTCGAAGAAAATAACAAAAGGATAAAAAAATGTGAAAATCAAATTGACATACATACTTCAGAAATATTTTATTTAAAAGAAAAAGTTCAAGGTTTATAGAAATTATTAAAATGGAAAATTAATAATTAATAAGTATAGAAAGAAAGGAGGACAAAATGACTCAAAAAGAAAGAGATAATATATTATTAGATATATTTGATGAGCAAAAACAAATGAAAAAAGATATAGGAGAAATGAACAAAAAACAGGAAGAAATGCAAAATAATATAGACAGTATGAATTCAAGTATGGCCGTTATTGAACATGTACATGGAGAAAAATTACAAATACTTTTAGATGTAATAACAGGACATATAGAAAAATTCGAAGAAAATAACAAAAGGATAAAGAAATGTGAAAATCAAATTGATATACATACATCAGAAATATTCTATCTAAAAGAAAAAGTTCAAGGTCTATAAAAGCCTATTAGAACAAAATTTGAGAACTAATAGGCTATTATATTTATTTCACAACGATATTATAAATCTTATTTTTAATATAAATTTCTTTAATAATAGTTTTACCATCTAATTTAGAATTGATTGTTTCGTGAACTTTTTGTTTCACTACATTTTCATCTTCATCAAGGTTAATTTGAATAGTTGCTTTTAATTTTCCATTAAATTGAATTGGTAATGTTATTTCATCTGCTATAGTCTTTTCTATATCATATTTAGGCCAAGAGTAAGAAGAAATATCATCTTCAAAACCAATTAATTTATTAAGTTCTTCAGTAATATGTGGAGCAAATGGATTTAGTAAAGTCAAAAATGTCTTAAATTCTGCTTTATTTATTTTCTTTGCTTTATAAAACTCATTTACCATAATCATTAAAGTAGAAATACAAGTATTAAATTTCATTTCTTCAATATCTTCAGAAACTTTTTTAATAGAGCGGTGAATTAATTTTTCCAATTCTTTAGAATATGAATCACCATCTACTAAAATGTCAGTTAAATTCCATACTCTATCTAAGAACTTTCCACATCCACGAATACTATCCATAGACCAACTAGCTGTTTGATCAAATGGTCCCATAAACATTTCATAAACTCTAAAAGTATCTGCACCAAAATCATTTACTATATCATCAGGATTAATTACATTACCTTTAGATTTAGACATCTTTTCACCATTTGTTCCCAAAATCATACCATGAGAAGTACGCTTTTGATATGGTTCTTTAGTTGGAACTACACCAATATCATATAAAAATTTATGCCAGAATCTTGAATACAATAAATGTAAAGTAGTATGTTCCATTCCACCATTGTACCAATCAATTGGAGACCAATATTCTAAAGCTTCTTTTGAAGCAAGTGCCTTATCATTATGAGGATCCATATATCTTAAGAAATACCAAGAAGATCCAGCCCATTGAGGCATAGTATCTGTTTCTCTTTTTGCAGGCTTACCGCAATGTGGACAAGTAGTATTAATCCAGTCAGTTAGTTTTGCTAAAGGAGATTCTCCATTTTCTCCAGGTGTAAATTCTTTAACTTCAGGTAATTTTAAAGGTAAATCTTTTTCATCTATTGGAACCCAACCACATTCTTCACAGTATACCATTGGGATAGGTTCACCCCAGTATCTTTGACGTGAAAAAACCCAATCACGAAGTTTATAATTTACTTTCTTGGTTCCTATATTATTTTCTTCTAACCAAGATATAACTTTTGAAATAGCATCATCCTTATTTAAGCCATTTAAGAATCCTGAATTAATATGTATACCATCGCCGACAAAGGCTTCTTTTGATATATCTCCACCTTCTAATACAGGAATGATATCAAGATTAAATTTTTTAGCAAACTCATAATCTCTTTGATCATGAGCAGGAACAGCCATAATAGCACCTGTACCATAAGTGATTAAAACATAATCGGAAATCCAAATAGGAATTTCTTTATTTGTTAATGGGTTAATTGCTTTAATACCTTTAATTTCAACACCTGTTTTTTCTTTATTCAACTCAGAACGTTCAAATGCAGATTTTAAACTTGCTTGTTCTTGATATTTTTTTACTTCATCAATATTTTCTATTTTATCTTGTAATTCTTTAATAATATGATGTTCAGGAGATATAACCATATAAGTTGCACCAAATAAAGTATCTGGTCTTGTTGTATATACAGTTAAATCTTTATTTGCTCCTGAAATCTTAAAATTAACTTCAGCTCCTTCAGATCTTCCAATCCAGTTCTTTTGTTGAGTTTTAATCTTTTCTAAGAAATCAACATCATCCAAATCATCGATTAATCTTTGTGCATAATCTGTTATTTTTAACATCCATTCAGATTTTTCTTTTTGAACAACTGGACTTCCGCATCTCTCGCAAACACCATTTACAACTTCTTCATTTGCTAGACCAACCTTACATCCTGTACAGAAATTGATTGGCATAGTTGTTTTATAGGCTAATCCATGTTTAAACAATTGAATAAAAATCCATTGAGTCCATTTATAATAATTTGGATCAGTAGTGTCTATTGATCTAGACCAATCAAATGAAAGGCCAAGAGATTTTAATTGTTTTGTAAAATGTTCAATATTTTGCTTAGTTGTAATCTTAGGATGAACATTTGTCTTAATAGCATAATTTTCGGCAGGTAATCCAAAGGCATCAAAACCAATTGGATATAAAACATTATATCCTTCTAATCGCCTTTTTCTAGCGATTATATCTAATGCTGTAAAACTACGAGGATGACCAACATGAAGTCCTTGTCCTGATGGATAAGGGAATTCTAAAAGTCCATACGATTTTTTCA
>CANPVK010000056.1 GCA_947581715.1 uncultured Bacilli bacterium
TTTACATTTCATTATACTATAATCAGACTTAATGCCGTTATTTAGTTAAAAGCGGACTTCCAAATGAAAATTTGCATGTTAAACTTTTGGTTTGATTTTTATTTTGTAAAAAGAGGAAAAATATGATATAATAACTTTCCTAATGAGGGGGGGAATTAGTATGAAAATTATTACCTTAGAAGAAAAAGAATTTACCAAATTTGCTAATCAGCATAAATATGGTAGTTTTTATCAAAGTGTTAGTTATGCTAAAGTTATGAAAAAAGAAGGTTATGATTATCATTTTTTGGGATTTCTTAATCATAGTAATGAATTAGTAGGGGCAACTCTATTTTTGATTAAAAAGATTTTTTTCGGTTATAAGATGGCTTATGCTCCTTATGGATTTCTAATCGATTATTCTGACAGTGATTTTTTAGAAGAATTAACTATCAAATTAAAAAAATTATTAATGAATCAAAAATTTATTTATATCAAAATTAGTCCTAGAATTCATTGTTCAGAAAGAGATCAAAAGGGAAATATTATTTCTTATAATCCTAATACAAATGATTACTTGGAAATTTTACAAAAATGTGGGTATCTTCATTGTGGATTTCATAATTATTTTGAAGATTTAAAACCTAGATGGAATGCCATTTTAAAGTTAGATTCTTCTAATGAAGAGTTATATCATCATTTTAGTAAGCAAGTTCGTAATAAGATACAAAAAGCTAAAAAGTGTGGGGTTACTTTTGAAGAAGGAACAATTGATAATTTAGAAACTGTTTATGAATTTATTAAAAAGAAACAATTTCATAGTTTTTCTTATTATCAAAATCTTTTTCAAGAATTTGGTGATAATGCTAAATTATATTTAGCAAGATTAAATACTGAAAAGTATGTTTCTCAAAGTAAAGAGCTTTATGAAAAAGAATATGAATTAAATGAAAAAATTAATCAAGATTTACAGGAATATAGTAAAAATGGAAAGAATCTGGCAAGTATTATTACTAAAAAAATGGAATCCGATCGAAATTTAGCTAGATATCAATTTAACTTATCACAGGCCTCTCAATTGCTTAGTCAATATCCGCAAGGGATTATTATTGGGGGAATGATTGGAATTTCTGATCAAAAAACAATGAACTTAATTATTGAGGGTTATCATCATGATTTTGGTTCTTTCGATCCAAATTATTATTTAAAATGGGAATTAATAAAAATATTAAATAATACAGGTTATCAATATTTTCATATGAATGGAATTAGTGGAGTATTTCAAGAAAAAAATAAATATTCTGGATTAAATGAATCTAAGCTTGGATATCATGCTAGTGCTATCGAATATATAGGAGAATTTGATTTTATTATTAACTCTTTCATGTATCAGCTTTATCAGAAAAAAGGAAAAAAAGGCTAAAGATTTTAAAATCTTTGCCTTTTTAATATATTTTCTTATTTAAATCTATTCCAAATAGTTGTAGTTTCACAATTATTTGATGAATTTCACTATCATTTAAACCTAGTTTTTTTAAATCTTGTCTTTTTAAATTCCAAATATCTTTAATTTGATTTAAGTTCTTTTGTTCCAAAATTTTGCGCACTTTCTCATTCAATCCTAATTCACTAATATCTTTCTCTAAACAAGCTTTTTTCATTTTACTCACCACTTCTGCTATATTTATTTAGCCCTTGTTGAGTTATATTATATCATTTTTTTCTTATTTGCATAAGTTTTTTTTATCTACTATACCAGGTTTGATAAGTTCTACTAGGAAAACTAATAACACTTTCCGCTCCTCGAAAACCTTTATTATATTGAGATGAAACAAATTGAGTATATTTACTCCATGTTTTACAATTATTATCTACATAAAGTCTACATGGCCACAATTCTAAGTGCAAGTGTACTCCAAAAGCATAACCAGTATCTCCCATATATCCTATAATTGTATTGGTATTGACTTTCATATTTTCTTTGATATTACCATATCTACTTAAATGTGCATAAATTGCCGTATAGTATGTTCCATTAGAGGCTTGATATTGAACATTTACACATTTTGCTCCATTTCCATCTTCCCATATACTTGTAATTACTCCATTTCCAATAGAATAAAGTGGTGTATTTCTTCCTTGACTACTTCCCATATCTAGTCCACGATGTAAAGACCCCCAGCGATATCCAATAAAACTCGTAATATATCCGGTTCTAATTGGTCTAGAAAAAATTGCATTCGTGGTAGATACTGCACAATCTCTACCAATTACATCACTTCTATTTTTACATCCTTCTGAACGATAATAAGCTACAATCTGTTGTTTTGACTTTACTTCTTGTTCTAAACCAGGGGATAAATCATCTAAATTATTAATAGAATTCGCTAATTTTTGCTTTTCTTCATTTAGTTTCGTTATCTTATCTTCATATTCTTCTTGCTTTTTGGCAAGTTCTACTTTTCGATTTTCGTTTCTAGTAATTAGTTCCTCTAATTCTTTTACCATGGTTTCATTATATTCTGTAAGTTGTTCTACAATAGAAAGACGATAAATCAAGTCTGTGATGGATTCTCCTCCAAACACATAATCGAGATAGATATTTTCTCCTTGACTCATTTGTAAATAAACAAGTAAGTCCTTTGTTTGTTCCTTTTTCTCTTCTATTTCTACATTGGCATCTGCAATTCCTTGCTGCAATTCTACTACTTCATTACTCATTGATTCAATTTCACTTTTTAAAGATTTGATTGTCTCATTATCTTTATTAATTTGCCCTTTATGTTCATCAATCTGTTGTTGATTTTTATTGAAATCTTGTTGTGCTTTTGTTAAATCATCTAATACTTGACCAAATGTTAGTTCTTCTGCGAATATAGGAAGGGGAATTATCATTATGATGCAACAAAGAATTATAAAAATTTTTAAATCTTTCTTCTTCATTAAACTTTTAAATACCTCCTTACTGCTTGGTAACTTCCAAGCATTCCTACAATCATTCCTATTAAAATAATAATACCAGAAATAATATAAATAAATGGTTCAGGGGTAATCAGACGAATTAAAGGGGAATATAACTGTCCATCAAAGTGTTGATAGAAAGCATAGTAACCATAAATTACGATTAATACAGGGATTAATGATCCAATCATCCCTAATACCATTCCTTCTATTACAAATGGTATTTTAATCGAAAAGTTCCCTGCCCCTACTAATCGCATAATCGAAATTTCTCTTTTTCTGGAAAAAATTGTTAATTTAATGGTATTTACAATTAAGAAAATGGTAACGACAATTAACAATATTACTGCAACGATCGTACATTTTTCTATTACTTTGAAGGCAGATAAAAATTTATTGATCATCGTTTTTCCATAATTTACAGAGTGCACTCCTTCAATTTTTTCAATCACTGATGCTGTTTCTTCTATCTTCTCAATATCTTTTACTTTAATTTGAAAGGTTGCCATTAATGGATTCTCATCCTCATCCCAATCTCTCATAGAAGCTTCTAATATACTAGAAGATGCTTGCATTTCTTCTCTTATTTCCTTTTTCGATTTATACTCTATACTTGCTATATTGTCTCCTTGATCTATTCTAGCACGTATTACTCCTATTTTATTTTCATCCACTTCTCTATCTATAAATACAACAATCGTTACATCCTCTTTGATTAATTTTGTAAAATTATTGACATTTAAAGAAGCTAAAAGAGCGATTGCTACAATAATTAACGTAATTGTGATACAAGAAATAGAAGCTAGAGATAAAGAAAAATTACGAAATACACTACGGAAAGCATCTCTAATACTTCTTCCAAACATTCTAAATGGCTTCATTTTTATATTTTCCTTTCTCTTCATCACTGATTAATCTTCCGTCTTTTAGAGTGATGACTCTTTTTTTCATTTTATTGACAATATCTTTATCATGAGTTGCCATCATAATTGTTGTTCCCATTGTTGAATTGATATCTTCTAATACTTTCATAATTTCCATACTTTTTTCTGGGTCTAGATTTCCTGTTGGTTCATCACAAAGTAATAATTTTGGTTCATTTACAATCGCACGAGCAATTGCTACTCTTTGTTGTTCTCCTCCAGATAATTGATCCGGATAATTTCTTAATTTTCCTTTTAGACCAACTAATTCTAAAGCTCTTAGTACTTTTTTATTAATTTCTTCTTTCTTGGTACCAATTACTTCCAATGCAAAAGCTACATTTTCATAAACAGTAGATTTGGGAAGTAAACGATAATCTTGAAAAACAATTCCTAATTTTCTTCTTAGTTTATATACTTTACTATTTCTTAGTTTAGCGACATTTAATCCCCCAACAATAATTTCTCCTCTTATTGGTTTTTCCTCTCTATATAACATTTTAATTAAGGTACTTTTCCCGCATCCAGTTCCACCTATTACGAATACAAAGTCACCTTTTTTTATTTTTAAATTTAGATTATAAATTGCTGTTACACCATTTTTATATTGCATGGTAACATCTTTCATTCTAATTAATTCCAAACAGGTCACTATCCTTTCATATTCATCATTATAGCATACATTTGTCGCTTTTTTTAGATATTTGTAAAATTTATTATGTCAATTGTTGGAAAAAAACATTTGGAAGATGTCATATTTTTTCGAAAATTATAGTAATATGAGATAGGTGAAAAATATGAATGTTTTAAAGAATAAAAATTTTTATAATTATCTCTATGTTTCTCTGTTTCTGGTTTTAGTGATTCTTGGAGGAGTTCTGATGAATTTTATGGGAAAACCTCATTCTACTACTACCAATTTTATGAGTGCTACAGTTCTTTCTGTAGCAAATGATACAGTTACGGTACAGGATGATTATGATTTAATTTATACATTTGACATGATTCATGATCAATTACAAGTTGGTGATCGCGTTGTTTTTGAATATTCTGGCTTATTGAATAAAGATACAGAACTTCAAAATATTTCTATTATCGATTATGATATTCATTCTGTTTCTCAGGATACTGAAAATATTAGTCTCATCAATAATTTAGGAAATGATGGTATTTTTTCTAAATATTATAATCTAGCCAAGAGTAAGTTAGACAGTTTATCTTTAGAGGAAAAAATTGGGCAATTATTTTTGATCAAATATCCTGGTTCACAAGTAATCACTGATCTTAATCAGTATCCAGTTGGTGGTTTTATCTTTTATGAAAATGATTTTTCTAATAAAACAAGACCAGAAGTAATTGATATGATTCAAAAATTACAGAATGCTAGTAAAATTCCTTTATTTACCGCAGTGGATGAAGAAGGTGGAAACGTTGTTCGTGTAAGTAGTAATCCTCAGTTAGCTAGTACTAAATTTTTATCTCCTCGTTCTTTGTATCAATCTGGTGGATTTGATTTGATTCGTCAAGATACGATTGAAAAAAGTAATTTGTTAGAGGGGCTTGGATTGAATCTAAATTTAGCTCCCGTTGTCGATGTTTCAACAGATTCTGGTGATTATATGTATTCTAGATCTTTAGGGGAAAATACAGAACTTACTTCTACTTATGCAAAAACTGTGATTGAGGCTAGTAAAGCTGCTAAAGTATCCTATGTATTAAAACATTTCCCTGGTTATGGCAATAATCAAGATACTCATACTGCTAAGGTTACTGATCGTAGAAGTTATGATGATATTCGTAACAAGGATTTACCTCCTTTTCAAGCAGGAATTGATGCTGGAGCGGAAGCTGTTTTAGTCAGTCATAATATTGTTACCAATATTGATGATACCAATCCTGCTTCTTTATCTGCTGGAGTGCATAATCTATTACGAAATACTTTAAAATTTACAGGAGTTATTATTACGGATGATTTGACAATGGGTGCTTTAGATGAAGTAGATCAAGTAATCACAAAAGCTATTTTAGCGGGAAATGATTTATTAATGATTACGGATTATAAGGCTGGTTTTCAAGAAGTAAAAAATGCCATTGAAAATGGTATTATTAGTGAAGATACCATCAATAAAATCGCATTAAGAAATCTTGCTTGGAAGTACGCAAAAGGACTTATGATTGAAAAATTAAAATAAAAGTATTTTATAATAGAAAAAGGTACCACATGATGTGATGCCTTTTTTCTTTTTCATTGGATAATTTTCTTAATAACATTTTCCGGTGTAGTTTGGGATAACATTATCTGTTCTTCCTCCTACTTTTGGAATGTTATTTTCTCTTGTAGCAAAAGTAACATTTGCGGAATAATTGATTATTCCCGTTGAAGGATTACTAAAATCCCAATTGTTATTTGAATCTATTTTTCCATTACAGATATTGATTGTTCCTGTTCCATAGTTTAGTATTGCATTCCAACTAGAAAAAGCAGAAATATTACTAATGTTAATAATACCATTTACATTATTAATTCCTTGATGTGTCCCATAAAATGTTCCACCATTAATATTAACGGTTCCTGTTCCATTATTCTGTAATGCACCATTTCCTGTATTAATGTTTGGATTCTTATCTCCTTCTGCATAAACACATAGGCCACTAGTTGTTTCTTCTGGATTACTGGTACATTGATTTGCCTCATGGGCATCAATATTTATCGTTCCGGTTGAATTACTTCTAATTGCGGGAGCCCATGTTTTAGCAAGAGATGATATATAGATTGGTTTTTCATTTTGATTGATATGAATTGTCCCCCCTCCTTGAAAAAGTATACCATTTTGATTTCCTATAATTACCCCACCATTTACCAATAATTTAGCTGAGTAACCCCCATTCAATGCAATTCCAGGATATTTATTTCCTCGAATAGTACCACCATTTACAATGGTAATTGCCTCATTAGAATTATGACAGCCAATCCCATAAACTCCTTCTATTTCTGTTCCTTCATTGACTGTTAATTTACCTCGTGTACAAATGGCTGATGCATTACCAGTATTATAACTAATAATATGCATATTAGATACTTCCACATTGCCAGTGTTGTCAACTGAAATAGCTATACCATTAGAAGTAATTTCTCCATTTTTAATATTCATGGTACCATTTACTGTAAATAAAGATATATTTCCTTCAGTCTTTATTGTTTTTTCATTCAAATCTAAAACAATATTCTTCTCTTTCTCAATTGTAATGGAATTTGTTTTCGTGATATCTTTGGTTACTATAATTTCTCCTTTTTCTCTACTTTTTAAGGCTTCTTCTATGGTATTATAGATTTTACAGTTATAATACATCTTTTTATTTCCTTCTAAGGTATCACACATGATTGTTTCTTTTAAGTTTTCTTCTTTGAAGGATGCTACTACACTTTTTACATCTTCATATCTTTTGATATTTGTTTGTTCTCCCTCTACTCTAATTTGAGTTGCATAATATTTATTTTGAGCTTCATTTCCTACTTCGTAATCTACCCACATTCTAAGGGTATAGGTATTTTCTTCTCCTGGTTTTAAATATCCTAATTCTAAGACTCTTTCTTCATCTAATTTTTTCGTGATACTTTCTTCTGTTTTATGATTCGTTAAATTTACTTTTATATCACTATTTTTTAATCTTTCTACCTCTGCTTCTAAAAATATATCATCTAAATATATTACATAAAAACTTTCTATACTTCCGGTATTCGTTACCGTAAATTCATAACCTTTTTGTTCTAAAGCATTTTTATCTTTGGTTGGGACTACATATTCCATGATAAATACATCATCTGTTTCTGCATCTTCTATTGATAATTCTAAATCTCCAACTACTACTTTAAAATTCTTATTTTTGGTAACATTATAAGTAAATAAAGCATAACTTGTCCCTAATCCTAATAGGATTACTCCTATTGTTGTTAGTAAAATAATTCCTATTCCTTTTTTCATCTTAACAAACATTCCTTTCACTTTGTTCAAGGCACACATAGTGATGAAAATATTTATTTTCAGACTACACCTCTTTTTAGTTTTTAAGTTTGTTACTTAAAAACTAAAATCAAGTATTTTTCTTTCGATTTTTCAACCAATTAGAAAAAAGCGATACTAAACAAATGGAAGAATCAAAATTTATTTTTCTTTTGAAAGGAAAGAAAAAATTAAAAAAAAGAAAGGCATTTAAGTAACAAACTTAGATACCTTTCTTAATATTAATATATCATAATTTTATAAAAAGGGAAAGTTTTCTCAATATTTGAGTTTCGGTTTTTTACGAAAAAAATCTGAGCAAATTTAATTTTGAATTAAATCATAGGGATATTTTTAATAA
>CANPVK010000057.1 GCA_947581715.1 uncultured Bacilli bacterium
GTTAGTGATAAACTGGTGCATTCAGAAATTGTTTTCATATCAAGTCCTTTTTTTAACATAATTTTTGCAATTTCCATATTTCTTTGTGTAATACCTTGTTCTAAACCTAGCTCTAACCCTTGTTCTAAACCATGTTCATGGCCTTCCGCATAAGAATCTCTTCGTATGGAATTCTCTTCTTTTTTTCTAACTGCTTCATGATCATAGGCATAGATAAACTCTTCATCCATCGCTAATCTCTCCAATTCTTCGATAATTTCTAAATCTTTGGAATTCTTCGTAGCTTTTCTCATTTCTTCATAACTTTCTTTTTGAAATAAAGAAAGTCTAATATCAATTTCATTACTATCATAACATATTTCTTGAAATTCTGGTAAATAAATCTCAAAACTTTCAATATCTTTTATGATATCTTGAAGATTTGGTTCCATAAATGGATAATGAACTTCTTTTACTTTTGGAACTTTCTGATAAGAATAGTTATTGAATAGAATGAGTTTTGTTTCCATTGGATGATAGTTTTCTCCTGTTTCAAATTTGTTACCAGCTAAACGATATAAGTAATTATAATTTTTAACTCTTAAATGTTGATAATAAGAATCATTCATTTCAATAATGACAACAGTATCCTCTTTCTTTAAGACTAAATCCATCCGATAATCTTTGATCTGATTTCCGGTATTTGCTTCATTATCCACAAGTTCAAAATCAGATAAATCAAAACCACACTTTTCTAAGATAATTTCATCAAACCAAGGTTTGAACTTAGGATTCTTATAAAGATATTGAAAGGTAGTATCACTACAGAGTTTGATAAATCTTAATTTTTCTTTTAATTCATTCATATACTTCTTTCTTTTTTAGAAGAACAATATTTTTATCTTCTGATAGTATTATTTAGAAAAAATTGAAAATTTCTTAAAAAATAGAAAAAAAGTTGAAAAAACTTAAAACTTTACAGTTTTGGACAGATGATCTCTAAAATTAGAAAAGTTTTATAAAATCATTTATTAGTGTAATTTTACACTTATTTCTTTGTCTGATATAATATGTTCGTAAAGAAGTGATACTATGAAAAAAGAATTACTAGCTCCTGCCGGAGATTTTGAAACATTAAAACAAGCCATTCACAATGGTTGCGATGCAGTATATTTAGGTGGAAAAAAATTTGGCGCAAGAAAATTTGCTTCTAATTTTGATGATGAAGAAATGATAAAAGCAATCAAATACTGTCATTTATATGGAGTAAAAATCTATGTAACAGTGAATACAGTTATTTTTGATAGTGAAGTAGATGAATGCCTAGACTATTTAACGTTTTTACATCAAAATGGAGTAGATGCAGTCATTATGCAGGATTTAGGAATGATTACCTTAGTAAGACAAGTACTTCCGAATTTAGATATTCATGTATCGATACAGGCACATACTCATAATTTAGAACAGATTCATCTTTTAGAATCTCTTGGTGTCACTAGAGTTGTTGTTGCACGTGAAATGAGTTTAGAAGAAATTCAAAAATTAGATACTAAATTAGAGATAGAAGCCTTTATTCATGGAGCATTATGTGTCTGCTATTCCGGTCAATGTTTATTTAGTAGTCTTTTACTGAATCGTAGTGGAAATCGTGGAGAGTGTGCAGGAATTTGTAGACTTCCTTTTACCTTATTAGAAGATGGAAAAGAAATAAAAACAGAAGGAAAATACTTACTAAGTCCAAAAGAATTAAATACTACGAATCATATAAAAGAATTATTAGAAAGTAATATTACTTCTTTTAAGATAGAAGGACGAATGAAAAGTCCTACTACTATTGGATACATTACTAGACTTTATCGGATGTTAATCGATCATTATGAAAAGAATGAAGAAGTAGTACTTACCAAGGAAGAACAAGAAAAGTTAATGGTTTTATTTCATCGTGGTTTTACAGATGGATATTTATTTCACAGTAGTGGAAAACAAATGATGAATATTTTATCTCCTAACCATATCGGAATAGAAATTGGAAAGGTGATTCAGGTAACTCCGAAACGAATTCGCATCCAATTAGAAAAAGAATTAAATCAAGGAGATGGAATTCGTTTTTTAGAAGAAGAACAAGGTATGAATGTTAACTTCCTTTATGATTTAAAAGGAAATCTAATTTCTGGTGCCAAGCCAAAAGAAATCATTGAAATGGATAATAAAGTAGGGATTACTACTTGTTGTACAGTTAGAAAAACAGTAGATACAAAATTTTTAAAAGAGTTAGAGAATTACCCAAAAAAGAAAATACCTGTAACAATATCTATAACTGCAAAATTAGGGAAACCATTATGGATAGAATTATCTGATTTTAACCATAAAGTATCTATATCAGAAGATTGTATTCAAAAAGCAACAGGAAATGGTACTAATAAAGAACGTATTTTAGAACAGTTGTCAAAATTAGGAGATAGTGCATTTTTTTTACAAGATAGTAATTTAGAAATAGATACTAGCATTTTTATTCCGATTTCTACCTTGAATCAGGTAAGAAGAAAACTAGTAGAAGAATTAACTTCTGTGAGAGAAAATGAAAAAAAAGAAGTAATCATAAAAGAGAAACCAAGTATTTTAAAACAAGAAGATCATTCCAAAATTATAATTACTGCTTTAGTACGTAATGAAAACCAATTAAAAGCTTGTTTAGAAGAAAATGTTGACATGATCTATGTTACAGATGAATCATTGTATGAAAAGTATTCTGCTGATCCAAATATTTATTTGCGGATGAATCGTGTAATGAATTCTTTCCCTAATCACAAGAAAGCTAAACTGTTAATAGGAGAAACCGGTTCTCTTTGGAAATATCATCATTCCTGTTCTTTGGTAACAGATTATTACCTGAATGTAACAAATTCTTATTTGGTTTCATATTTAAAAAAATTAGGTGTTTCTAATATTACTTTATCCATTGAAAATTCTATCGAAACAATTGCAAAGATAGTTTCCACTATGGGAAATCAAGGATTAGAAGTGTTAGTTTATGGAAAAGTAGAAGCGATGATTATGAAATATTGTCCATTAAAAATGTTAGTAAATCAAGATAAAAGTCCATGTAAAGTTTGTCAAAATGGAAAAAAATATGAATTAAAAGATCGGAATGGAGAAAAATATCCTGTGGTTCAAGAGAAAGAATTAACGCATTTATTTTATTATCATAATAGGGAGCTAGAAAATGAATTATTAAAACTAAAAAAAGTTGGAATTATGAGATATCGTTTTGATTTTTTTGATGAAAATTGTAGTCAAATCAAGGCAATTTTAAAAAAATATAAAACCATGCTTCTATAATTTTTAGGAATATGATAAAATAAAAGTATAAGGATTGGTGAAAATATGAAAAAGAGAATTCCTTTTTCGAATTATTTCAAGTTAGGATTTATTATTGCGGTTACGATACTTGTTGCCATTATTTTAAAGAACTGGTATCTGAATCGAGTAAACTATGAAAGAAATATATCTATTTTGGGGAACATTCTCCAAGTAGAAATTAATACGGAAGAAGTATATGATTATGTTCGTGAAAAAGGGGATGTTGTTTTATATTTAGGTGTAGTGGATCATGATGAATGCAGAAAGTTTGAAAAAGAGTTTCGTGAATACGTAGAGGAACAGAATTTAGGAGAAGTAATTACTTATTTGAATTTATCGAAAGTAAATAATAAAAAAAATTTTATCAATGAATTCAATAAATTTTATGGTAGTAATGTAAAAGGATATCCAAGTTTTGTCTTATTTGAAAATGGAAAGGTAAAAGCAATTTTAACAGTTGATGTTGGAGAAGAATTAAAAATTGAACAGGCAAAAAGCTTCTTTCATCAATATAAAATGGAATTAGATTTAGATGATTAATATTGTGTTATATGAGCCTGAAATTCCTCAAAATACGGGAAATATTATGCGAACATGTGTAGCAACCAATTCCAAACTGCATCTAATAAAACCATTGGGATTTAAACTGGATGATAATCATTTAAGAAGAAGTGGAGTCAATTATATTGATAAATTAGAATATCAAGTATATGAAAATTTCGCAGAATTTCAAGAAAAAAATCAAGGAGACTATTATTACTTTACTCGTTATGGTCATAAACCTCATACGAGTTTTGATTATTCTGATTCTTCGAGAAATATCTATTTTATTTTTGGAAAGGAATCTACTGGAATTCCTAAGGAAATTTTAAAAAAAGATTTAGAACATTGTATGAGAATTCCTATGACTGCAAATGTAAGAGCCTTAAATTTATCCAACTGTGTAGCAATCTGTACTTATGAAGCCTTAAGACAACAGGATTATAATGATTTACTAAGAGAGGAACCTCATAAAGGCAGTGATTATTTAGAAAGAGACTAGGAAAGTGAATTTTCCTATTTTTTATCTTGTTTCAAGATAAAAAAAATTATATAATTAATTTATAAAATAGAGGGATGAGAAATGAATAAAAAAAAGTGGATATTAATCACTATGATTTTATTTGGTGTTATTGTTTTGGGATTAGCTACTAGTTATGCGATATTTGTTATTAATGTAACGAAAGATACAGATTTTAAAATTAAAATTGGTTCCTTAGAATTAAAAATTAGTGATACAGAAACACAAAATAAAATTTTTATGAATAAAATGGTACCAACAAAAGATCAAACAGCATTGGAAGAAAAAGGATATGAGTTCACGATTACTAATACAGGAACGATAGATAGTTATTATACTGTCTATCTGGATGATATTTTTTTAGAAAAGAACGATTTAGAGGAATTATTGGGAGATACTATTACAGAAGAACAAACTGGGAGACTAAAAAATGAATATGTAAAGATAAATTTATATAATCATAAAAGTCAAAAAAGTAATACTTCTTATTTGAGCGATTTTGCAGAATCGGAAGAAAGAAAATTAGAAACAGGATATTTAAAGCCTCAAGAAAGTATAACTTATACCTTAAGAATATGGGTTGCTTATGAGGCAGGAAATGATGCAGAGGATAAATATTTTGCTGCTCAAATTAGAGTTGTAGGAGAACAAAAAAATGCTGTTGCTTACACAGAATCAATTTTAAACGGAACAGACCCAGTTTTAACAAAAAATTTAATTCCAGTAACCATAGAAGATGATGGAACTGTAAAAAAAGCAGACATCTATGAACCTTGGTATTCTTATGAACAGCAACGATGGGCCAATGCAGTAATCATAAGAAGTAGTTATGATACGTTAAATAGCTATGGAAAAGTACATGGAGCAACGAAAAATAAAAAGAATGTATCTTTTGATGGCCAAGATGATTATATTAATTTAGGGTTAAAAGATTATGACTTTCAAAGTTCGATTACTTTAGCGATTAGAGTAAAGATAGATGAGATTCCAACTAGTGAACAAGTATGCGATTTTTTTGGAAATTGGGATGGTGCAGGAGGAGGAATTTCTTATGCAGAAAATCGTATACATTCTCAATTTTATATCAATGGTAGCTCAAGTGGATATAAGCTAGTTAGCTATTCTATCACAGATTGGGAAGAATTTATGAAAGATTATCATACGTTGGTTACAACTTATGATGGTAATACTATAAAATTATATATCGATGGGAAAGAAGTGGCAAAGAGTGAAGTCTCTGGAACCATCCAAGAATCATCAGTAGCTTTTGCTCTTGGAGCAAATTTTGATAGTTATCAGGATAGGGTTGTTAATCATGCTAATGTAAGTGTAGAAAGTGCCGTTATTTATGATCGAGCATTAAATGAGGATGAAATTCAAAAGAATTTTAAAGAGGAAATAAAAGTAGAAAGTGTTGATGAATTATTAGTTTATGAAAATTTTAATGAAAAAGAGTATGATGCAAATGAAGTAATACCTGAAGATAGCATAGAAAGTTACTTTGTTTGGATACCAAAATATAGTTATCAATTATGGGATTTAGGAAATTATTCAAAGTTGGAAGAATTCACTGATAACAAACAGGAGATTAAGATTAAATTTGGAACCACAAACACTAATAATAACAACATGAAAGAATGTGAAGTTCCATTAAATGATAGCAAAACCCAAGCATTAGCAGGGGCAAGTGGTTCATGTAAAGTAGGAGATTATATGACCCATCCCGCTTTTTTGACTTTTGATAATAATAGTACTGGCTTTTGGGTAGGAAAGTTTGAAACGGGGTATGATGGAGCGGCAAAAAAAGATAGTGCTCAAGTAGACAGTAAAGAGAAAGATAAAATTATTATTAAACCCAATGTTTATAGTTGGAGAAATATTAGTATAGGAAATGCTTTTCAAGCAAGTTATGAATATTTACTAGCAGATCAATCTCATATGATGAAAAATACAGAATGGGGAGCAGTAGCCTATCTACAACATTCTATCTATGGTTCCCAAGAAAGTGTTAGGGTGAATAATAATAGTTCCTATATTACAGGATACGCAGCGGTAGAAGAGCCAGCAAAAGGATATAGTCCTTCTAGTATAGATGAAAATCAATATGAAGGTACAGAACTAAATCAAGATGGAACCCAGACCAAAATGTATAATACTGTAGAGGGATATAAAGCTTCTACCACTGGAAATATCACCGGAGTTTATGATATGAGTGGAGGAGCTTTGGAGTATGTGATGGGCTATACTACTGGTTCTAGTATTGGGGAAGAAGAACAAAGTAAAATTACTACGAATTATCCAGAATTTTTCAATGATGAAAGATGGCAAAAATATTATGATAGTTATACAACTACTATTAATTTACAATATAATAATCGAATTTTAGGAGATGCAACAGGAGAGATGGGACCATTTGGAAAGGAGCAAGATCCAGATGATGCTTTTCGCAACAAAGGGAGCTGGTACAGAGATTATGGTAACTTTGTGTATCCATCTGGTCCTTGGTTTACCCGTAGTGGCGATTATTCCTTTGGTTCAAGTGCTGGTGCGTTTGCATCCGGTACCAACACTGGTGGAATGAATCCCAACATTTCTTTCCGCATTGTCTTAACACCATAACCAAAAAAGAGAAAGTTTGTTAGTTTTATCTAACATTCTTTCTCTTTTAAATTTTGAATCTCTGGTAGTGATAAACTGGTACATTCAGAAATTGTTTTCATATCAAGTCCTTTTTTTAACATAGCTTTTGCAATTTCCATATTCCTTTGTGTAATACCTTGTTCTAAACCTTGTTCTAAACCTTGTTCTAAACCTTGTTCATGGCCTTCTTCATAAGAATCTCTTCGAATGGAATTCTCTTCTTTTTTTCTAACCGCTTCATGATCATAGGCATAGATAAACTCTTCATCCATCGCTAATCTCTCCAATTCTTCGATAATTTCTAAATCTCTGGAATTCTTCGTAGCTTTTCTCATCTCTTCATAACTTTCTTTTTGAAATAAAGAAAGTCTGATATCAATTTCATTACTATCATAACATAAATCTTGAAATTCTGGTAAATAAATCTCAAAACTTTCAATATCTTTTATGATATCTTGAAGATGGGGTTCCATAAATAGATAATGAACTTCTTTTACTTTGGGAACTTTCTGATAAGAATAGTTATTAAATAGAATGAGTTTTGTTTCCATTGGATGATAGTTTTCTCCTGTTTCAAACCTGTTACCAGCTAAACGATATAAATAGCTATAATTTTTAATTCTTAAATGTTGATAATAAGAATCATTCATTTCTATAATAACAATCGTATCCTCTTTCTTTAAGACTAAATCCATCCGATAATCTTTGATTTGATTTCCAGTATTCGCTTCATTATCCACAAGTTCAAAACCGGATAAATCAAGACCACACTTTTCTAAGATAATTTCATCAAACCAAGGTTTAAACTTAGGATTTTTATAAAGGTATTTAAAGGTAGTATCACTACAGAGTTTGATAAATCTTATTTTTTCTTTTAATTGATTCATTCATATAACTCCTTTCTTTTTAGAAGAACAATATTTTTATCTTCTGATAGTATTATTTAGAAAAAATTGAAAATTTCTTAAAAAATAGGAAAAAAGTTGAAAAAAAATTCATATTTCATCATTTTTTGTCAAAATATGTCAAATGATTTTTTTATTCTTTCTCAAATAAACTCATCAGGATAAACGCATGAAAATTTAAATCATGTGTTTTTCTTTAACAATAGAGCAATATCTTTAGTATTAAGAAGTTT
>CANPVK010000058.1 GCA_947581715.1 uncultured Bacilli bacterium
TGATTTTGATCCGTCTTTATTGAAATAATTGATTATTCAATTTTTTCAAAATTTCACCTTTGTGAAATCTTTTTGGCATGGGATACTTTTCCATTTATAACTTTCTATTAAAAATTTCTTGACTTTTAATAGTTAGTCACCTCATATTTTTATTTTTCAAAATGTTAAAATGAATTTGATTTATTGCTTATGGTCTGCTTCTTCCTTTGTTCCTTTTACTTTATCTACAATTTTTCCTAATAGACCAAGCCTATTTTTTTTATGTTCAATCGCATATTCATATACTTTTAAAACCGATTCCGCAAAATATTTAGCACTAAATCGATCTGAATTAATCCTTGCTTGATGAGCTAATTTCTCTACTATTTTTGGATTATTATAAAGTTCTGTAATAATTTCTTTACATTCTTTTTTGGTTTTAAAAATTCTTCCATTTAATTGATCGACTACCACATTCTGAAAGCTTTCATCATCAATGCAAATAGGTGGACAGCTAGATGCCATAGATTCTATTACGGTTAATCCTTGCGTTTCTGTTTTGGAAGCCGTTAAAAATATATTTGCTAATTGATAGTAGAAAGGTACTTGTTCCCAATTTACTTTTCCTGTCATAATAACATGATCTTCTATCTTATATTTTTTAATGAATTTTTGATATTCTTGAAAATCTGGACCATCTCCAACAATTAATAATTTTAAATGCGGAAGTTTAGGCACTAAATCTTTCATTACTTCTAATAAAAAGACTACATTTTTTTCCTGTCCTAACCTACCAATAAAAATAGCGACAAAATCATCTTTTACAATTTTTAGTTTTTTCTTTAATTCTTTTACTTGATTACTATCAATATTTTCTTGATAAAATCGTTCTAATTCAATTCCTGTTGGAATAATGTGAATATTTCTATCCACTTGATACTTTTCTTTAAATAAATCATAAGTTTTTTTTGTTGGAACAATTAATTCACTCGCTGTTTTATCACAATAAAATAATGTTAAATACTCAACAATTTTTTTACTAGATTTATTAAAATATCCTTTGGTAATATAATGAATATAATCTTCATACATTGTATGATAAGTGTGAACTAAAGGAATATCTAATTGATAAGCTAATAGTCTTGCAAATGTTCCTATCGCAAATTCTGTTTGAGAATGAATAACATCCAAATTCCAACTTTTAATACGATTTACTGCTTTTAGGGGATAAACTGCTGTTAACCTAGAATCATAAATTCCTGTTTTAATTCCAGGAATTTTTAAAACATGTTCTTTTTCATCATATTCATAGCGAAAATTTTCTAGATTCGCTGTTACAACATAAACTTCATGTCCTAATTTTTCTAATCCCTTTTTTAACATAATTTCACTGGTAACTAAGCCACTAATATAAGGTGTATAAGCTTCTGTAAAAATTCCGATTCTCATTCGTGTTCTCCTTCTTTCAATCTTATATTAAATAAAATGCCTCCCATTAGCATTGGAATATAGTAAGAAATTGTTCTCCAAATTAATAATGATGCTTTTAATAAAGTTCCTTTCATAAAATTTCCAAAAAATCTTAGATACCCATATTCTATGCCTCCACTGGCTCCTGGAATTGGCACAAAGGAACCAATAATTAGAACATAAGCAGAGCTACAAATCGCTGCTAGAGGAGTAAGAGGAGTTATTTCGTTATTCGCTAAAGCTAGTACGACAAAATAAGGCATTCCATAATTAAAAGTTAAATAAATCATATTATAAAGAAAAGTACGAAGACAAAGCATTTTATTTTTCTTTAAATATTCCGCTCCTTCATGAAAATCATCTACTTTTTCACGCCAGGTTTCCTGCTTTTCTTCTTTGTTTTTCACAAGTCTTAATTTTGCCAATATAGCGATTCCTTTTTCTACAATAAAATGATTCAACTTATTACTAAAACTTATCATAATCAATCCAATCATGACCAAGGTATTCATGAAAAATCCAAACATTACTAAGTGTTTTAATAAATTTACTTTCTCAAAAAAATGAAAATAATTGTTAAAGCCAATTGCGATTAAGCCATAGGTCACTAAAGCGGCTTGATAAATAATAAAATTTTGAATGATAATATTGGTTGCTTTGGTTAACCTAATTCCATCTTTTTTTAACAAATACACTTGCATCGGTTGTCCACCGGAAGAAAAAGGGGTAATTCCATTAAAAAATTTGGTAATTAATAGCATTTTAAAGGATTTTTGAAAGGAATATTGATATTGATATTCTTCAATAATTTCTTGATAAGCTCTTGCTTCAAACGCAATTCCTATCAAAAAGCTAAATAATGCTAATAAAATCCAAAAAAGATTGGCATGATTTAAGGTATTAATAATATTCATAAAATCATCTTTTAAAACACAGATTAATACCACAATTGTAATTAGCAATAAAATAATACTATTTTTTTTGAGACTCTTCATGTTTACTCCTTACTCTTTATTTTGAATGATTTCTAATCCTGGTAATTTTTTTCCTTCTAAATATTCTAAGGTTGCTCCTCCTCCAGTAGAAGCATGTGTTACTTTTGTAAAATATCCTAAGACTTTACTAGCAGCAACAATATCTCCTCCTCCTAAAATGGTAGGAATTTGGTTTTCTGTTAAAAATGATAAAATTTCTTTGGTTCCTTTCTGATATTCTTTTTTTTCATAATATCCTAAAGGTCCATTCCATACGACTGTTTTGGCATTTTTTAATATTTCTTTCATGTTTTCTATTGTTTGCGTCCCTATATCTAGGCCCATTTCATTTTCTTTTACTTCTTCTATTGATTTTTCTAAATTATGAGGAGATTCCATCGATTCTGATACTAAAAGATCAACTGGTAACAAGATTTTATCTTTATACTTTGCTAAGATTTCTTGACAGAAAGGAATCCATTCTTCTTCTATCATCGATTTTCCAACTTCTAAATTCTTTGCTTTTAAAAAAGTAAAAGCCATAGCTCCCCCTATTAATAAATAATCAGCTTGTTGTACCAAATTTTCAATTACATGAATTTTATCGGATACTTTAGCTCCTCCTAAAATGACCATATATGGTCTTGTTGGATGGTCTAATAGGGATAAATATTTTAATTCTTTTTCTACTAAGAATCCAATTCCATTGGGTAAATGTGAGGAAATTCCGACATTTGAAGCATGACTTCTATGAATAGTTCCGAAAGCATCATTAATAAAAATATCTCCCAAAGATGCCCAATAGGTACTTAATTGCGGATCGTTATTACTTTCTTTTTTTCCTTCTAAATCTTGATAACGAGTGTTTTCCAATAATAAAACTTCTCCTTCTTTTAGATTCGCAATTGTTTCTTCTACTTCTTTTCCAACATTCATTGGTAAAAAAATCACTTTTGTTCCTAATAGATTTTCTAAGGCTGTTGCTACTGGTTTTAATGAATTTTTGGCTAAATCGCTTTCTTCTTGAATTCTACCTAAGTGAGATAATAAAATCACTTTTGCCTGATGATCCATTGCATATTGAATTGTTTTTAAACTTTCTTTTATTCTATTTTCATCTAAAATAATCCCATTTTTTATAGGAACATTAAAATCTACACGAATGATTACTTTTTTCCCTTTTAGGTCATAATCTGATATTTTCTTTTTCATTTTTTCATTCTCCTATTATCATTATAACACACTTTAGATAGAAAAAAAGAAAAAAGCACTGCTTCTTTCTTACAGTTTTGTCATATTAGCTTAACGAAATAAGGATTTGCGATTCCAACCTTGATGAGTTTTGATTTCTTGATTTGCTTGTTCTTCTGATATTTCCTGAAAAATATAGGAATTTTCTACTTCTTTTAATAAGAAATAAGTTGTTTTTAATCTTTCTTCTATAAAAAATACTTTTTCTATATCCCAATTTCCTTGTAAATCTTGAAATAATTCTATTTCATTTATTTTTTCATAATCAAAATACTCAAATAAATACTGTTCTAGATAGGATATTGTTTTCATAGCATCATAGTATGATACAATGTTTTTTTGATTTTTTAAAAATTCCTGTATACAATGCATTTTGGTTGTGATATCATCCTCTGTTTTACAAAAGTTTTTTTCAATCATAAAATAATTTTCTTGAATATACCCTATGTTTTGATCGATTTTTTTAACATATAAATTATCTGCATTGGTATATTCTCTTTTTCTGTTTTCTGGATAAAAGCCCATCGTATTTCTTTTTAATTTCACTCGCATAAAATCCAAAACACCAGTAGCATCCATAATGTAAGATTCTTGATTTAAATAAAATTCTACTTTACCATGGGTATTAGCATCTATCACAGTTCCATCTATTCCAATTAACTTTAGTAAGGGAATGCAAACTTCTCTAGCATGCGACGTACAAACAACACGATTATCTTCTACATTTTCCAAATCCAATTTTCTTTCTCTTAATTCTTCTTTCAAATTTTTATTTGCAAAATAATATCTGGTATCATATGTAAAATATTCACAACTAATATGATAAATGTACTTTGCTTTTTCTTCCAGATTCCAATTTTTGTCTTTCAATCCTTCTTCTGTAATTTGAATAATGTTCATGATATCCCTCTTTTTATAGGACAGATTATATCATAAATTCTTGAAAAAAACAAGAATTATAACATCAGATATTCTTTGAATCGTTCATGTAATTCTTAATAATCATTTGTTTTTATTTACTCCTAAAATACAAAATTCTATATAAAAAACAAAGAAAAATGGATGATTATTGATATTTCATCTCAAAAACATGCATTTTAGTTGATCATACATCAACTTTTTTTTATATGCTATAGACTATTTTTATATTTTTTAAATTTTAGCATTCAAAAAAATGCCAATAGAATCAAAATTTATTGTCAATGTCAAAATAAATATAGGATGTGATAGTATGTATTTGCGTAGATTGAAAGATTTAAGAGAAGATCGTGAACTTCGCCAATTTGAAATTGCTCACATTTTAAAAATAACAAGACAACAATATAGTTTATATGAATTGGGAAAAAGAACATTACCCATTGATTTATTAGATCAATTAGCAGATTTTTATGAAACTTCTAGTGATTATATTTTAGGAAGAACAAATCATAAAACTCCTTACCCTAAAATGCAAAATTTAAGAAATAAAAAAGAAAAACTTGATCCCTCTTCCAAAAAAATGTTTGTTATCAGCAAATCTTAAATTTTAAGTGTAAAATAACGGTGTAAATAAAAATGTTATTTTCTAAAAAGCTTGCAACTTCCAATTTTATTTTGTATTTTAAAAATAGGAGGTAATAAATATTTAAGAGTAATTTGTTGGAACAGAAAATTTTTGATATATGATGAGTCCAATTTTTGTTCTAATTAAGAAGAATAGAAGGGGTTCTAGTTCGTCTTAGGTTACCTAAAACTGAATCAATTATTTTTTACTCTTATCTTTCTTGAAAAAATATGTATGCCATCATTATTGATTTTTTATTTCAATATTGTTTATTTTTATAGAAAGTGATTCCATTTATTACCGCCTTTTTCATCATATATTATTATAAAAGCTTACAAATTTGTAAGCTTTTCTTATATAAAAACTTTAGGTTCTTTTTCTTGCCCCTTTTCGTAGATTGTAAACTGTTCTTTATTATCACATATTACTAGTAATAATTTTCCTATTTCTTTATAACCCATTTTTGATAGTCTTGTTACTACCCAAGCAGTATCTTTTCCTATATTTTTTATATTTTCTTCCATTAAATTTCCATCTATTACTAAGTTACTGCTGATTCCATTTTCTGATACTTTTAATTTCATGTCATTCGGTGTTACTGGTAAATACTTGGATTTTGGTAAAAAACTTAACTTTCCACTTGGTTCCAAAATGCAATCATTAATTTGACTTAAATCATAATATCCATTTTCTCTAGCAATTTGAAGTAGATCATTAATATCTAATTTGCTTTTTTTTAAATTTTGATAATTAATTTTCCCTTCATGCATAATAATAGAAGGTGCTCCTGTAAAAAATCTCCTCATTTTAATACTTTTCGTTGTTAGAAATGAGATAAAAGTGGCACTTCCACCATAGACAAGTATTGATAAAATGCCATCCAAATAACGAATTGATGTATCTATCGATAAACTTGCCGCCAACGATCCAATACTAATTCCAATAATATAATCAAACATATTTAATTGACTTAGTTGTTTTTTTCCCATTAATTGTGTAATCATGAATAATACCATAATAGAAATAATACTGCGTAATAAAATATCTAAAAAATTTTCCATTTCATCACCATTACTAGTATGGTCTTTCTTTCTTTATTCATACAAAAAGATAAAATTTTATTTTACTAATTGTTTTGGTTTTCCTGCTAATTCAGATGCTAAAGTATTAATTTGCTCTAAATCTAATTGTTGATATCCTTCTCCGTTAATTATGATATCTAATCTATTTTTCCAACTACCATTTTGGGTATGTAATATTCTTTTGACATTTGGGTTATGGAACGTTGAGATTTCCTGAATTAATTCTATTTTAGTATACTTTGATAAATCTGCAAATTCTTGAAAATTCATTGCATAAATTGCTTCTCCATTTACTGGGATCATGAATTTTCTTTCTTTCTTACCAATTTGCTTAAAAAATTTTTCAAATACTACAACACCATTTTGATACATATAAGCTGTATATCCAGTAAATGTGTCAAATCCTGTTAATTCAAATAAAGGATTCGTAGAAGAAAAATATTCTAATTTTTCTTCTACTAAATCATAAGATTTTTTTAATTCTAGTTGTTTTTTTATAGAATTACCTGGCATTATATGCTTTCCTGAACCTTTTTGGTAATTTGATAAAGTGTATTTAGAACCATTTGGGATTAATTCCCAATTTAAACGAATCTGTTCCGCTATTTTTTTATTTTTTATTCGATTCCACGTTTTACTTACTTTTGCTTCCAAAAACTCTTGGTAGGAAGAAAAAGGTTTTACAATTTTCAAATATTCTTCTATTACTTGGTTCTTTTTTAAAATTTCTAAAGTTTGATACAATTCTGTTTTTAATGTGTGATTTGATATAGAGAAAGTTCCATGTTCTCTTTCTATATATATTACTGCATCATATTTTTCTTCATTTTCTTCTTCTAGATAATCTATCATTAAAAGATAATTATTTAAATAATTTAGACTAGTAATTACACTTTCATCTTTTAAAGATTTCATAAACTCTTCTATACTCATTCTATTTCCATTTAATTTTAAGATATTAGAATTTAATAGAGCTCCAGAAGCTAAATTCAATAAAAATTTATCTTTATCAATCGGTTGAAAGATTTCTAAATCGATTTCTTTTTCCATAAATTCAAATAATTTATCTAAATTTTTAAGAAACCAATTTACTATTTTTCTTTTTTGAATTTGATCTTGTATACTAGCTTCAGAATGCTGATTTAATTGATAAATGATTGTACAAATCTCTTTTTTATATTCCAATAATGATTCTTCTACAAGGGGTTTTAAATTTTCTTTTTCCTCTATTAAATATCCTAGTTGTTCTGATTCATTTTCCATTAGTTGTCCTTCTGAAACAACTGTTCTTAAAATCCAGTGTACAAAATAAACTTTACTTAATTTTAACTTCCAGTTTGCTTTCTCATCCTTTTCCAAACACACTCTAAAATCTAAATCTTGTACAGAAACAGGTAAATCTTGAAAGGTTTTGAATAATTCGTTGACAAATTTATTTTGTACATTTTCATCAAATATTTTTTTATCATAATTTTTATTACAGCATCTATGCCAAAAAGCATATCCAAAATGATTACGCTTTTCTCCTTTTGAATCTCCTAATGTAATAATATCTTCCCAAGTTAATAAGTCTTGAAAAGTCAAATTTTTCTTTTCCACGGTACCCCCTCTTTCAAATATTTCCTATTATAACATAAAAAGGGGATTTTGTCACTTTTTATTCCATTGTTTCAAAATTAGGGTGTTTTGGTAACCCAGGCATGGTAATTATTTTTTCTAATTTTTCTAGG
>CANPVK010000059.1 GCA_947581715.1 uncultured Bacilli bacterium
TTTGCACAAAAAAATGAATCTGTGGATAAAACAAATTCATTTTTTTCTTTTGTTCCTATTTTTTACCGGAACTCAAATACAAAAATAATTCGTATTGTCAAAACGAAAAAAAAAGAGTAAAATGAAGACATGGTGATGGTATGAAGTACTTCTTAATTGGTATCATTAAAATCTATCAAATGATTCCTGGTCCTATACATGCCTTATGTAGACATCAACCAACTTGTTCTAATTATGCCATAGAGGCCATTCAAAAATATGGTTCTATAACCGGAAGTATTTTAGCAATCAAAAGAATTCTTAGATGTAATCCTTGGGGAACCAAAGGATATGATCCTGTACCAGAACTTTGTCAGAAAGGAAGAAAAAAATGAAAAAGAAAAACCTATTCATCTTATTCTTATTTACTCTTACACTATTTACTACTGGATGTTTGAAAAGAGATAATTTAGAAGGAATCGAGATTGTTACAACGGTTTATCCGGTGGAATATATTACCAATTATCTTTATGGAGAACATGCAATTATTAATTCTATCTATCCAGATGGAGTTAATACCACTACTTATACTTTAAATGAAAAACAATCTAATGATTATAGTAAAAAAGATTTATTTATTTATAATCGTATTACGAATGATAAAGATATTGCTTTAGACTTTACGAATCGTCATCCTAAAATATTATTAATTGATGCCACTTATGGAATGAATTTAACTTATGGAGAAGAAGAATTATGGTTAAATCCATCCAATCTATTAATGCTTGCACAAAATATTAAGAATGGATTAAAAGAATTTATTACGAATAGTTATTTAGAAAAAGAAATTGATACTAAATATGAAGAACTAAATGTTTCTTTATCTGAATTAGATGCAGAATTTAAATTAACTGCAGAAAATGCAACAAGAAAAACTTTAGTTGTCAATCATGATTCTTTACGCTACTTAGAGAAATATGGTTTTACGGTTATTTCTTTAGATAATACCACTTCTCAAGTAAGTGAAAAAGTGATTAGTGATGTAATACAAAAAATTAAAAATAATGAAGTAAGACATTTATTTTTATTAGAAAAAACGGAAAATAATGATATTGTAAATCAAGTATTAGAAGAAACTCAAGTAGAAACTTATATTTATCGAAAATTAGATAATATTACAGATAGTGAAAGAGAAGAAAGAAAAGATTATTTTGAAATTATGGATGATAATTTAGAACTTCTTCGTAATGAATTATATTAAAGAAACAATAAAAAAGATGAAAATTCCTCTTTTTTATTTTGAATTCTGGATCGCTACTGCTATTCTTCCTGCATAAACCCAATGCATTTTTTTAGGAACTATTTCTTGATCACAACGAGCGCAATGAGAAGAAGTTAATATCTTGGTTTGATAACCACAATTTGGACAAATAATTTCTTCTGTTTGGGCTTTATTTTTTACAAATGTTACAATATATTCATGAGAAATAGGAGTATTGGGATTTCCTTCCGTTATTATTTCCTTTGCTATTTCTTGTTGATTTTCGTCTAATTCTTTCTTTTCTATTTTTGTATATTCGATACTAGAATATCGAACCCATAATTTTATCACTTCTAAATCTTGAATGAATTGAAAACTAATTAATTTACTAAATTCTTTCTGAATATTGCTAATGACTCTTCGTTCCTGTTTTTCTCTTCTATTTTTTAAATCTAATAATAACTCATTATAAATTTGATCGGATACCATGTCTTTTAAAAGAGAGTAACCATCATTTCCTATATCAAATAAAATATTCTGATAAACTTCAAATAATTGGTCTTCAATTTCTTTTTTGGTATAAGTTTTCCCATACTTGATTAAATCCTTCTTAGATACTTCTTTTAAATTTTTTTCATCTTTGATTAGATAAATCAAAATACTTATGCTACCAATTAAAACAATACTAAAAAAAATTATTCCTAATAAATAAAGGTTCATTGTTGTTTCATTCTCCTTTTATCCACTTGATATAAAACAAAAGCAATGATTGATAAAATAATGCCCGCTATTACTAAATAAAAACTAACTTTATATTTATCATAAATATTTTGATTCTTAGCAGGTTTTCTGGAAATACCAGAAGATTCTTCTACTTGATAACTATCATTTTCTTTGTAATCTTGTACTGTTCCTTCTAAATCCGTTCGATAAGTAATTCCCAATTTTTGACCCAGTTCATTTTTATATTTTTGGTTAGAGTATTCATAAATTTGTTTTTGAAAGGTTCCTTTTCTTGCTTCGGAAAAACCATAATAAGCAGAATCTCCAATCACAGTAAATGGTACTCCTACTCCTGTTTGTTGAAACATTTCTTTGGCATCTAACATATATTGATAATTTGTAGGATCACTGATTTCATAAGCATATACTCTCATATTTGGATATCTCTCTTTTAATGCTTCTAAATATACTTTTTCTTGTTTACAAATATCACAGTTATCACTATGGAAAAAGTAAATATTTACTTCATTTAACGCAAACACTTTATGTGGAAGAAAAGAAAAGATACAAAAACACAACAGAAATAAAATTTTTTTCATATCACACCAACCTTCTTTTTCATTATATCAAAAAATAGTAGTCTTTTACTACTATTTTTTCTAATGATGATAAAATTCTTTTAAGATAGTATCTATTCTTAAGATTTCTGGAATTTTTTCCTCTTTCTCATAATAAGCCATTAAAATTTCTTGATTTTTATTTTGCTTCTTGATGGATTGATCAAGCGCTATTTCTTTTTCTAATTTATTTAATTTTTTCCAAGCTAACTTGATACTTTCTACATCCGAAATTTCTTGATTGGTTTCTACTTGCATAATTCCTAATTTCATCGTTCTTCCTGTAAAGCGAAAACGAATCCGATCTAATTTTCTCATAAAGTTAGAACGATGATAGTCTTCATAAATCATCATAGCATAAAACAAAAGCTGTAATTCTTGATTGGTTGTTTTTAGGATAGAAAAATATCTGGTTTTTAGTTTTGCATACTGTACTACAACAGTTTCTTCTTCTAAATCTTCTTTTTCTTTTTGACTCTTTTCGAAAGAAAAAGATAAATTACTATTTAATATTTTATATAGGAAAAAACCAATCCATAACCAAATTCCAATTCTCATTTCTTCTACCGTTAAAAAAATCGTATCTACTTTCGTTAAAAAGAAATTGGTTACAAAAAATCCTAATAAAATAGAAAGTCCATAGGTTCTTTGATAATATCGAATATCTAAGTTTGATTGATTCAGAATCACTTTCGTATGATAAATACGAATCAACATTTCGAACAGAATCACTAGATAAATAGTATCTTTGTATAAAAATGAAAAACTAGAAATCAATAAAATATAAATCACTGGTAATAAGACCATGATACTAGGTGTCTTTTCTTCTAGTTTTTTACAGAAATTTAAAATGAGAAATAAGAAAAATGCAAAGATAAAATAAAGAAAAATTTGTATTAAATCCATAAATATTCCCCCTGAGTTATGGTTTATTATACTACTTCTTTTTCCAAAAAACAATTTTTTTTGAGAAACAAATAGAAAGAAGGAAAAAGAAAGCTGTTATGATAGAAACCACATAAGAAGCAATCATCCAATTCGTCCCTTGATAAGAAGAAACTAATTGATAAGTGCCTTTTTCTAAGAAAATTCCTACCATTCCATTTTCGGTTTCAAAAGTAGGGATTTTTTGATGATTGATTAGGACTTTGTAACCAGGATAATAAATATATGGTAATTCTATCACACTAGTAGAATTTACTACTAGATGACTCTGTAAATGAGTTCCTTCTTGTTTGGTGTTTTCTATGAATCCTTCTCCTTTTAAGAATATCGGAAGATGATTTCTAGAACTTAAGTAATCATAATGATAAATGGCATTTCTTGGTAGATATTCTGCACTAGCAGTTCCTGTCGAACGAACAATTTCTCCTCTTTTCTTTAAGGCATTAGATTGTAGTAAGGCAGAATCAATTCCTTTATTAGCAAATCCTATCTTATCAGAATAAAGAATCATTCCTAAACAAATACAAAGAGGGATTAGAATCATTTTTTTATTTTTTCCTAATGTTTCTTGATAAGCGAAACTAAACACTATAGCAGAGAAAAAACTGGTCATTTGCAAAAATCTCCATGGAAATTGAAAGGTAGAAAAAATTTGGGGAAAGATTTTCCATGGAATAAAATCTAAGGTGAAAAGAAGGGAAAAAAGAGCTAGACACAAATAAGAAAAAGGACAAATTTTCTTTTTGGAAAAATGAAAATAGAAAAGAAAAAGAAGAAAAATACCACCTAGTAAAATTCCTGAAACTTGTACGATTCGAACCGGAGGATCTGAATTATTTTCCAAAAGAGAAATGCTATGCTCTTCCATCTTTTCTCCTGTTGTTTTCATATATTCTGAATCAAAAACCATATAATCACTACTTTGTTTTGCTTCTAATAGAGGGATCATAGTAGGAAACGAAAGAAGAATAGCAAATAGCAAGCTAATCAATAGGGAAAAAAGAACCTTTTTATTCCATAATTTTGGAAGATAAAACAGAAGATAAAAGAAGGCAAAAATTCCGGTTAATAAAGCACTAATACTATGCGTTAACAGTAATCCTGCTGTTCCCAAAGTGAGAAGATACCATTTTTCTTTTTTTCCCAACAAAATTTGATGGATTCCATGAAAAACAAGTGGAATAAAAACAAAGGATATTACTTCTCCATAAGCACATCTTACATAAAGATCAAATAAGTGATAAGGTGCTATCATATAAAAAATGGCTGCTAAAAGGCAAATTTCTTTTTTTTCTGTCAAATCTTTCATTAAGAGATACATGGTTACTCCCGATAAAAACAACGAGAACAATAAGAACAAGTTTGCTGCTAATCCAATGGGAAGAAAAAAGGATAAAAATGCAACGAAATAACTAGATAAAATTCCATAAAAAAGATTACTCGCATAGCCAAAACCACCCATCATTTGAGGATTCACCATGGGAATTAATTGATGGTCTAAAATGGCTACTTTGGTGGTATTGATACGAAAAAGATGAAAAATACCATCATGTCCATTGATCATTCTTTCTTGCAACAAAGGAAGTCCTACCGCTACCGCTACTACCAATAATAGGAAATAAGGAAAATAAGTTTTATGAGTCCATTTTTTTACATCATCTTTCATTGAACATACTCTCTTTTCTTTCTTTATTATAAAAAATGGGACTCAAAAAAACAAGGAATGCGGTGAATTCCTTGTCAAGAATTGTCAACTTTAGTGGAAAAGTTGGTACCCTTTCGCGAATAATCCTTGAAAAAAAGGTGCTCGATAAATAAACTTGGAAGAATTGGATTCGATTGCTTGAATAATCTTTTTTACGATACTATCAACTTTTTGATGTCCCAATAATTGAAAGAGAAACTCTTCTCTTTGTGTTAAAGCTGGTTCTAACTCTTGGAAATAAAGACTATGCTTTTTATTTTCGATCATTACTTCATTAAATCCGGTATCAAAGATACCAGGTTCTATTAATTTTACTTGAATATCTTTTGTTAGAAGTTTTATTTCTTTTTTGAGACAGGTTGTTAGACTAATTAAAGATGCTTTCGTTGCACAATAACTTCCTAAAAAAGGAATGGGAACCATACCAGCAATACTAGACATTACTACTACTTTTCCCTTTTTCTGTGTTACGAAAAGATGGGCACAATAAGTTTGGATGAGTTCGATATTAGAAAAAACATTGACATGAAAATTTTCTTCTAAACGAGAGATCGGAATATCTAAGATACTTCCTCCATATCCAATACTAGCATTACAGAATAAACAATCAATATCTAAATCATAAATCAATTTTCGATCGAATTCTTTGGTAATATCCAATTGAAAAACAGCAGATTCTTTTTGGAATCCTAATTCTTTTAATTTTTCTACTAAAGTTTTGATTTGATTCTTCCGATGCGTTGTAAAATAAACAAAATGTCCTTTTTTGATTAACTGTATTCCTGTTTCAAACCCAATGCCACTGGTTGATCCTGTAATTAAAATTTTCATCTCATCACCTATTATTAATATGCAAAAGAAAAAAAGGATTATTCCTTTTCAATGGATAATTTGATTTTTTGCTTGTTGTAACTGTTGGATACCTCGACTTTGTTCTAAAATAATGTTATTCGCAACTCTTCTTAATTCTGGACTAATAGGATATTGTAATAAGTTTTCACACATTCGAATGGCTCCTTCATGATGAGGAATCATTTCTGATATAAAATCATAACTCACATTTTCTGTTTGGGCACTTTTTCCCATTTTTTCAATCATTGCTTTCGTAATTTCATAATAACGAATCGTATATTGATAAACAAATAGTATACCATTACGGTAACTACTAGCATTTTTCAAAATGGATTTCATTTCCTGAATACCCTTGGTCTGCATCGAAATAATATTTCTTGCAATCTCCTGTAATTTTAAATCTGTAGGATACTGTAAGAGATTTTGACACATTTCGATTGCTGCTTCATGATGAGGAATCATACATAAAATAAAGTTTCTCGTAATAGAATTTGTAAAAGATTGAGATAACATCCGGTAAGACATCTTTTCTAAAATTTCTTGAAAACGAGCAAGATATCTTCCTACTCCAGAATAATTTTCTAAATTCATAGAAACACTTCCTTCTTTTTATTTTATGAAAAAAAGGAAAATGGTTTCTAAAGATTTAATCTATCTTGTCAAACCTTTTTGCAATTGCTTCTGCTACTTTGATACCATCCATAGCACTCGAGGTAATTCCTCCTGCATAGCCTGCTCCTTCTCCACAAGGATAAATTCCTTGAATATTGGATTCTAAAAATTCATTTCTTACGATTCGAATGGGAGAGGAAGTCCTACTTTCTACTCCCGCTAAAATGGCATCTTCTCGATCAAACCCTTGAATCTTTTTTCCAAAATAAGGAAATGCTTCTTTTAAAGAATCACAGATTTCTTTCGAGAAAAGAGCATTTAAATTTGCAAACTGAATCTTGCCACAAAAAACAGGTTCTACTTTTCCAAATGATTTAGATTCTTGATTATTTTGGAAATCTTGCAGTAACTGTACCGGAATATTTCCTTTTCCTAATTGATAGGCTTTTTCTTCTAACTGTTCTTGATATTTTACTCCATCTAAAGGTTGCAAGCCAAAATCTTTGGGAAACACTGTCACAATAATAGCACTATTGGCATTTTTACTATTTCTATCATAATTACTCATGCCATTGATTGCTAACCGATGTTCTTGACTCGATGCATTTACTACAGATCCACCAGGACACATACAAAAAGAATAAACTCCTCTACCATTGGTAGCCTTATAAGTTAATTTATAACTAGCAGGTCCTAAAATTTTAGGAGCATCTTTCCCATATTGACTTTCATTGATCATTTCCTGAGGATGTTCTACTCGTAATCCTACCGCAAAAGGTTTGGCTTCCATTCTAAGATTTCTTTTTTCTAACATAGAAAACGTATCTCTACTACTATGACCAATGGCTAGTACCAAAGTATCACATGCTATTTTTTGTTGATGGTTTACTTCAATTTGCTTTAATCTTCCCTGTTCCAAAATGAGATTCGTAAGGCAAGTTTGATAATAAAATTCTCCACCCATTGCTAAAATCTTTTCTCTCATTTTTTTCACAACATGGACTAAAATATCGGTACCAATATGAGGGTTATAACGATATAAAATTTCTTTTGGTGCTCCACATTCTACAAAAATCTCAAATACCTTTTTCATGCGAAAACAAGGATCATGAACCATGGTATTTAACTTGCCATCCGAAAAAGTTCCTGCTCCCCCTTCTCCAAATTGTACATTGGATTCTGAATTGA
>CANPVK010000060.1 GCA_947581715.1 uncultured Bacilli bacterium
TATTCAATTAACATTTTACTGGATCAATCGCTTTTTGTATATACTTATCGGTGTCACATCAATTGTAACACTACATTTTTAGTTTTTTCTTTTTTTTAATGTTTCTAATTCTTCTGTCATGGCATTCATCATTTTCTCCATCATATGAATAGTTTCTTCTTTATTTGGAGTTTTATACATTCTTCTTTCTGCTTCTACTTGTTTATAAAAAGCATTGGTACACAAAACTTGTGCAACTAACATCAACCAATTTCCTAAAGCATTTTGTTCATTCGTCGTTAAATCATCAATTAACAAATAACCAACTATTACAGCACTAAAGGAAAAAGTTTTCGCAGAAACATTAGGAAGTGGCATAAAAATTCCTCCTTTTCCATTTCTAGTTTATTAAATGAAAAGAAAAAGAAAAAAAGTACTTACTTTATACTTTCTTCTACCAACTGTTCATATTTTTCTTTTAAATGTTGAATATTAGCACAACTCATAAAACAAACAACTGCATTTGGATACTGTAATAATTCGGATACCGTTTCATCTGAAATCATCTTTCCCTGAGGGATTAAATCTAAAATCAAATGAGAAGTAACATTAGGATAGTCCTCTTGGCTTTCTCTATTACAATCAATTTCGGTGACATAGACTTGATCAGCGATTTGTAAAGCATCACTAAAATCCTGATAAAAATCTTTGGTCCTAGAATAAGTATTTGGTTTAAATACAGCTACTAATGTCTTTTCTGGATATTTTGCTCTAGCAGCTTCTAAAGTTACTTTAATTTCTGTTGGATGATGCGCATAATCATCAATTGTTACAATATTTCCAATTACTTTTTCTTGAAATCTTCTTTCCGCATTATGAAAATTCATAAGATAAGCTTCTATTTTTTCTTTTTCTATTCCTAACTTCTTAGTAACAATAATAGAAGCTAAAGTATTAAGGACCATATGTTTTCCAAATAAAGGAACCTGAAAATGTCCATACAAATTTCCTTGTTCATAAACATCAAAACTACTGCCCAACTGATCAACCTGAATATTTTTGACAACATAATCATTATTTTCCTTTAACCCATAATAAATAACAGGAGTAGAAAAATGAATTTTGCGAATATTTTCATTATCCCCACAAACTACTAATAATTCTTTGGTATGACTAGCAAATGTTTCAAAAGTTTGAATGATATCCTCTATATCACGATAACACTCCGTATGCTCTAACTCTATATTTGTAATCACAGAAATCGTAGGATGATAAGCTAAAAAATGTCTATTAAATTCATCAGATTCAAGCACAAATAACGAATTTTCTTTTTCCGCATGCCCTCTTCCATCTCCAATAAAATAATTACATCCTAATGTATGATTTAAGATATGACTAATTAAAGAAGTAGTTGTTGTTTTTCCATGAGTTCCACTAACAGAAATCGTTTGAAACTGATTTGTTAATTCCCCTACTATTTCAGAATATTCTTTTACTAAAAATCCTAATTCTCTTACTCGTTTTAATTCGGGATGATCCTCTTTTAGTGCCTTAGAATAAGTTACAATAGTATCTTTCTCTAAATGAAGATTTGCCTGATAAAAAATAGGAATTTCCCTTTCATCTAACCCTTTTTCAGTAAATTTCCAATCCTTTACATCATCATAACCAGATACTTGATTTCCTAAATCATGAAGAAAGCAAGCAAGTGTTGCCATTCCAGACCCCTTAATTCCTAAACAATAATATTTCATAACATCACCTATTTCATTATACAAATTAAAAAATAGTTTTACAACAAAATTAAGAAGAATATCAAAAAAAACGATTCATCCTTTTTATCAATGAATCATCTTATTTTATAGATAAATTCCTGCTTGTTTTTTTCTTCCTGAAGGAGTTTCTCTTTTTTGATATTTTTCTACCAAAATAGGTTGTTTTTTCTTTAAACTGTTTGCTACATCCAGAATTCTTTGATTAGAAGACCCCATAAAAATTAAATCATAACTTTTTTTTGCTAATTCAAATCTACCATCTACTAATACATCAATTTCTTGTAAGAAATCCATAATTTTTTGATTCTGTTTTGCTTTTTCTAATAACTGTTCGAAAGTAAATCCCGTATAACACCAAATATTATACCCTTTTTGTTTTGCATAATGAGCGATTTGACTACAGGCTTCTGGTTGCATGAAAGGATCTCCTCCGGAAAAGGTAATTCCTGCCTGTCCTTCTAAAGAATCAATGATAGAATAGATTTCTGTTAAATCAACTAGGGCACCACCTTCAAAATCATGCGTTTCTGGATTATGACAACCAAGACAATGATGAGGGCATCCTTGTGTCCAAATGACAGTACGGATTCCCTCTCCATCTACAATACTATCTGGTTGTAAATAAGCGGCAAGTCTTATTTTCATTTTATTTACACTTTTCTTCAGAAATAACTTCTTTCATTCCAGAATGTTTTACACGATCTTTTTCTTCTGCTCTTTTTCCATTGTTGAAACGTGATACATCTCCAGATAAATAACCTGTTACCCTTCTAATACGTTCAAATTTTACTCCTTCTCCTACTACTTTTTCCATCTTTTTTTCCTTCCTTTCTTTCTTTTTTTATCTACCACAACTACATCCAATTTCATTAAGATGTTCGATTGGTACTCCTTCAAATTCATGTCTACCACATCCTGGACAAACATCATTAATCACACCAACATATCCACATACAGGATCACGATCTACAGGGTGATTAATAGCACCATAACCAATTCCAGCTTTCTTCATCATGCGAATCACACTTTCAAATGCTTCTACATTACGAACGGTATCTCCGTCTAATTCAATATAAGAAATATGTCCACCATTGGTTAATTGATGATAAGGTGCTTCTAAATAAATTTTATTTTTAATGCTGATATTATAATATACTGGGATATGGAAAGAATTCGTATAATAATTACGATCTGTTACCCCTTTAATCTTGCCATAGATAGCTTTATCAATATCGACAAATCTTCCACTTAATCCTTCTGCTGGTGTTGCAATTAAAGTAAAGTTTAAATTATATTCTTGACAATAAGCATCACATCTTTTTCTCATAAAAGTAATAATTTCTAATCCTAACTTTTGGGCTTCTTCACTTTCTCCATGATGTTTTCCAATCAAAGCTTTTAACGTTTCGGCAAGTCCAATAAAGCCAATCGTTAACGTTCCATGTTTTAAAATTTTTCTTAAACGATCATTTGGTCCTAATTTTTCTCCATTGGTCCATAATCCTTGCTCAATTAAAAATGGGAAATTATAAGGATGTTTACTACACTGTAATTCAAATCTCTCTAATAATTGATCTCTTACTAAATCCATCATATCAGCAAGTTCTTGATAGAATCCTTTCATATCTGCTTTTTCTCTTTCTTTTAAGCAAATTCCATGTTTGATTCCAATTCTTGGTAAATTGATAGAAGTAAAAGATAAATTTCCTCTACCGCCAGTTGTTTCATTATCACGATCGGTAACATCGGCCATAACACGAGTACGACATCCCATATATCCAACTTCTGTTCTATAATCTCCAGGTTTATAATATTCTAAATTAAAAGGAGCATCTAGAAAAGAGAAATTTGGAAATAATCTTTTGGCAGAAACACGACAAGCAAGTTGAAATAAATCATAATTCTTATCTTCTTTATTAAAGTTTACTCCTTCTTTTACTTTAAAGATAGATACTGGGAAAATAGGAGTTTCTCCTTTTCCTAATCCTTCTTCGGTAGCTAATAAGAAATTTTCAATGACCATTCTTCCTTCTGCTGAAGTATCGGTACCAAAATTGATAGAAGAAAATGGTACTTGTGCACCAGCCCTAGAATGCATCGTATTCAAGTTATGAACAAAGGCTTCCATTGCTTGATAAGTGGTACGATTAGTCTTAGCAAGTGCCTTTTCATATGCTTTTTGGAAAGCTATTTTCAACTTTTTGCTATCCTTATAGTAGTTAGCAAAATCATTAATATCTACTTCGATACTTGTTAATTTATCAATATCTTTCGCAATTCTATCCATATTGATAAAATCTAAGATATCTTCATAATCTAATAAATCATAGATTTGCTGTTTCAACTGTTTTTTAAATGTCTTTAATACACCAGGAGCCATATAATAATCAAATGCTGGAATACTTTGTCCACCATGCTGATCATTTTGATTAGACTGCACTGCAATGGCCGCTAACGCAGAATAACTCATAATATCTTGTGGTTCTCTTAAATGACCATGTCCGGTAGAAAAGCCATTCTTAAATAAACGATCTAATTCAATTTGCATACAAGTAGTGGTTCCCATTGGCATAAAGTCCATATCATGAATGTGAATTGCTCCACTCTCATGAGCTTCACTAAATTTTGGTTTCATCAAATAAGTTTTCGCAAATTCTTTGGATACCGTAGAACCATATTGTAACATGGTTCCCATAGCAGTATCTCCATCTACATTTGCATTTTCTCTTTTATTATTATCTTCGTTAGAAGATTTTAAACCAAGTCCTTCAATGGTTTTTAAAAATTTATGTAACTTTTTTTCTTCTGAGAAGAGATGTCTAGATTGATTTCTTCTTTCACGATATTCAGAAAAATGTTGATAAACATCTTCATATCCTTTTTTCTGTAATGATTCTTCAATTAAATCTTGAATTTGTTCAATTTTAATTTTATCTTGATTTTGAAAATCTTTTTCTATTCTAGAGATTACCTCTTTATATACCGTTTGAATATCTTTCTCTGTATAAACGTTTTCCTCTTCATCATCATGAATGACTCTTACATTATCAAATCCTTTTTTGATAGCAAGAGCAATTTTGGATCCATCAAAGTCTACTTTCTTTCCATTTCTTTTGATGACTGTTAAGTCGGAAACTTTTTCCATTGTATCTGTCATTGTTACTCCTCACTTCCTACTACTTTTTTGATAATTCCATTGTATTATTTCCTATTTTTTCAGTCAATAAATTTTCTAAAAATTTTAAAAACTTTACATTGAAGATTTTTTATTTTTTTCATTTTTTCATTTTTTTGAAAAATGTATTGACAATTTTAAAGTATTCTATCTCCCTTTATTTATAAGGAATTTAAAAAATTATTTTTCATTTTAAAAAAAGAAAAATTTTTTCTATTTTTTTAATTTTCAGAAAAATAAAGGATTTTATTTTTTAAAATTTTTTTATTTTTTATTTGTTCGATTTACAATATAAAAAAAGAAAGATACACCATTTGACAATTTCAAAATGGTTCTTTCTGATTTTATAATACATTTTTAAGAATTTATATTTTAAAAGGAATCTTCTACTAAACTAAGTGATACTTTTTCCTGGTCTTTCTTAATATCAATCACAAAACAATCGACAATATCGCCAACATGAAATAATTCGGAAGGATGTTTAATATAATCTTTCGAAAGTTTGGAAATATGGGCAAGTCCATCATTATGTAGTCCAATATCAATAAATAATCCAAAATCAACAACATTTCTAACGGTTCCTTGCAATTTATCTCCAATATGCAAATCTTCTATCTGTAACACATCACTTTTTAAAATTGGTTTGGGCATTTCCTCTCTCGGATCACGATTTGGTTTTAAAAAGGAATCGATCATATCTTCTAACGTATAAGAATCTATTTCGAGATGACAATTTTGAAAATCAAAATTTTTCAATCTTGCCTTCAATTTTTCCGTTCCAATATCTTCTTTTTGACATCCTAGTGCTTCTAATAAAGCTTCTGCTTGTGGATAACTTTCTGGGTGAATAGAAGTTTTATCCAAAGGATTATCTCCATCTACAATTCTCATAAAACCAATGGATTGTTCAAAAACTTTTTCAGAAATTCCTTTCATTTTTTGAATAATACTACGAGAAGTAATTTTTCCATATTTTTCACGATAAGCAATAATGGTATCAATCGCTTTTTTCGTAAGTCCCGAAACATAACGTAATAAAGAAGGAGAGGCCGTATTAATATTAACTCCTACTTCATTTACCGCTTTCGTTACCACAAAATCTAGAGATTCATCTAGTTTTTTCTCTGTAACATCATGTTGATAAAGCCCTACTCCTATACTTTTCGGATCAATTTTTACGAGTTCTGATAGACTATCCTGTAGTCTTCTACCAATGGAAATAGCACTTCTTTTTTCTACGGTTAAATCAGGAAATTCTTGAATCGCTAAAGGAGAAGCAGAATAAACGGAAGCACCTGCTTCACTCACAATTACATATTCTACTTTTCTTTTGGCATCTTTAATGGTATCTGCAATAAATGCTTCACTTTCCCGAGAAGCAGTTCCGTTTCCTATCGCAATAATATCGATATGGTATTTATCAATTAAATCTAAGACTATTTTTTTACTTTCTGCAATTTTATTGTGAGGTTCCGTTGGATAAATAACTTGAATATCTAAAACTTTTCCCGTAGGATCTAGTACTGCTAATTTACAGCCAGTACGAAAAGCAGGATCATACCCTAATACAACTTTTTCTTTCATCGGTGGAGTAAGTAATAAACTCTCTACATTTTTAGAAAAATTATCAATTGCTACTTCTTCTGCTTGTTCCTTTAATTCAGCACGAATTTCTCTTTCAATTCTAGGAAAAATTAATCTTTTATAACTATCCTCTATAGCATCCTTGATTTCTTCTACGACAAAAGAATTTGGATTCTTAATGATTTTATGTTCCAAAAAAGAAAGACATTTTTCCTGACTAATTTCTATATGAACCGTTAACACCCCTTCTTTTTCCCCACGATTCATAGCTAATATACGATGTGCCTTGATACGATTCACTGGTTCCTGATAATCATAATACATTTCATAGATTTTCTTCTCATCATTGGCATTTTTCTTTACCTTACTTACAAAAATTCCATTCACATAAAGCATTTTTCTTAATTCTTTTCGATAATAAGCATGATCACTGATCCATTCTGCAATAATATATTTTGCTCCTTGAATCGCCTCTTCTTTTGTCTTTATATTTTCGTTTAAAAATTTCTTTGCCATTTCTTCTAAAGTACCTGTTGTGGGAAAAGACATCATCATTTTTGCTAGTGGTTCTAAGCCATTTTTGATGGCTTCTGTTGCTTTTGTTTTCTTCTTTTCCTTATATGGTCGATACAAATCTTCTACTTCTACTAATTTTTCACACTTTAAAATATCATTTTTTAATTCTTCTGTTAGTAATCCTTTTTCTTCAATTAAACGAATGACATCTTCTTTTCTTTGATATAAATTAACTTGATATTCATACACTTCATGAATACTTCGAATCACTTCTTCATCTAAAGCACCTGTTGCTTCTTTTCGATAACGGGCAATAAAAGGAATGGTGTTTCCTTCTTCTAACAATTTTAATACGGTTTCTACTTGTTTTGGTTGAATATTTAAATTTCTACTCATTTCTAATATAATATCTTGATTCATAACTAACCTCCTCTTCTATTTTACCAAAGCAAAGAAAAAAAGTTTAGCCTCTTGACTAAACTTTACGATTAGAAATTAAGGGGATGGAGTTAAAACAATGCGGAAAGAAATAACTGGATACATTTCACCATTATAGGAAGCAAATGCAAATACACCAGCATTCAAACCATCAAGCAAACGACCACCACGATAGAACCAAGAATTAGAAGAATCTACAAAGAAAGCATAATCATTATACCAACTACTTTTAGGACGATATTGATCATCTGGGTCTTTTTCTTGTCCAAATGGTCCCATCTCTCCTGTTGCATCTCCTAAAATTCGATTATTATATTGAGTATTTATGGTAGTTTCATAACTATCATAATATTTCTTCCA
>CANPVK010000061.1 GCA_947581715.1 uncultured Bacilli bacterium
AGTCAAAGTCTCGTGCCTTACCACTTGGCTACGAGGCACTAACTGGTGGAGAGAGATGGATTCGAACCATCGAACCCGAAGGAACAGATTTACAGTCTGTCGCGTTTAGCCACTTCGCTATCTCTCCAAACTGGTGCCGAAAACAGGAATCGAACCCGTAACCTATTGATTACAAATCAATTGCTCTACCAATTGAGCTATTTCGGCACATAAATGGTGGGCGGTGTAGGACTCGAACCTACGACCCCCTGCTTGTAGGGCAGGTGCTCTAACCAACTGAGCTAATCGCCCGAAATATAAACTGCCAACGACTTGACAGTATCAAATATATCATTTCAAAAAATTTTTGTCAATACAATTTTTGGAAATTTATCTTTTTTATCATTGTTTTTCTTTCTTTTTTCTAAAAATTATCTTTTTTCGGAATTTCTCTCATTTTTTCTGCCATCCACTCTGGCATTTTTTCTTCCAAAGGTTCAAATCCTCTTGCTACTTCTTTTAATTGTAATGGTTTTCTTTTATTGATTCGATAATTTACATCTTTAATACTTAGTTTTACATGTGAAGTCGCTTCATCTGTTTCTACTACTCTAGCACGGATCACTTCCCCCATATTCACATAATCATTAATATCTTTTACAAAATGATCAGAAATTTCAGAAATATGAATTAAGCCACTATAAAATTGATCTAAACTAACAAATATCCCATATTTTTCAATTCCTGTTACCTTTCCTGTAACAATCTTACCTTTTTCATACTTTAACATGAGTACACCTCATTTCTATCAGCCATTATACCAAACATTGAAAAGATATTCAACTTTTGTTGAAAGAAAGAGATTTCTATCGTATAATGAATCTGGTGATACAAATGAATGAAATAGAATCTAAAATTATAGAAGTCATTGAAAAAATTAGACCTTTTCTAATTAGTGATGGTGGCAATATTGAATATGTCAAATTTGAAGATGGAATTGTTTATGTCAAAATGATGGGACATTGTAGTAATTGCCCCATGCTAGATGTTACTTTAAAAGATAGCATTGAAATGGCATTAATCAATGAAATACCAGAAGTGATAGAAGTAAGAAACATAAGTGAAGAATAAGCTTATGTTTTTTTAATTAACCAAGGAATCACTGGAATTCCATATTCTTCTTGCAAAAATAAATTCATTTCCCTTGCAAACTTTTGAAATTCTAATACTCTTGCCTCTAACGCTAATAAATCTAAATCCTCCTGATTTTGAATCATATTTTCTAAAGAATCAAAAATAAAACTAGGAAATAAAATTCTAGCAAATAATACTCGAATTCCATATCTAGAATAATAATGATGATCTAAATATCTTTTTAATAAATCTAAATCCCATACATGATGTAAAAAGGTAGATTTCATATATTCACTTAAATCTCTACTAGGATGATCAATAATAATTTGAGTGGGATCATAATAATCATAAAGTTCATAATTGATATTCACTCTCACATGAGAAACCACAAATCGATCGCTATCTTCTTTTTTTTCAGATTTTTCTGTTTCTTTGAAATATAATAATGCATTTTCTGCAAGTCCAACAAAATAATGAAATAATGGATATAAATTTTTATAACTATCTTGTCTCATATAAAACCATTCTTCAAAGTAATCGATTTTATTTTCCCATAAAGTTACCCATGGAAAATGATTTAATATGGTTAAAGATTGATTCACCGTAAGAAAATAAGTCGTTTGAATATCAAAAATACTAATCTTGTCATTTTGAATTTTAGAAAGCTTTAGTAATATATAGGGTTTATGATCGATCATACTAATTAATCGATGTTCTCTATTTTCTATTATCGTAAAAAAATACTGATATCTTTCTAATTGTTCTTTTAGAGAATAGTAATAATGGATCATATTGGGATTGAAACATAATTCTAATAGGTAGCGATTATTTTCATGATAAAAAAAATACTTTCCATTTTGGAAGGATATATCATGAATATTCAAACTATAATAATAATTAATAAAGTTTTTCATATTTATCTACCTATAATAAAGTATGAAAAAAACACTAAAAATATTAGTGTTTCTATTTTTTATTAAGCTACTCTTCCATATCCATGATGTTCTTCTTCTGAGGTTGGAAATTGAATTATATTAGAATTATCAGTATGCTGTTGTAAAGATTTCATCTGTTCTTCTAATTCTGCAGTTTTTTGAACTAAATCATTATAAATTTCTGTATTACTAAGCAATTGCTCATGCATCTCTCTTGCTTTATAATCATTTTTCTCTGCTATTGCCTTGGATTGTTGAATTTGATTAGATAAATCTTCTTTGATATTTCCCATCAAATTTTTTTGTTTTTCTAATGCTTCCAAATATCTTCTTTGTAATGCTTCATAATTTTCTGTAGCGTCAGCAATTTTCTTTTGCATTTCATTATTTTTGACTTCTGCATCTGCTAATTTTCTAGCGGATTCTTCTTCTAATTTTTGTGCTTCTTTGACTTCTTCTTGCATTTGCTGCAATTCTCCGCGTACTCCTGCAATTTGGGAATAATGTTCATCAAAATTCATATTTCTATTCCAGTCTACCCTAGGATTCTGCATATTTGTATTATATTCTGTCTCTTCTGTTTCGTTTGCAGTAGATTCCTCTGATGCAGGGGAAAAGAAGTTTTGAGGTTGCTTTTCAGAAGAAACATTATTCATCTCTGAATAAGCAGGAGCAGAATATTCAGGAGTGTTATATTCTCTTGGTTGATCATCATTCGTTTCTTCTACCGTTAAATTTTCTCCTAAAAATTTTTGATAACGGCGATCCATATTATTTTTCATGGTTTCTTTTACATTAATAGGTTTGAAACCATTCGTAAGATATTCTTTTCCTTTCCCTACTAATAAAGTAATTTCGCTTTTTAAATCGATTATTTTCTTCATTGCTGGGCGTTGTGGTTTTTCCACTACAGTACTTGGTTTTTCGATAGTTTTATGAGGAATATTCAAAATATGTTTTTTAGAATTACGAAAACTTACCTCTTTTAATTTGATTTTATTTCCTTGTTTTTCAGGGTTCTCTACTACTTCTACTAAATCAGACTGCGTTAGATTTGTTATCATTTGTATTCCACCTTTCTAGTCATCATTTTTTGAAAGTTCTCTTAATACATCCTTAATTCTAGACCACTCTTCATCACTTTCGATAGAACCTAATACTGGTGTAGTACCACTTCTATCTACACTAGATACATAAATTGTTACATTTCCATTTTCATCTTTTTCATTACGAGTATAAACAACGTACTCTTTTTTTGTATCATTAAATTCAAAACAAACTAATAATTCAACTTCTTCTTTGGTACCATCTTCTTTGATAATAGAAAGTACTTTTTTATCAGCAATTTGGTTATCCATATTGATCCTCCCTTTTATTATATATAAGTTAATTTTACCACATTTCTTTTATAATTCAAGCATTTTAGGCATTTTTCTCGTTTTTCTTCTTTTCTAGAATAAAATAACGGCATTCATAACTACAAAAATTCGTAAGATAAGAATCTATATTTTCAAAATTATTATAGTCTTTTCGATTGGGATTTTCTTTTCGGTAAAATCCTTTTAATCTTAATTTATCGTAAGAATAATCTCCTACAATATAATCAAAGTCTTCAAAATAATCGGTATATTTATCTGTTGTTTCTTCTAGATTGAAAGCATTTTTATAATCTTTTATTAACTTATATTCTATCTTATTTAATACAATGTTCTTCATCTGTTTTCCTACTTTCTGGTTCTATTTTCTAAAATCATTATAACACGATTCAAAAATTATGTAAATTTTTGCAGTGATCTGGAAACAAATTTAAACACATTCAAAAATAGCAAGAATCTGCTATCAATTTCTTGCTATTATCTATCTTTATTATAAAGTTATCATTTTTTCTAAGATATCTCTTGCTGCTACCAATCCTGTTGCTGCTGCTGTTACAATATTTCCTGCTTTCCCACTACCATCCCCAATAAAGTAGATATCTTCCTGTTCTAATTTAAAGTGATTATTCGTGGTAATTTCATTACTAAAGAATTTAATTTCCGGTCCGTAAAGTAACGTTTCATCGTTATTCACACCAGGAATGATTCGATTTAATTTATCCAATCCTTCCATAATATTGGTCACAATACGATGTGGCAGAACCAAGGCTAAATCTCCTGCTACACAATCTTTTAAAGTAGGTTCAATATATCCTTTTTCTATTTTATGCCAAGTAGAACGTCTTCCTTTTTTTAAATCTATCAATCTTTGAATAATCGGTTTCGAATCTCCTAATACATTGGCTATCTTGGCTATGGATTCTCCATATTCTCTGGTATTGGTTACTGGTTCTGTCAGATTTACTTTACTAATAAAAGCAAAATTACTGTTTTTTGATTTTTGATCCTTTAAGGCATGACCATTGACACAAATATAACCATAGTAATTTTCTTTGGTTACATAACCACCCGGATTGGTACAAAAGGTACGGATTTCATCGCCATAAGTGTCTGTTTTAATAAAAATGGTTGGATCATAAATCACATCAGTAATACTTTCCAAGATTTCTTTTCTTACTTCCACTCTTACTCCAATTTCGATACTTTGGGATACATAAGGAATTTGATATTGATCAGCTAATTCTTGTACCCATTTTGCTCCTGTTCTACCAGGGGCAACAATTACTTTTTTGGCTTGAATTTTGTTCTTTTTACTATCGATTAATTCATAACTACCTTTTTTTGAAACAATATCTTTGATATCCGTATTTTCTAACAGAGTTACTTTCTTTTCTTCTAGGTAATTACAGAATGCTAAAATATCTTCTGGTAGGTGATCACTTCCAATATGTTTTTGCTTAATTAGTAGAAGTCTAGCACCCGTTAGAGTTACTTCTTTTTGGATTTCTTTGGCTTCTTTCATATTACTAGGATAAATATCACTATCCATCTGAAATTTGGTGAATATTTCTTCCGTATCATCAATCAATTGATAGGCTTCGCTTTCACTCATATATTTGAATAAATCGCTTTTACCTAATTTGGGAATAAAATTTAATTTTCCATCTGAAAAGGTTCCTGCTCCTCCGTATCCGGATAAAATTCTACATGGTTGACAGTTCTTACAAGCTGTTTTCGTTTTATTCATAGGACAAAATCTTTTTTCTACCTTACTTCCTCGATCTATTAAGGCAATTTTTAATTTCGGATTTTTGGTAATTAATTCATAAGCTGCAAATAATCCTGCTGGTCCTGCTCCAATAATGGCAACATCGTACATTTCTATACCTCCTTATGATAAAATCCTAGTTCCAAATAGAACTAGGATTTTTTTAGATTTTTTCTACATCAAATTGTAGTTCTATTCCATTTAAGTTGGAAGATTCTACGGTTAATTCTTTTTCTATCACATCAACGGCTAGCGTTTCTTTTTGAATAAATTTTAAATAATTTTGGATTGCCTCTGTAAATTCTGGATTTTTACTATAATAAATATGAATCCGATCGGTAATTTCAAAATCCTTTGCCTTTCTTAAATTCTGAACTTTACTAATAAATTCACGGACAATTCCTTCCTTCTTTAATTCTTCCGTTAAAGTAGTATTTAAGACAATAAAATGATTTTTCTCGTGACTCGCATTAAATCCTTCTTTGCTAGATACTCGGATTTCTACCATTTCTGGTACGATTTCTACTTCTTCTTTCGCAATTTCTAGTTTGATGGTTCCATTTTCTTCTAAAGTTTCGATATCAAAATCGGATAAAGTTTTTAATTTTTCTTGGAATTCTTTCATATTGGCACCAAACATTTTTCCGCAAATTTTAAAGTTTGGTTTTACTTCAAAGTTCATATAATCAGATAAATTAGCAGTGAAGATTACTTCTTTGACATTTAACTCTTCTTTGATTAAATCCACTAAATCTGAAATGATTGCTTCTTCTTTTTGATCTAAGATAGCTTCTGGAATTGGTTGTCTTACTTTGATTTTAGCTTCTTCTCGAACATTTCTTCCTAACGAAATCAAATCTCTTACTAAATCCATTCTCTTTTCAATTTCTTCTTGAATCATCGCCTCTTCACAAACTGGATAAGAAGCCAAATGTACACTTTCTTTTCCTGTTAAATTGGTATAGATTTCATCTGAAATAAAAGGTACCATAGGAGCAATTAAACGACAAACTCCTTCTAATACTTGGTAAGTGGTTTGATAAACTGCTTTTTTACTCATATCTAACTTGCTACCCCAAAATCTTCTACGATTTCTACGAATATACCAGTTTGATAAATCTTCGTTTACGAAAGAATTGATTAATTTTACTGCTTTATTTAAATCATATTCTTCCATAGCAGCTGTTGTATATTTTACTAATTTATGATATTTCGATAATAACCATTTATCAATTTCTTCTAAATCTTCATATTTTACTTCAAATTCTTTTGGATCAATGGCATCGGTATTGGCATAGATTTGGAAGAATGTATACGTATTTTTTAACGTATTAAAGAACTTAGACTGTACTTCTTGAATTCCTTCTTCATCAAATTTTAATGGAACCCATACAGGAGAAGTTGATAACATATACCATCTCGTTGGATCTGCTCCATATTTTTCCAAAATGGTAAATGGTTCTACCGCATTTCCTTTGGATTTATGCATTTTTTGACCATACTTATCTAATAGTAAATCATTTACTAAAACATTTTTATAAGGACTGCATCCTTTTACAAACGTAGAAATGACTAATAAGGAATAAAACCAACCACGGGTCTGATCAATTCCTTCACTAATGAAATCTGCTGGGAATTGACGGTCAAATAATTCTTGGTTTTCAAACGGATAATGATATTGAGCAAATGGCATCGCACCACTATCAAACCAACAATCCATGACTTCTTTCACCCTCGTCATTTCTTTGCCACACTTTGGACATTTGATATGAATCTCATCTACATAAGGGCGGTGAAGTTCAATCGTCTCATCGATTTTTTCGATGGCTTTTTCTACTAATTCTTTTCTAGAACCAATCATCTCATCATAGCCACAACTACATCTCCATAGAGGAATTGGAGTTCCCCAATAACGATTTCTAGAAATCGCCCAGTCATTCATATTTTCTAACCAGTTTCCAAAACGTTTTTCTCCTACATAATCCGGATACCAATTTACGCTTTGATTGGCTTTGATAATTTGATCTTGGAAAGCAGTAGTTTTGATGTAAAGACTTGGTTTAGAATAGTAAACTAGTGGGGTTTTACATCTCCAACAGTGTGGATAATTATGTATCATTTTCTGCTTTTTAAATAATTTGTCTTCTTTGGCTAAATATTTGATAATTTCTAATTCTAGATCGGAATCTACCACTAATCTTCCCTTCCAAGGTCCTTCTGTGTAACATCCATTTTCATCTACAGGATTTAACATCGGTAAATCATACTTTAATCCTACTTCATAGTCATCTTGTCCAAAAGCAGGAGCAATATGTACGATACCCGTACCATCTTCCATCGTTACGTAGTCTGCACAAGTCACATAGAATGCTTTTTTATTTACTTTTAAGATTGGTAAGAATTGTTCGTATTCCCTATATTCCAAATCTTTTCCAAAATATTCTTCTACGACTTGAAAGTCATCTCCTAATACTTGATGTGCTAATTTTTCTGCCACAATAAAGTTATATCCTTTGGAAAGGCATTTTACATATTTTTCATTTGGATTGACACAAGCTGCTACATTGGATAATAAAGTCCAAGGGGTCGTTG
>CANPVK010000062.1 GCA_947581715.1 uncultured Bacilli bacterium
GGGGAGAAAATACCTTTACCATTACGGTAACATTTCAAGAAGAAACAAGTACTTATCAACTTCTTGTAGATAATCAAAGACCAACTGCTCCAGCAATTACTGGTGGAGATAGTAATTGGGTATCTAATCCTGTTACGGTATCAGTAAAGACCCCTGGAGATGCTCTTAGCGAAGTAGATCACTATGAATATTATCTTACTTCTACAGATACTCCTCCTGATGATAACACAAAGGCAACTGGTGAATTATCTATCGACAATACCAAACTAGAAGTAACAACCAAAGGAACTAGTTATATTTATTATAGGACAGTATCGAAACATGAAAATAAAAGCAAATGGAGTTCTTCTGCTGAATCTCATTTAGAAACTTTGTTGTATAGTTATGGAAATGAATATGAATCCGTTACGGGTGGTTGGTTTATATCTGATATTAGTCCTCATAATTTTACTCCTCTTTATAGCAATTTGGTAAAAGAGGCAGACAAAATGTTTAATCGAGTAGATGCTGTTCGTACATCTAGTAATATAACTACTCGTAAAGCTGTTGGTGTAAAAAATCATAAGCAATTGTGCTTTTACTTTACTTATTATATTCCACAACAAGACAGAACAGGACAAGGTATCTATTTAGGATTTGCTATCAACTCTTATGCTACTGCTCATACAGCTATTGATTTGACGGAAGGAACTTCTGCTCAAAAAGAAACGACACAATGTATAAATATCGCTGTCGACAGCGCTTTATACTATCCATTTATTGAGATTTATAATAGTCATTCTGCTAATCCATATACTGGCTATGTTGCTAATACTTATATTTATTTAAGAAGAGTTTATTTAAGATAATTTCATAAGCTCTTTTTTCTCTATATTGACAAGATATTTGGAAGGACTTATAATTTAATTATAAAATCTGTAAGGAGGATACGTTTTATGGAACGAAAAATTTATTCTGATTTGCTAAAATGGAAAAAAGATGCCAATAGAAAACCATTATTACTATATGGAAATAAACAAATTGGGAAAACTTATACTGCTATTGAATTTGGAGAAAGAGAATATAAAACAGTAGCTTACTTTAATAGTGATAATAATCAATCGCTACTTAGTGTGATGCAAAAAGAAAGAACAACAGATAAAATCATTGCTAGACTTGCATTATTAAATGGAGAACCAATTTTGAAGAATGATACCTTAATTATTATTGATAATGTAACCAATGAAGATATTGTAAAAGCGATTAAAAAGTTCGGTAGTGAAGTCACCGATTACCATATTATACTCATTACTTCTTTGAAAGAAAAATTAATGGTTTTTAAAGGGGAAGAACTGCAGTATAAATATATGTTTTCTATGGACTTCGAAGAGTATTTAAGAGCAATTGGAAATATGGAATTAATCGATTTTATTAAAGCATCTTATCGCAATCATAAACCGATGCCTTTTCATAATATTGCGATGGATTATTATGAAGAATATCTAATGACAGGTGGTCTTCCCGAAAGTGTACTTGCTAATATCCAGAAAGAAACAGATTTAAAAATTAAAATCATTCATGAAAAACAACTAGACTGCTATAAAGAACAATTATTGTATCTCAATAACTTTATTGATGTAGCAAGAGCGAATGAAGTAATCAATATCCTTCCTTATCAATTATTAAAACCAAATCGTAAATTTCAATATGGTTTGATGAGAACCGGGGGAAGAAGTAAAGATTATGAAGCTAGTATTGATTTTTTAGCTAATAATGGAATCTGTTATCGTTGTCATAAAATTAGTGAAGTAAAACCTCCTCTTAGTAAGTGTAAAGATCCAGAAAGCTTTAAGTTATACCTAAATGATACTGGAGTATTATTGATGATGATGCATTCTACTAGAATGAAGTTGTTAACCGATGATCATTTGAAATATATTCTATATGAAAATCAAATTGCTAGTACTCTAGTATCTTGTGGTTATAATTTATATTATTACCAATCAGAAGGAAAAGCAGAAGTACCTTTTGTGGTGCAAACAAGAGCGGGTAAAATCATTCCAATCGAGATTGTGAATAAAAATTTATCCAAAGCAAAATCGTTATCTTTATTTATGAGTAAATTTCAAATTACGGAAGCGATTCGATTTACAGAAGATAATTTTAGTGTGAAAAAAGGAATACAATATGTTCCTATTTATGCAGCATTTTGTTTAAAAGAGAATTTGTAATAAGAAAAGAGGAAAATGATGAAACCTGTTGTATTATGTATTTTAGATGGATTTGGATTACGAGAGGAGACCAAGGGAAATGCTGTTCAATTAGCAAAAAAGCCAAACTTTGATTATTTATGGAATACTTACCCTCATACTACTTTAGAGGCAAGTGGCAAAAAAGTAGGACTTCCAGAGGGGCAGATGGGAAATAGTGAAGTAGGACATATGAACATAGGAGCAGGAAGAATTGTTTATCAACCTCAAGAATTGATTACTAATAGTATTGAAAATGGTGATTTTTTTCAAAATGAAGAACTTTTAAAAGTTATAGAGTATACGAAAAAAAATCATTCGAAACTTCATCTTATGGGATTAATTAGTGATGGAGGAGTACATTCTCATATTTCTCATTTAATGGCTCTTTTAGAGATGTGTAAACAAAACAATATAGAAAGACTATATCTGCATCTTTTTACCGATGGAAGAGATGTATCTCCTACTAGTAGTTATACTTATATTTCGCAAGTAGAAGAGAAACTAAAAGAAATTGGAATAGGGAAAATTGCTACAATTAGTGGTCGTTATTATGCAATGGATCGAGATAATAATTATGATCGGTTGAAAAAAGCTTATGATGCGATTGTGTTAGCCAAAGGTCCTAAAAGTTCTTCCATTTCCCAATTGATTCAAGAAAGTTATCAACAAAATATTACGGATGAATTTTTGATTCCTACGGTATTGGAAGAAACAGGAAATTTAGAAGAAAATGATGGAGTGATTGTTTTTAATTATCGAAAAGATCGTTTAAGAGAATTATTTACGGCGATTACCAATCCTTCCTTTCACGAGATGGAAACAGTTTCCTTTTCTCATGTCAAAGTAGTAACGATGATGCCGGTTGTAGAATCTGTCATTGCCGAAAGTGCTTTTCCAAATCCCTCTTTATCGAATATTTTAGGAGATTATTTAGCGAAAAATCATCTTTCTCAATTAAGAATAGCAGAAACAGAAAAATATGCTCATGTTACTTTCTTCTTTGATGGTGGTAAAGAAGTAGACTATCCGAATGAACAAAAGATTTTAATTCCTTCTCCAAAAGTAGCAACTTATGATTTAAAACCAGAAATGAGTATTGTGGAAGTAACAGATACTTTACTTTCAGAATTAGATAAAAACTTATATGATGTTGTGATTTTAAATTATGCAAATTGTGATATGGTAGGGCATACAGGAAAGTTAGATGCTGCTATTCAGGCAGTAGAAGCAGTTGATTTTCACTTAGGAAGATTGTATCAAAAAATCAAAGAACTAGGTGGACTTTTGATTGTAACAGCAGATCATGGAAATTGTGAATATATGATAGATGAAGAAAATCATGTAGTAACTTCTCATACGACGAACCCTGTTCCATTTATCGTTTGCCAAGAAAATATATTATTGCATCCTGGTAAATTAGGGGATATTGCTCCTACTATTTTAGAATTATTGCATTTAGAAAAGCCAATCGAAATGACAGGAGAATCCTTATTAGAAAAGAATTCATAAAATAGTTGAGTTCTTTTCTTTTTTTTCATATAATAAAACTTAGTTTCAATAAAGGAGTTATGTTATGAATACTGAAGTACAAGAAATTCGTCATTATGTAGGGAAAGATGCTTTTGAAAAAGGCAAATATTATCCAAGACATTATGTGCATTATCAGGGATATTATGAACAACGAAAAGCAAATACTTATATGTTTGAAGTGGAATCAGAACGTACTTATGATAGCTATGATGTAAGAATTCAAATGGATCATCATAAAATCATAAGTAGTACCTGTACCTGCCCACAATATCATTCTTTTCAGATGTGTAAACATATTGCTGCTTCCTTACTTCAATATCAAGAAGAGCTTTTTCCTTTAGACCCAAAGGAAAAAAGTTTAAGAATTTCCAAACAAATTTTAGAAGCATTTTATCAACCACCAAAAAAGCAAGAATTTCATTTAAAAAAACAATTATTCTTAGAAGTCACTTTGCATTTTTATCATAATTATTATGAAGATGGAATAAAATTAGAATTTAGAATGGGAGAAGATAAACTTTATTGCCTCAATAATAAGTTAAATCAATTTTTAAGAATTTATAAAAAGAATTCTGAAAAATTAGTTTTTGGAAAAAATTTTACTTATGATGAAACTCAATACTTTTTTTCCAAAGAAGATGAAAAAATTTTGGATTACTTAAAAGCATTACAGAATACAAATCCTTATTACAATATGCAAAATTTACTAGTTCGAACAAGTGATTTTAGTCCCTTTCTAGTTTTACTAGCAAATAAAAAGTTTTTCATTGATGGTTATGGTGAAATACAAGGGATTTCTTATGAAAATCCAGTTTCCATGAAAATTTCTAAAGAAGAAGACTACTATCATTTAGTGATGTTAAAAGAGGGTTGTTCCTTTTTATCAAAAGATTATTCCTATGCGGTAAAAAATCATATCTTATATCAAATTCCGGAAAAAGTAAGAAGAATGATTGAAATATTAGAAACGAATCATTTATTAGAAATCTTATTTCCAGAAGAAGATTTTAAATTATTTCATTATGGTATCTTACCTATGATTCAAGATAAAATCATTTTAGATTCTACGGTGGAAGATAAAATTGTGTTAGGAGTAAAACCTGAAACTAAAATTTATTTAGATTTCAAAAATGGAATCATTTTATGTCATTTGAAGTTTACTTATCAAGAACAGGAAGTTGATTATTTTGAAGAAAATCAAAAAATTGTTCGAGCAGAAGAAACAGAAAAAGAAGTTTTACAAGAGTTATTAACTTATGGATTTTTAGTGAATCAGAAACAAATCTATATGGATGATATCGATCAAATTGGAAATTTTTTAGAAGAATCTTTAGTAGAATTAGCTAAAAAGTATGAAGTATTTACTTCCGATCAGATGAAAAATACGAAGATTTTAAAAAATAATCCTATTTCTTCTAGCTTTCATATTGGACAAGATCATATTATGAAATACGATTTTGATTTAGGAAATATTAATCAGGATGAAATTGTTGATATTTTAGAAAATTTGAAAGGGAAAAAGAAATATTATCGCTTAAAAAGTGGGGATTTACTGGATTTAAGTGAAAATGAAGAATTAAAAGAATTAGAAGATTTTGTAGAAGAAATGGAAATATCCAAAAAAGATTTAAAGCAAGGTTCAGGAATGATTCCAAAGTATCGAGCTATTTATTTAGATAGTTTAAAAAAAGAAAAATACCATATTATTAAAACCAATAATTTATTTGACGAATTCATTCAAAAATTTTATTCCTATAAGGATGCAACAGTAGATTTTTCCAAACAAGATCAAAAAATATTAAGGGATTATCAAGAAATTGGGGTAAAATGGTTATACAATATTTATCAATGTGGATTTGGAGGAATTTTAGCAGATGAAATGGGTCTTGGAAAATCCATACAGTTAATTTATTTCATCAAACAAATTTTAAAAGAAAAGAAAGATGCTAAAATTTTAATTGTGGCACCTACTTCTTTAATTTATAATTGGAAGAATGAGTTTGATAAATTTGGTAGTGAATTAAAATATAAAGTGTTTGCAGAAAATAAATGGGTACGTAAACAAGAATTAGAGGAAGTAGATGATATCAATATTTTAATTACTACTTATGGGTTAGTAAGACAAGATCAAGAAAAGTATTTTGCTATGAATTTTGAGTTAGTAGCAATTGATGAAGCTCAAAATATTAAAAATATTCATGCTCAAATGACTAAAGTGGTAAAACAATTAAATGCGAATACGAAGATTGCTTTAACAGGAACTCCTCTAGAGAATTCTGTGTTAGAATTATGGAGTATCTTTGATTTTATCATGCCAGGATATCTAGCAAGTAATCTTACCTTTCAAAAGAAATATGCAATCAAAGACGTCGACTCGGAAAATTTAAAAGTTCTTGATTCTCTCAATCAACAAATCAAACCATTTATTCTAAGAAGAAAGAAAAAAGATGTAGTAAAAGAATTACCTGATAAAATCGAAAATAATATTTATATTGATTTAAATCAAGAACAGAAAAAATTATATGTATCACAACTAGAAAAAACTAAAAAAGAAATGGATGAAATTTTAGCAAACGAAGGATTTCAGAAAGGGAATTTTAAAATTCTTCAACTTCTTACAAAATTAAGACAACTTTGTATTGATCCCAGAATTATTTATGAAAATTATCAAGGAGGAAGTGCTAAGATAGAGAATCTCATCTCTCTAACGAAAGAAATTATCGAAAATGGACATAAAATTTTATTATTTACTAGCTATAAGATGGCTTTAGATATTGTTTATCAGGAATTTACCAAACAAAATATCTCTACCTATATCATAGATGGTAGTGTTTCTTCCAAGAAACGAATGGAACTGGTTGAAAAATTTAACCATGATGACACAAATGTATTTTTAATTACCTTAAAGTCTGGAGGAACTGGCTTAAATTTAACTAGTGCTGATGTTGTCATTCATTTAGATTTGTGGTGGAATCCACAAGTAGAAAATCAAGCAACCGATAGAGCTCATAGAATTGGACAGAAAAAAACGGTAGAAGTAATTAAATTAATCTGTAAGGGTACAATTGAAGAAAGAATTTTAGAATTACAAAATAAAAAGAAAATATTAGCAGATACTCTAATAGAAGGGGAAGATCGAGATCAAAATATTCTTTCTAAATTGACTGAAAAAGATATCAAACGTTTATTATCCCTAGATTGTGAAGAAGAATAACTTCTTCTTTTTCTTTTAAAAAAAGAAAAAAATAGGTTAATTTAAGTTAGGAAATCCCGAATGGAAATCCCGATTTTAATAATTAGTAACCAATAAAGATAAA
>CANPVK010000063.1 GCA_947581715.1 uncultured Bacilli bacterium
AGAGAGAGAGAGAGAGGTGTATTTATCAACTAAATACACCTTATTCAATGGTAAGAAGAAAGTGGGTGAAAGATATTTAGTATCTTCACCCAGTGATCTATTATGAGGCGCCTCAGATTTAACCCCGATTTAATCTACCCGGTAGGATCAATATATTTTAGTGTTAATAATATTAATCCATCCACATACTTTGGCGGTACATGGGTTTCTTGGAGTTCTGGTAGGGTGCCTATAGGAGTTGACAGTAACGATAAAGATTTTAGTGATGTTGAGAAAATAGGTGGTAATAAATCAGCAACTTTAACTATTGAAAATTATCAAAATAATACCTGGTTAGCCGCAAAAGCTAGTCATAATATATTTTCTACATTATTTAACGCAGGAGAAACTTATGGAATGAATTTATCACAAGGCGAAAACGAACCGGTAATGATAGTACAGCCATATATTACGTGTTACATGTGGAAACGAACTGCATAGTAGATCACAAAATACTAAATATCAAATGTGTGTCAAAAGTAGCTAAGCTTAGTGAACAATTTGCTAATTTAAAAATTGGAAATAGAAGCGAATCACTAAATACTTTATTAAACAATATTGTATATTCAACTGATGAACAAATAGTTGGTCGCTGGTTTAACGGAAAGCCAATTTATAGGAGATGTATCTATCTTATAAACAGCTGGATTATAGGCGGAGAGGCAATTATAAACCATAACATTCCTAATGTAGATGAAATATGGTTATATAAAGCTTTTTGGCAAAGAAGTGATAATTCTTTTCAAATGATACCAAATGTCCACTCAAACATGGAAGATTGGGGAAGCGGAATTTATGATATCACAAGTACAAATTTTAAATTGTGGTTGGGAAAGCAAGGCGGATCATTTACTTGCAAGTACATTGATATCATTTTTGATTACACTAAAACTACTGACTAAAAATAATTGAGATTTAATTAAATTTATACATTTCATTTAGTATCTTACCATTGATTAATTAGTTGATAGCAGTTATGACTAAAAGAGCAAGAATATGTGTAAATTTAATCTATCCAGTAGGATCAATATATCTTACTGTTAATAGTGCAAATCCATCTATATATTTTGGTGGCACATGGGTTTCTTGGGGTTCTGGTAGGGTGCCTGTTGGAATTGATATAAATGATAATGATTTTAATGAAGTAGAAAAAACTGGCGGAGAAAAAGAACATGCGCTGTCAATATATGAAATGCCGTCTCATGATCACGAATTCAACAGAACATATGATGGAATTGCAAATGGTGAAGATAATGAAGAGCGAAAAGTATTAGCTGGTAAGGCTGATAATAGATATATGCCGAATGCCGGAAAAACCTCTACAAATGGTAATGGTGTGGCACATAACAACGTACAACCATACATCACTTGTTATATGTGGAAAAGAACAGCCTAAACTTAAAAAGGAGAAAGATAAAATGGAAAATACATCAATAACAATTCAAACAATTTTAGCATTCTTTGGTGGTGTCTCCGTAATCGGAGGAGGATTAACAGTAATTATTAAAATGTTAAATCCCTTTAAAATTTTAAATGAAAAAGTTAAAAGCCATGACACTATGCTAGAGAATGATAATAAAAGATTAAAATCGATTGAAGAAACAAATAAAGTAATATGCAAGTCTATGTTTGCATTATTAGATCACGAAATAACAGGAAACAGTATTGAAAAACTAAAAAATGCCAAACAAGATATGCAAGAATATTTAATTGGAAGGTAGGAATAAAATATGAAGATTTTAGAAAATTTATTAAAAATAAAATCATTAATGACAATAGCAGTAATGACAGTATTTGTAACATTAGCTTTGAAAAACAATATGAGTCAAGAATTAGTAGCATCTGTAATCACAGCAGTCATTACATATTATTTTACAAAACCTGAGAAAGGAGAATAATCAATATGAAATATATTAGTGTAGATGAATTTATTGATTCAGTAAATAATAGAGGATTCGATATGGATGGTTCTTGCGGAATTCAATGCGTAGATGGAATTAAGAAATTTGTACAAATGGTTTATGGTGAGAGTAATTTCACTTGCGGAAATGGTTGGGCCAATGGATTATGGCTTAATTTTAAGACAAATGGATGTAGTAAATATTTCGTTCAAAAACCATATTCTGAAGCAAAAAAAGGAGATTGGATTATCTGGAATAAAGGTAGTAAATCAGCTCCACAAAGTCATGTGGCAATGTTTATTGAAAAAAAATCTGATACTGTAGTAAATTGTTTCGGACAGAGCCAAAACGGTAAGAAAGAATTTAATTTCCTAGATGTTTATTCTGATGGAATTTTAGGAGTTTTAAGACCAAAAATATATGAAACTGTTGAACCAGAAAAAACTCAAAATGAAAGTTTTTTAGGACCTAAAGGATATTTTAGTTTAGGAGATAATCATGAAAATATTAACAAGATAGCAGAATTCATGCGTAGAGTATTTCCTAGTTATACGGATCAGAAAGCACTGGGAACTTATTATGGACCATATATTAAAGCAAGTATTATGGAATTTCAAAAACGAGCAAAACTAGAAGGCAATTATAATGCAGAAGTTGATGGAAATGTCGGACCAATTACCTTAGCAAGTTTAAAGAAATATGGATTTAAAGAATAATGAAAGAGCTTATCGAATGTCAGTGTTGGCAAGTGATAGGCTCTTTTTTTATTTGCAATAAATATTTTAAGAAAAATGAAAACAATGTGAGTATAATATAAATGAGTATGAACAAATAAATAGAAAAATAGTATTTTTTAATATTCATTTATCATACTAATATTAGTAGAAAGTATGGGACCAAATAATTGACAAAAATTTCCAAATAGTGTATTATAATGAGCTAAATCCAGTTGCACTTGTAAATTATTTATGTTATAGTGTAATTGAAAATATTAGGATAGGGGAGGAATTTTAATGCACGACGAAAAAAAAGGTTGCAAAGATATTATTGATACTAATACTATAAAAGATGAAATAAAAAGATTAAGTAATATTGATAAATCTTTAATTCCGCAATATCTTGATAGTATAAAACAAAAACAAAAAACAGAGGAAAAAGAAATAACAAAAGATAATCCATATTATAAGTTTTTATAGTGGTAGAAAAGAGGATGCAGTATGAAATATAACACTGGTCAATTAATTTGGTTAGAAGGAATAAGTGATTTTTCAGGAAAACAAGTAAAATCTACTAGGTTATGTGTTGTCAGAAGAGTTTATGATGATCATACAATAGACCTAAGAACTTTATCTACAATATATAGTGATAAATCTAATAAAGTTAAAGCTCAAAGCTTAAAAGAAGCAGAGGAAGTATTATCAAATTTATTTGAAACAAAAATAAAAGAAAATGGACAATATGTAATATTAGAACCAGATAAAGATAATACATTGAATTTTTCATTTACATTTGGAAATATGATTTCAAAAAAAGTAGATTTAAATGTAACAATTACCAAGCCACTACTTGATGAAAATGGTAACCCTATGTTTATATCTGTAGATAAAGAAGTAGAACTATCATTTAAAGAAGCAGAAGCTATTGCAGAAGGTATTATATATTATTTTAAAGTTAACTCTAAAAAATAATATATTAAAAAAATAGTAAGATAGATGTATAATATGATCAATAACAAAGAATTTCTAGCTAAAGAAAAAGATTGTGCTAATACGTTATAAATAATTCTTTTTAAATATTTCTTCAAATTTTAAATCAGGATAAGTCTCAATAAATTTGACTTGTCCTTTTTTGTGCCATTCTTCACGTAAATTCTTATCAAAGTGTATTCCTCTACAATTTACTTGATCGTGATGTTCACAAGTGCACAAAGGTATTACTAATTTATATTTAATAGAATTTAATCTGTTCTTTCCCCCAAATATCTCGTGTAAATTTACTGGACTTTTTCCGCAAATAATACAATGTTCTAAATCATCAGTAAATAAACTTTTTCTATTTCTTTCTAATTTACTTAATGTATTTGTTTTTTGCTTTATTTTTGATTTAGATTCTAACTTTTTATATTCTTTATATTCCTTATAAGGACAGTTTTTACAATTAGAGTATTGTATTTCTTCCTTGTTTTTAGTACAGTATAGGTAAATAGTTCTTTTTTTATTTATAGTTTTAGTTCTTTTTCTAAAATTTTTACATTGATTATTCATACGATAGTCCTTTCTGACTATCGTGTATGTACTTATTCTTCTGTACCAATATCTGTCAATAAAGCTTTTCCTCTATTATCTGGCATTGTATAACGTTGATTTAGATAACGTAGTGCAGCAGCCATTTCTCCGTTAGAACCACCATATTGTGTAATTAAATAACGTGCAACCCTTAAATCTTTTTTCTTAATAGAAACAGGGTATTGTAATCTTTTTTCATATGCCCACATTTTACATTTCCTCCATTTCCCATAGCCAAGCATAAGCTTCCCAACTAAACATATCTTCTTTGGAAGGTGTATGTGCTAAAAGTGGCCCATATTTTTTTTCATAAGCATTGATGGCTTCATTTGCCATTTTCTGGTAATTATTATATAAATTAATTATATTTTTATCATCTGGATGAATATCTAAATATAATTTTAATTCATGAGCAGCAAAAGTCATTTGATCTACATTTAATAATAATTCAGCTTGTTCATTATTTGGAATTAATCTTGCAGGACGATAGTTTTTATATTGTTGATATAAATTATTAAATAAATTTCCACGAATGTATCCTTCGTAAGGTTGTGCTAAATTTTGCTCACTCATGTTCATATTAGAATTCATGTTATTTGCATTCATGTTTTTATTTCCTTGTAAAAACACTTGATCAATCATATTCATATCTGGATATCCATATCCATCGAATCTCATATTATTCATAAAATCTCTCCTCTAATTTAATGTATGAAATAGGTATTTGATGGAATGGGCTTTTGACTACTTTATTTCCATAATAGTTGTGTAATCATATTGTTTTATATCAAAAAATTTGATATAATGATAATGTTTAAAGGAGATATTTGTGTATTGGTGAATTTGCTTTTACACTTGTAGACATCGATTTTATTCAGAGTAAAGTTACAGAATCTCTGTTACTTTTCTGAACTTATTTTATAATAGGAGAAGTTATGTAGGAAAATAAATTTCAGTTCAATGGTTTAATTTTTAGGTAATTTTGAACAGAAGTGAAAGGAATGAAGCTTAGTATGAAAAATGTAGGAACAAAGAAACTGTTATGGATTTCTATTGGAATTTTAGGAATTTTAATTTTTATTGTGGTGATCTTGTTAGTATATAATTCTATTTTTGGAAAGGTAACTTATCAGGATATTGAAAATAAAGTATTAGCAGCTGCTAAAAAATATTATAGTAGTAATTCTTCTTTGTTACCAACTAGTGAAAATCAAGAGGTAACAACGACAGATGCTTCTCTTACGGCTGCTGGATTTTTAGATAGTATGAGTGAACTTACGAAAAAAATGGATGGTGTTACTTGTTCTGCAAAAGTAATTGTCAATTATGCTGGTTCTGACTATCGTTATACTGTATTATTAGATTGTGGTGAAAACTATTCTACCAAAACGCTTTCTTCTTATATAGAAGAAAATGAAAGTAGAGTTTATGATGGTTCCGGTTTATATGACTTGAATGGAGAACTTGTTTATCGTGGTGAAAATCCTAATAATTATGTAAATTTTTCTAATAAGAAATGGAGAATTGTTAAAATTACAAATCAGCAAATTATGCTCATTTTAGATCAAAAATATGAACGTGGTGTTTGGGATGATCGTTTTAATGTAGATAGAGATCGATCAGATGGAATTAATGATTTTGCGGTAAGTAGGATTTATGAAGCATTGGTAGATGGTTATCAGGGAACTTCTTTTTTAACAGAAAGTGATAAAAAATTATTGGTTTCTCATGCTGTTTATATTGGAAAAAGAAATGAAAATGATAATTATAATGATGGTTCTATTGAAAAGTCTGTTACGGTAGAAGGTCAGTATATAGGATTATTACCATTATATGATTATTTTAATGCTAGTATTGATTTGAATTGTAGTAGTGCAATTACTCCAAGTTGTTCTAATTATAATTATTTAAACTATTATGATTATACTTGGTGGACTAGTACTGCAGATAGTACTAATACATATCGTGTTTTTCGTGTTAGTAGTGATGGAAGTGTAGAATCTTCTAGAGCGGCAACGAATAGTTATATTCGCCCTGTAGTTTATTTAGCTAGTGATATCTTATATCGTGGTGGAAACGGTACGGAAGAAAATCCATATATAATTAAATAAAAGTACTTGTCAAAATACATTTTTATTGATAAAATAGAAATGTATTTTTTAAGAAATTAAGAAATACATGTATGGCGGTATTGGTGAAGTGGTTAACACGCCGGATTGTGGCTCCGGTATGCAAGGGTTCGATC
>CANPVK010000064.1 GCA_947581715.1 uncultured Bacilli bacterium
AAGGGGATTTTGTCACTTTTTATTCCATTGTTTCAAAATTAGGGTGTTTTGGTAACCCAGGCATGGTAATTATTTTGTTCAATAAAACGACTACCATTTCACTACCTGTTTTTAATAAAATATCTCTCACATGAATGGTATGATCTTTTGGATAACCTAATAATTCTTTATTATCCGTAATAGAATATTGCGTTTTGGCGATGCAGATCGGATAATGGTTAAGTTGAAGAGTATTTATTTTTTCTAATTTTTCTAGGGCTTCTTTGCTATATTCTACTTTTGTTGCATGATAAACTTTGGTTGCTACAATTTCTATTTTTTGTGTAATATTGAGATTTTCTTCATATAAATAATGAAAATGATTATCTTGTTCTAATCCGGTATTTAAAATATAATTTGCTAACTCTATGGAACCTGTTCCACCTTCTTGATAAGGATTTACAATGATACAAGATACTCCTTCTTCATTACACTTTCTTTTGATTTCTATATAATCATCTTCCTTTTCTTCTGAAAATTTGTTTATTGCTACACAAAATGGAACTTGATATTGTTTTAAATGATCAATATGTGCCACTAAATTATCCATACCACTATGTTCTAAAGCTCTTTTGGTGACTACTAATACGATAAAATGAGGGATTAAACCAGCTTTACGGCATTTGATATTCATAAATTTTTCTAATCCTAAATCGCTTCCAAAGCCAGCTTCGGTTACTACATAGTCTGCTAAAGTTAAACCTAGTTTTGTTGCCACAATACTGTTACATCCATGGGCAATATTCGCAAAAGGTCCTCCATGTATCAAAGCTGGATTTTCTTCCAATGTTTGGACCAGATTCGGATAAAAAGCATCTTTTAATAATAATGCCATCGCTTTTTCTACTTTCAAATCCTTGGCATAAATTGGTTTTCCTTCTTGACTATAAGCACATAAAATATTTCCTAATCTTCTTGTTAAATCAGAAAAAGAGGTAGCTAGGCAAAAAATAGCCATTGTTTCACTCGCTGCAGTAATTTGAAATTGATCTCTTAGGCTGCGATCATTTACATCTAAACATCTTTGAAAGCAAATGGCCTTTTCCTCTATTTTTAATTCATTTCCTTGATAAATATGATTATCAATTGCTGCCGCTAATAAATTATTGGCTGCTGTAATGGCATGAAAATCTCCTGTAAAATGTAAATTAATTTCTTCACTTGGAATCACACTTGCTTTCCCTCCCCCTGTTGCTCCACCTTTCATGCCAAAAACAGGTCCAAGGGAGGGTTCTCTTAAAACCACAATAGATTTTTTTTCCTTTTGACACAAAGCATCATTTAAACCAATACTAACTGTCGTTTTCCCTTCTCCATAGGGAGTAGGATTGATTGCTGTTACTACAATTAATTTAGAATGGTCATTTGGATGGATAGGTGTTTTTATTTTGGCTTTGGTATTTCCATATAATATCATGTCATTTTCTGAAATTCCTAATTTTTTACCAATTTCTAGAATATTTTTCATTCTATCTCTTCTTTCTTTTCTCTTTTTATTTCTATTATATACTGAAAAAAGAAAAAAAGAAAATGGATTGTTTCAGATTCCATTTCTTTTCTATTCTAAGCAGTTTCTTGTTTTTTTAAAATTTTATTTTTTATTTGGTTCTACCGTAATATGAAATTGGTTGTTTTGATAATCTACTATTAGATGGGAACCAAAACTTACTTCATTGTTGATTAATACTTTTGCTAACTGAGTTTCTATGGTGCGGCCTAATAATCTTTTTAATGGTCTTGCTCCATATGTGATATCATAACCATTTTCTATGAGATAATCTTTGGCATTTTTTGTTAAAGTAATGTGAATTTGATCCTCTTTTAATCGTTCTTCGATTTCTCGGATTAATTTTTCTAAAATTTTACCGATTGCCTCTTTGGTTAATGGTTGGAAGACTATGATTTCATCTACCCTATTAATAAATTCTGGTCTAAAGTATTTCTTTACCTCCTCCATTACCTTACTTGTATTTCCCTCTAAAATATGTTCACTACCTAAATTGGATGTCATAATAATAATAGTATTTTTAAAATCCACTGTACGACCATTGGAATCTGTTACTCTTCCTTCATCTAATATTTGGAGTAATAGATTTAATACTTCTGGATGCGCTTTTTCAATTTCATCGAATAACACAATACTATAAGGATTTCTTCTGACTGCTTCTGTTAATTGTCCTCCTTCTTCATATCCTACATATCCTGGAGGAGAACCAATTAAACGCGATACTGAAAATTTTTCCATATATTCGCTCATATCAATACGAATCATATGCTTTTCGTCATCAAATAACTCATAGGCTAACGTTCTAGCAATTTCTGTTTTTCCTACTCCTGTAGGTCCTAAGAAGATAAAAGAACCGATGGGACGATTAGGGTCTTTGATTCCACTTCTACTTTTCATGATAGCATTACTTACTAGTTCAATCGCCTCCTCTTGACCAATTACTCTTTTTTTCATATTTTCTTCTAAGGATAGTAATTTTTCTTTTTCTCCACTTACTAATTTGCTGACTGGAATATTTGTCCATTTGGAGATAACAGAAGCAATATCATCACTGGTCACGGTATCACTTAATATTTTATTTTTTTCTAAATTATTCAAGGAAGCCAATTCTTTTTCTAATGCTGGAATATCTCCATGTCTTAGTTTAGCAGCACGCTCTAAGTCATAATCATTTTCTGCTTGTTCCAATTCAAAACGAGCTTTCTCAATTTCTTTTTTCTTAGCTTTTATTTGATCGTTAATTCCTTTTTCTTTATCCCATGCTTCTTTTAATTCTTTTTCCTGTTTTTGAAGATTTTCTAGTGTTTCATTAATCGATTCTACACGTTTGATAGAAAGTTCGTCTTTTTCCTTTTTCAATGCTTCTTTTTCAATTTGAAGTCTCATGATTTCACGAGTTAGAGTATCTAGGCTCGTTGGTACGGAATCCATTTGTACACGGATTGTAGCACATGCTTCATCGACTAAATCGATTGCTTTGTCTGGTAAAAAGCGATCTGTAATATAACGATTGGATAATGTTGCAGCAGTTACTAGTGCTCTATCTTGAATGGTGACTCCATGATGAATTTCAAATCTTTCTTTTAAACCACGAAGAATCGTAATGGTATCTTCTACCGTTGGTTCTGATACTAATATTTTTTGAAATCTTCTTTCTAGGGCTCCATCTTTTTCAATATATTTTCGGTATTCATTTAAGGTTGTTGCCCCAATTACATGAATTTCACCACGAGCTAGCATTGGTTTTAAGATATTGGAAGTATCCATTGCACCTTCTGCTCCTGTTCCTACAATGGTATGGATTTCATCAATAAATAGAATGATTTCTCCTTCTGATTTTTTGATTTCATTTAACACATTTTTTAATCTTTCCTCAAATTCTCCACGATATTTCGCACCAGCGACTAAACTAGCCATATCTAATTCCCAGATGATTTTATTACGGAGACTACTTGGTACATCTCCTTTTACGATTCTTAAAGCTAATCCTTCTACAATCGCTGTTTTTCCTACCCCTGGTTCTCCGATTAATACGGGATTATTCTTGGTTTTTCTAGATAAAATTCTAGTAATACTACGGATTTCCTCTTCTCTTCCGATGACTGGATCAATTTTTCCTTTTTTTACTTCTTCGATAATATTACGACCATATTTTTCTAAAACATTTTCTTCTTGTTCTTGCATATTTGGATACATATTATCACCTCACTGATTACATTATATGCAAAAAATTAGCACTTGTCAATATAGAGTGCTAATTTCGACAAAAAAAGAAAACAAGTATTTCTACTTGCTTACTTCTTCTAAGGCTCTTTGTAGTTGATTATCGGTTTCATCACTCGGATTTTGATAATATTCATCCGTTAAATCTACTTCTATATTTGGGGTAACTCCCTTTTCATTAATCCAATTGCCATCTGGTGTTAACCATTTTTGAATGGTATATTTTACGGTTGCTCCACTTTCTAATTGATAAGCTTTTTGAACGGTTCCTTTTCCAAATGATGGCATTCCGATTACTTTCGCACCATAAGATTCTTGTAAAGCAGCTGCTAAAATTTCAGAAGCTGATGCACTATTATAATTGATTAGAACAGCTACTTGATAGTTACGACTCATATTGGTATTAGAAAATACTTTTTCTATTACTCCCTTGGTATCTAATTGGTAAATTACTTTACTCTTATTTAAGAATAAGGAAGCAATATCTGTTACAGTGGATAAATATCCTCCCGAATTATCACGAACATCAATGATAAGACTATCTATTTTTTGTCCTTCTAATTCTAATAATTTTTTTTCAAATTGTGGGAAGGTATTCGCAGCAAAAGTTGATAAACTTAAATATCCAATCTTTTTTCCATTCTTTTCAAAAATCTTACTTTCTACCGATTCTATCTCCACTTCTTCAATAGACATCGTAAAGTTTAGTTCCTTTCCCTCTCTTAAAACAGTAATTTCTGCTTGTTTGGCAGTTTTAATCTTATCGGATACTTGACTAGGGGTTAATCCTTCTACTTTTTCTCCATTGACAGAAACGAAATAATCTCCTACTTTCAATCCTGCTTTTTCTGCTGGCGTATTTTCAAATACTTTGGTAATCTGAATGCTACCATCTAACTGTTGGGTGATTTCAATTCCAACTCCTTGATATTTTCCTTCTACCTCTTGGTTAAAACTTTCACTTTCCTCTTCATCCATATAGAAAGAGTAATCATCTCCAAGATACTCCAACATTCCTTTGATTCCAGACTCTAATAATTCATTGTGATCTATTTCCTCATAATAATCTGAAACAATATCATTGTAGGTATTGACAAACTCTTTTAATTCTCTAGGAATCTCCGTTATTACTGTTTTACTATTTCCAGATGGTCCCTTTACTACATAAGTAATAAAAGATCCAAGGACTCCTCCAAGAATTAAAGTAATTACCATAATTATGATTACTTCTGCATAATTAAAACCTACTTTTCTTTCTACTACAACTTCTCTTACTTCTGATTCTTCTTTTTCTATTTTCTTCTCTATTTTATCTTCTTTTGTTTTAGATGATTTTTTTGTTTTTTTAGGTTCATTTTCTGTTTTTTCTTTCATCTATTTTACACCTCACTCATTATACATTTAATTCTATCATAATTTTTTGAAAAATAGAATAAATTTCTATTTGAGTTTCGGTATTTTTTTTACAACAGTTGCAAAATTAGTCAATAAATATCAACAGAATGCAATAAAGACAAATTGTTTAGTATCCATAACATTTTTTTATTGCTATTTCAATAATTCTATAAAATTTTACCGGAACTCAAAATTTCTAGTGTTTTCTATTTCAAGTTTTTATTTCTTAGCTTCTGTTTTTATTCTATATGGTCAAAAAATCGCCTTTCATGTCCTTTTTCGTAAATTTTCTTATCTTTTTTTCATTCTTTGGTATAATCAAAGATAAGGAGAAGTTGTGGCCTTATGAAAATTGTTGTAGTGGAAGATCAGTTTTCTTTTCAGAAAAAGATGGTTTCTATTATTCATCAAGTTCTAAAAGAAGAAAAATTAGAAGATTTGGGAATCTATTGTTTTACGGAATATAATAAAGAGTTAAAGGGAATGATTCATGATAAAGATACGAAAATTTATCTGTTAGATATTGAATTAAGTGGTTCTTCTAAGTCTGGATATGATATTTCTCGAGAGATTCGACAAAATGCTCATGATTGGAAAAGTGTTATTATTGTATGTTCTGTTTATAATTTAAAAGAAAGTTTCATTTCTGCAAGGCTTGCGGTTCTTACTTATTTATCAAAATTGGAAAATTTTCCTATCAATTTAAAAGAAACTTTCAAAATCGCTTTAGGTATTTTTTATCAAAATGATGCTGTACAAATTAATGAACATCAAAAAATTTATTATCATGATATTTTGTATGCTTTAAAAGAAAAATATAGTAAGTATTGTATTATTCAAACGATGGATAAACAAATTCGAGTTCGAAAAAACTTAAAAGATTTAGAATCCGAATTAAAATTGAAAAAAATTAAAAAGCATATTTTAGCAAATGAAGAAAATATTTTATCGATTACTCATCAAGAAATTGTTTTTAAAAATAAAGATTCTATTAAAATTGAATAAAGGATTTCCTGGGAAATCCTTTTATTGTTTTTGAAAATGGGTTTCATCAACCCCACAGATAGGGCATATAAATCCTTCTGGTAAATCTCCTTCGTAGGTATAGCCACAAACATCACAAACCCAGACACTTTTCTTTTCTTCTTCTATATAAGTGGGTGCTTTCTTTGGAGATTTCCCTTTGATTACTTCTTGATAATAGCGATACGTCATAGGGGTTTCTTCGGATAGCTTTTGCGTAGATAAGACTTTTGCAAAAGCTATCCGAAGAAACCCCTATGACG
>CANPVK010000065.1 GCA_947581715.1 uncultured Bacilli bacterium
AGTCATAGAAATTACTTGCTCAATATCCATATCTTCATCACTTTCAGTAGTTGTACATACCAAAGTTTGTTCCTTTTCTTCTTTGTCTTCTGTTACTCCACATCCAGTTAAACTTAACACTAAAATCCCCATTAATAATACACTGAATACTTTTTTCATCATTTTTTCTCACCTCAATATTTATCTATTACTTTTTTATTATATCATAAGTTAGAATGATTATTTAAAATTTTTTATGCATTTTTTATTTTTTACTATTTAATTCTAGGCTAGATTGTGGGTTTAAATGCAAATCGGCACGTTGTCCTAACAAATAAGCTTGATATCCACTTGCTGCTATCATGGCTGCATTATCCGTACAATATTTCATTTCTGGAAAAGAATATTCAATTTTTTCTTCTTCACATAATGCCGTTAATTTTTCACGAATTCCTCGATTAGCAGCTACTCCACCAGCTACAATTAAATTTTTTACCTGATACTCTTGGATCGCCTTCATGGTTTTCTTCGTCAGAATTTCTACTATTGTATTTTGAAAAGAACAGGCTAAATCTTTTTTCCGAATTTCATTTCCTCTTTGATTTTCATTATGGACCAAATTAATCACTGCGCTTTTTAACCCACTAAAACTAAAATCATAGCTTTGATCATTTAAAGGAAGTGGCAAGGAATAAGTATCTTCTCCTTCATGGGCCCATTGATCAATCGTTGGTCCTCCAGGATAAGGAACATCCATTACTCTTGCTACTTTATCATAGCATTCTCCTACCGCATCATCTAAGGTACCCCCAATTTTTTGAAATTGATAATGATCTTTCATATAGATTAATTCTGTGTGACCTCCGCTAATCACCAAAGCGATTAATGGAAATTTTAATGGTTTTACCAATTGATTTGCATAAATATGACCTGACATATGATTGACAGGTATCAATGGTAAATGATTCACGAAAGCTAATGTTTTTGCAGCTTCAATTCCTACTAAAAGAGAACCTACTAAGCCCGGTCCATAAGTTACCGCAATCCCACTCATCTCTTTGATATTCATTCCTGCTTTTTCTAAACACTCATCTATTACCATCGTGATATTTTTCACATGATGACGACTGGCAATTTCTGGAACAACTCCTCCAAAATCTTTATGAATATCAATCTGCGATAATACTACTGTAGCAATCTCTTCACATCCGTTTTTCACAATTGATGCACTTGTTTCATCACAACTAGTTTCTATTCCTAAAATATAAATATCCTTCATCTTACATCAACTCTTTTTCCATTAATATTGCATCTATTCCTTGATAATATCCTTTTCTAATCGCTACTTTATGAAAACCATATTTTTCATATAAATGAATTGCTTTGAAATTTCTCATGTTTACTTCTAATGTAATATTGACTGCATGATTTTGTTTCGCTTCCTCAATCATATATTCCATTAATTTACTAGCAATATGTTGATTTTGAAATTCTTCTAAAACATTAATATCAATTAATTCTACACGATCATAAATTAAATCATAATTGATAAAAGCAATCGGTTTACTGTCTACTAGATAAGTAAAATAATGAGTAAAGGTATTGTTTTTCATATGTCCTAAAATGTCATTTTTTGTAAATACCTGTGGAAAATTTTTTTCTAATTCTTCTAAATAAAAAGAATCCTTGTTCACTTTTTCTATCATATTAATTCTAAATTCTGCTTTTCCTCTGCTTCTGTTTGTTTTAAATAAATTGGATTTACTGCATGAGGATTCACTTCTTCCTTTTCTTGATAAGTACTCACAATTTTTAAAATATCTGGATCATAACTTTCTATTTCGAAATCTTTAAATTCCTGATTACTAATATATTGATAGCTGCCAATTAGTTGATCTACAGCACATTTTAAAGTATCTAATTTTATATATTGTGGTTTTAAAATTGGATTCCTTTCTTGTTCATAAATCGCTGCATAAACATAATTTCTTCTAGCATCGATGATCGGTATTTGAAATTTCGTTTCCTTTTTGCTCGATAATGCCATGGCTTCTAAACTAGAAATTGTCGTAATTTTCTTTTTTAAACTATAAGCATAAGTTTTCGCAATGGTGACACCGACGCGAATTCCCGTAAAAGATCCTGGACCATTCACAACGATTATTTTATCAATATCTTCTGGTTGTAATTGTACTTTTTGAAACATTTCTTCTATTTTAGGAAGAGTATTACTAGATAAATCCTTTCCTAATTCTTCTTTAACTTCCGTTAAAAGCTTTCCTTCGTCCACAATTCCACTATATAGATAACTAGAAGTTGTATCTATATACAAAATTTTCATAATACTGCCTCACATAAATCTTCATAAACTTGTCCATAGGGAGTAATGAAAATAATTCTAGTATCTTCATCTTCCTCTGAAATTTTTATTTTGATTTCTAATCTTTCTTCTGGTAAGTAATCTTCTATCATATCAGCCCATTCAATAATCACAACTCCACCTTTTTGATAGTATTCTTCCAACCCTAAATCTTCAATTTTACCATCTAAGCGATAGACATCAACATGGTATAAATCCATTTCGCCAGATTTATATTCTTTAATAATATTAAAGGTAGGAGAAGTTACTGATTCATCAATTCCTAATGAAGAAGCAAATCCCTTTGTAAATACAGTTTTTCCACTTCCTAAATCACCCTCTAAACAAATTACCATTCCAGGAAATTTTTCAGATTCAATATTTTGAGCAAGTTCAATCGTATCTTGTTCCTCTCTACTTGTTACTTTATATGTCATAATTGGCTAGGTATAATTACCTAGTGCACCTCTCTTTCGTTTCATTATTTTGTTTAGGAAGTAGAAACTATTTCCTAGATTATCTATTCCTATTTCATTATAACAGAAAAAAAATAGATTATACAACCTATTTTTCTTCTTTCAAAATTATTCTGTTTCTTCTTTTTGAAAATACTTTGTTAAAAGTGCAATAATTTTTTCATCTTTTACTAATTGCACACGTTTTTCCCCTGATTCCTCTACTAATTCTAATAATTTAAATTCTTCTAATATATCTTCCTCATTATCTGTAACTTTTGCTACAAAATAATAACTATTTCCTTGATAAGTTGCTTGGTTTAAAACAATATACTTCTCTTGATTATCTAAAGTGATAATGCTATGAATCAAATTTTCCATCTTAAACCTCCTTTATTTTGCAAAATTATCATCATTTAATTGGTTATTTACTACAGCATAACCGATAGGGATATTATTATTATCGTAACGTACTACGACTTCTTTTCCTTCTGATATTAGTTGCTCTGCTTGTTCTCTTGTTAGTACTTCTGAATTTTCATCATAAAATTTACCTGCTTCAGAAGTTTTCCATGATGGGGTATATTTTTCTGTAACACTAACTGAATTGGTTTCATGATTGGCATCTGCTACCGTTCTATAAACATCTTGCGTTCCATCCATAATATTTTCTCTTGTCGCATTAATAACTTCTTCTAATCCCTTTTTTTGAAGCTCATTTTGTGTTTCAATATTTGCTTCTACATTTGCTTCTATTTCACTTTTTATTTCAGTAGTTGATGGTGCTTGTTGTTCTATTGTTCTGTTATTTATTTCTTCCGAGTCTGATATTTTTTCTGACTCTATTGGTTTTAAATCTAATTCCTGATTTTCATCATTTATATTAGGAACAAGGGTAGATACAGCAATTCCTAATCCAACGCCAACTAAAGCAAAAGAAGTTGCTAATTTATGTTCTGACAATTTCTGCAAAATATGGTTTAGTTTTTTCACAAAATCTGTACTACGTATTTTTTCTATTAAACGCTTTGGTGCTTTCATAATACTTTGAATGATATGACTTTCTTGTAAGGAATCTTCCACTGGGGTAGGTAAGTCTGGTAAACTGAAAGATTTTTCATCTACTGCTTCAGAATTTATTCCTGTTTCTTCTTTTGGATTTGAAATATTTTCAAAAGTAGAATTTTCTGTTTCTATCTCTTGTTCTGGTTGATATTGAGTTTTATATGTACGGTTTTTACTTTCATCATTAAAAATGTTTCCTTCTTCAGCAATACTGTGTAGCTTTTGATAATAATCTTCCATAGAATTTTCTTCTATCGTTGGATCAGCCTCAGGTTGAGGTAAATCTGGTAAGTTATCATTTTCAGAATTTTTATCAATTTCAGGTATTGGTATGGTATTCTTTTCTGATTCTTTATTTTCTTCCTGTTCTTTTAAATCTGCTATTTTTTTATCAATATTAGCAATTTGATCACGAAGATTTTTTTCATTTAATGCTGCTAATGAACTTAAAAATCCCATTGATTGATTTGCTTCTGCTGGATTCATTTGATTAGAAGTTAATTCACTTAAATTCATATTACTATTTTTATCTATTTGTGATAATAAAGATTGTTTCTCTGATTCTAATTGGGTAATTTGATCTTTTATTCTCTTTTTTCTTGTTTCAGGTAACATTTCTGTTAATTCTTTTTCCTGTTGTGATAACATGATTATTTTTTCATTTATTTTTTCTTTTTGTGCTTGATTTTTTTCTATTCTCTTGCTTTGTTCAAAATTTATTTTTTCTTCTTGTTGATTTAAATCTTCTATTTCTTTCTCAATTTCGTTTAATCTTTCATAATTATTCATTTCTTGCGAAGCTTTTATCGTATTTAAAAATCTCATTGCTTCTTCGTTTTCTACTTCATTTAGATTTATTGGATTACTATTACCTATTTTTGCGTTTAATGATTGTTTTTCTATTTCCAATTGATTTCTTTTTTCTTTTATTCTATTTCTTCTAATTTCATAATTTTCTGTTTGATTTTTCTTTTTGTCAATCTCTCCATTTTCAAACATTTTTAAAATTTCCAAATTCATTTCTAATAGTGCTTTATTTTGAATTATAGTTTGTAGTTGTGCTCTTAAATTTATTACTTCCTGTGTTTCCTCTTCTTTTCTTTTATTTTCTGAATTTACTTCTTTTTCTTGGCTATCTATAGCATAGTTATATGCAAAAAATTGATATTTATCTAAATCATTTAATTGATAAGAAATTAACTTTCTATAATAATCATTGATACTATGAATTTCATTATTTTCTTGTGTATAATATCCCTTTTCTTCTAATTTTTTTACGATATAATTAGAAATATTTCCATATTCACTATTTTCCATACCTAAAGGTAAATATAGATCATGGTTATTAATATATTTTATTGTAGAATTTAACCAATTTAATACAATCGTTGCATTAGAAAAATCTAAAGAATCAAATTTTCCCATAATCTGATTAAATAATAAAGTTTGTTCTCTTATGTTTGAAGCAATTAATCTAGACTCGTTAGAGGAATCTACTTGTCTTTTTCCTCTTCCAGCTCCCTTAAAACTTTCAATTACTTGATTCATTTGAGGAGTATTTAATATTTCTTCTCTTGTCTTTTCAAAATTTTCAAAAATGGCAGTACTATTATTAATAAGCATTTCTTCGAAAGTATTTGATCCTTCTGTTGTAAATTCTTGTTCTCCCAAATTACATTTGACATCTTTCCCTGTTTCTAATTTCATTGAAAGCATTCTATTTATTAATTCCATTGCTTTTTCATTTTCTAAAGCTGTAATCATTGTTATATCCTTATCCATAGTACATCCTCCCTATTGTTAAGGTAATTATATCAAGAAAAAAGTTGAATTTCAATAAAAAAGAAGAAAAATAAAGATAAATCAATCATGAATAAAATGATTGACTATTCTATAAATTTATTTTATAAATGATTAAAAAAATAAGAATTTGTAAAATAGGAATAGAAAAAGAAAAAAACTCCCAAAAGGGAGAATTAAAAATCAAAAAAAAAATACCTTGGCGACGTCCTATTTTTGCACTAACTATCGTCGGCGCTGAAGAGCTTAACTTCTGTGTTCGGGATGGGAACAGGTGTACCCTCTTCGCTATTGTCACCAAGGAATTCTTTATCTAGAAAATAATTCTTTCAAAACTTAGATAATGTGACTCAATCAAATCTAGAAACCTTTGATGATTAAATCCTCGACTTATTAGTACTGGTCAACTCAACATGTTGCCATGCTTCCATCTCCAGCCTATCAACGTGTTAGTCTTTCACGAGTCTTACTTTTAAAAATGGGAAAATTCATCTTGAAGTTGGCTTCCCACTTAGATGCTTTCAGTGGTTATCCTTTCCCTACATAGCTACTCTGCACTGCAACTGGCGTTACAACAGATACACCAGAGGTAGGTCCGTCCCGGTCCTCTCGTACTAAGGACAGCTCTCCTCAATTTTCCTACGCCCACGACGGATAGGGACCGAACTGTCTCACGACGTTCTGAACCCAGCTCGC
>CANPVK010000066.1 GCA_947581715.1 uncultured Bacilli bacterium
CTTTTTGGCGTGGGTTTCTTTCCAATTTATAACTTTCTATCAAAAATCTCTTGACTTCTAATAGTTAGTCACCTACATGACTAGGCCACCATCTACTTGAATGATGGTACCTGTTGTGAAGTTTGCTTCTTCACTGGCTAAATAAAGATAAGCTCCTGCTAAATCTTTTGGTTCTGCCATTTTTTTCAGTGGTGTCATTTGAATTAATCTTTGCTTCATCTCTTCTGTTACTGTTTCTCTCATCATATCTGTTCCTACCACCCCAGGTGCGATTGCGTTTACACGGATTTGATAGGGCCCTAATTCTTTGGCTAAGGACTTGGTGATTCCATTTACGGCAAATTTGCTGGCAGCATAACTGACTTGATTCCTACCACCATTGATTCCTACCATGGAACTCGTATTGATAATAGAACCTCCTGTTTCTTTCATGTATTTCACCACTTCTCTCGTTGTTTTTAACAGACCAAAGACATTCACTTCAAACATTTCATAAAAATCTTCATCATTAGAATCTAATAATGATTTTTCGGAAGTGATTCCTGCATTGTTGACTAAAATATCTATTTTTCCCCATTTTTGGATTACTTTTTCTACCATTGTTTGAATACTTTGGGTATCTTTTAGATTGACTCCAATTGGTAATACTTGATTTTCCTCTATTTTTATTTCTTCTTTTAATTTTTCAATGGCATGTATGGCGTTTTCCTCTTTACTACCACAGATGGCAACGTTTGCTCCTTCTTTTAAAAATAGAGAAGCTACTGCATAACCAATTCCTCTCGTGCTTCCTGTAATTAAGGCTACTTTTCCTTCTAATTTCATATTCTTTTCCTTCTTTCCTTTATTTTTTTTCTAAATAAGCTAGAAAAAATCCTTCCATTTCTGTTGTTGGGCAAATACATTTGGTATTTTCTATCGTTGTTTTCAAAAGAGGAATTTTATCCTCTATATTGATAGGAAGAATTTCTAGTTTAAATTCTTTTTGAATGGCTTCTATTACTTCTTCGTTTTCTTGTTTTAAAATAGAACAGGTAGAATAAATCATTCTTTGGTTAGGTTTTAATACTTTTAGTGCTTTTCTAAGTAAAGAAATCTGTGTTTGTTGAAATTTTTTTAACTTTTCTTCCGTTAAAAGATAGGGATTATCTTCTAACAGAGAAATTGTTCCACTACCACTACATGGTGCATCTAATAATACTTTATCAAAAGAGAAAAATTCATCTAAATTTCTCGCATCCATCTTCATAACATGACAGCAAGTTACTCCTTGTTTTTCTAAATTGTATTTTAGTCTTTCTAATCTAATTGCATCTTTTTCACAGGCGGTCAGATGTACTTTATTGTTTGTTTCCATGGCTATTTGGGTGGTTTTGGAACCCGGTGCTGCAGCCATATCTAAAATATCTTCTTTTTCTTGGGGATTTAAGATTAAAACTGGTAACATAGAAGATAAACTTTGTAGATAAATCCAACCTTTTTGATAACATTCTAGTTGTGTAATTTCGGTTGTTCCTTGTTTGATTACTAGATAGCTATTAGGATACCAAGACACTTCTTTTATTTCATAATGATTTTGGAGGAATTCTTCCCTTACTTTTTCTTTGGTTGCTTTTAAAGTATTTACTCGAAAAGTTGTTTTTCTTTTGGTGGAATAGCCTTCTAAAATCTGTTCTACTTGGGATTCTGTATATTGATTTTTCAAACATTCTAACAAAAAAGTGGGAAGTTTTTCTTTCATACAATACCTACTTTCTTTTTTCTAGTTCTAGTATACCATAACTTTCTTTGATTTGGTTCTTTTTCTCAATTCTTCTTTGGAATCTATACAATTAAAAACACCAGAATTTCTGGTGTCTATATTTCTAATATTTGCCCAATACTTAAGGTGTTACTTGTTAAATTATTTTTTCTTTTTAGTTCTTCTACGGTTGTATTAAACTTTCTAGCAATCGAATATAAGGTATCTCCTCTTTGAACCGTATAAGTAGTGATTGGTTCTTCTTCTCCTGTGGGGATATTTAATACTTGACCAATACTTAGTGTATTACTTGTTAGATTATTCAGTCTTTTTAACTCCTCTACGGTTGTATTGAATCTTCTTGCTATGGAATATAGTGTATCTCCCTTTTGAACGGTATAAGTTGTTGGAGCTATTGTCTCCTCTTCTGTTGGGATTTTTAGTACTTGACCGATACTTAACGTATTACTTGTTAAGTTATTCAATTGTTTTAATGCTTCTACGGTTGTATTAAAATTTCTAGCAATACTATATAGAGTATCTCCTCTTTGAACCGTATAAGTTGTTGGCGTTGGTGTTTCCTCTTCTGTTGGAATTTTTAATACTTGGCCAATACTTAATGTATTACTTGTTAGATTATTCAGTCTTTTTAACTCCTCTACTGTCATATTGAATCTTCTTGCTATGGAATATAGTGTATCTCCCTTTTGAACGGTATAAGTATTGGTACTTTCTTCTTCTCCTGTTACACAGGGATTTAGATTTCCATATAACGAATTTAAAACACTCCAAGTTTGACTATCCGTTGTTCCGGTTGCTGTTAAATTATTATTGGTTTGAAATCTTTTTAAAGCATTTTCTGTTTCTAAATCGAAAGTAGAATTAATTGGTCCTGTATAATATAATAGCGCTTTTAATTTAATCTGTAATTGTCGTACTTCTTCTCCACTAGAACCGATACTTAGTAATGAATTTGCTCTAGTTCTATCAACCGCTACTTCTGTTAATTCGAATAATTTTTGCCAAGTTTCTTCATTCACAATTCCCGTTTCTTCTAAATCATATTCTCTTTGAAAAGCTTTTACCCCCACCTCTGTAGAAAGCCCAAAGCTTCCTGTTACAACAGGATTATAAAATCCTAAAATCTTTAACTTTTCTTGTAGAATTTTCACGTTATCTCCTGTTGAGCCTAACTGTAAATTTTCTTCTAACATAACATCACCTAATCAATTATATTCATTTCTTTCCTAGATATTATATATAATATAACGAGGTGAATTATGGCAAAAGGATATTTAATTGTCAATGTATATAGTGATACGATTGCAAATCCTGTGAAAAATGCAAGAGTTACTATATCGAAAAATGGTAGAGTTATTACTTCTACCACAACTAATGAAAATGGGCAAACAGAAAAGATTTCATTAGATACCGTTGATAAAAGTTATTCCGAACAAGATCAAAAACAAATAAGACCTTATGAGACTTATGATGTAACAGTTACCGCTTTAGGACTTACTAATACCAGAATTGATGGAGTACAAATTTTTGATGGTATTACTTCTATTCAAAATATTTATTTAACTTCTATTGATGAAAACCAGGAAGAAGATGTATCTCAAATTCCTCCTAATACCTTATGGGGAGATTATCCTCCTTATCTCGATCCAGAAACGGATAATACGAATCCCGGAATTGCTCCTATTGTTTTAACAGAGGTTTTAATTCCTGAAAATATTATTGTGCATGATGGCATTCCTAGTAATACCAATGCCACCAATTATACGGTACCATTTTTAGATTATATTAAAAATGTAGCGAGTAGTGAGGTATATAGTACTTGGCCTGAAGAAACTATCAAAGCGAATATTTTAGCTATTATTTCTTTTACCTTAAATCGTATTTATACGGAATGGTATCGTAGTAAGGGGTATGATTTTACGATTACTTCTACTACTTCTTACGATCAAAAATATACTAGAAATGGAACTATCTTTGAACCTATTTCTAATATTGTAGATGAAATATTTCGAAATTATATTCGTAGTGGCATTCGCGTAGAGCCATTACTCGCTCACTTTAAGAGCAACACTTCTGAAAAAGGATATCTCAGTCAATGGGGATCGAAAGATTTAGGAGATCGTGGTTATAGTGCTTTAGAAATTTTAAAATATTATTATGGAAATGAGGTAAATATTTATGAAGCAAAAACAACACAATCTTATCCTTATTCTTTTACTGATACTTTAGAAGAAGGGGATTGTGGCAGAGATGTTTATATTCTACAAAATACATTAAACTATATTCGAGGTAGTTATCCAGGAATACCTGTTATTTTGAATCCAGATGGATATTTTGGAAGTGATACAAGCGATGCTGTTCGTACTTTTCAAAAAGTATTTTCTTTATCGCAAACAGGAGAAGTCAATTATCAAACTTGGTATAAAATATCTTATATTTTGTCAGCCGTTACAGATATGACCAATAGTATTTATAGTTAAAAAAGTATTAGTTTAGTGCTAATACTTTTTTATTGCGTTCTGGAGTAGGAACGCAATAAAAGTGGTATTTCAACCACTTCATCATTAATATTTTTCATAAACAGCTCTATAGCTACTTACAAGTACTCCAGTTTCTCCATATTGAGTGACAGTTCCATGAGCAGATACTATTTCCCAAGCTTTAAATCTGTATCCTGGTTTAGCTTTAGGAGGTTGCATAATATATTCTTTTGTATCTCCTCTTCTACCAAGAAGAACATGACCACTTAATTCATTTGAACCAGGTTCAGCAAATCCTTCACATTCATTCATATCACAAGTGAATTCAGCAAACCAGATGCAGTTAACACCATCTTCTCCACATGTAGCCCAATAATCTGCATCTCCATTACGACGAACTTTTAAATCTCTTAAGGTGCTATAAAAATGGAATTCTACAGTATGTTCATTACTTGGAGGAGTAAGGCCTTTTTCTTTTAAAGCTTTTTCATAATTTTCACGATCACGTTTTTCGCCTTCAGCAGCTTTTTTTAAAATTTCATCAGTTAAAAATCCACCTGATTTTTGTTCTGTGCTGCTTTCATTAGCCTTTGACTCATTACTTGTTATAGCATTATTAGATTGTTGAGTATTTCTAATGTTTTCTTCAGCTTGTTTAGCTTCCTCTTCAGCAGCTTGTTTTTTAGTATTAGCTTCTTTTTGAACTTGTGTAGCATTAGCTACTTCTTCTTTGGCAGCTTTCACTTTTTCTTCAGCAACTTTTTTAGCTTCTGCAGTTTTGGCAGATTTTACTTCAGCTTCCGCAGCTTCTTGAGCCTTTTTCGCATTTTTTAATAAATCGTCAGCTTTTGTTAGTTCCTCTTCAGCTGCTTTTTGATTTGCAGTAGTTTTTTCTACTTCTTTTCTTGTGCTTTCAACCTTAGCTCCAGCTTCTTCTTCTAATGCTTTAGTAGCTTCTACTTCTTCTTCTAATGCTTTAGTAGCTTCTACTTTTTCCTCAGCACTTTCCACTTCTTTTTGAGCTTCATCTACAGCTTTATTTATCACATCAACTTTGTTTTGAGTTAATTTAGCTTCATTTTGCGCTTCAGTTAGAGCTTTAGCATTTTTTAAACTAACAACATCTTTTTCAATATAATTTAGTGTGTCTTTATCGTTAGATTTTAATGATTTACTAATATCAGCACCAATCGCACAGATGCTAGCTGTAACTACGCTTGTAGCTAAAATTCCACTTAATAATTTTACTGGTATCTTTTTCATATATATATCTCCCTTCAATACAAATTTACGAGCATATTATATAATATCATATGCCATTTGTCAAGCTTTTCGTTTATTTGAGTTTCGGTATTTATGATTAATTTATGATAATGTCTTAAGTGTTAACTTTGGAAAATGTCTCAAGTTAATATATAATATGTCACTGAAGTTAATTATGTCAAAAGGATATTTCATTGTCAATACATATAGTGATACGATTGCAAATCCTGTGAAAAATGCAGTTATTTTAAATCCAAATGGATATTTTGGAAGTGATACTAGAGATGCGGTTCGGACTTTTCAAAAAGTATTTTCTTTATCGCAAACAGGAGCAGTCAATTATCAAACTTGGTATAAAATATCTTATATTTTATCGGCAGTTACAGATATGACCAATAGTATTTATAATTAAAAAAGTATTAGTTTGTCGCTAATACTTTTTCTTTTATTGAATTTGAATGATAACAAGATGTGCTGATACTGGTTGTGTTCCACCTGCATTCGGTGTGATTGTTAAAGCGGTGGTGTTGTCGGCTGGATTTCGTACTGTTAAAATGGAATTAATAACAGTAGTTGTGATAATAGCCATTCCCACGATTTGGGATGTTC
>CANPVK010000067.1 GCA_947581715.1 uncultured Bacilli bacterium
TCATTTCCGGCATTGATATCAATCCATAATTTGATTCCATATTCATGACTTTCTCCTGGAGCAATATTAATGTTTTTTACAAATACTAAATTAGTTTCTAAGTTCGATACTTAGAAACTAAGAAAAATTTAGATAATCTAAATAAAAAAAGGAGTTTCGTAAAATGAAAAAATTAAAAAAGAAATATTTTTATCTCATTTTTAGTATTTTATTTGTTTTTCTATTTGTAGGGATTGTAGGAGTTAGTTATTCTTTTTTAACAACTACTGTCAAAGAAAAACAGTATGTCATGTATACCGGTAATTTAGAAGTAGAATATCAAAGGAAAACTGATACAATAAACCTTGAAAATACTTATCCTATGACCAATGAACAAGGATTAGCGACTACTCCATATGAATTTAAAGTAACGAATACTGGGAATGTAACAGCAAAATATCAAATTCGTTTAGAATTAGATGAAAGTATTCAAAATCAAGTACCTTTCAATAATATTAAAATGTCCTTCGAAAAGGACAATCAAGGTTATTCTGATAGCTTCTTATTATCGAACTTAGATACCTTATTTTATAAGTTAAGTATAACATAAATAAAAAGAAAATCATATTCTTATTTTTGAAATAATTGCAATTAAAAAATCTAGTTTCCTAGATTTTTTATTATTTTACTACAATATTTACGATTTTTCCTTTAATGACTATCGTTTTTAAGATTTCTTTTCCTTCTATATGTCTTTGCACATTTTCTTCTTGCAAAGCTTTTCCCATGATTTCTTCATCACTATCATCTATATGTACTTTAATTGTTGCTCTTACTTTTCCATTTACTTGGACAGCAATATCTTTTTCTTCTTCCACTAACTTAGATTCATCATAAGTAGGCCAACTAGATTCACAGATAGGGTTTCCCAAATGATAAATCTCATTTAATTCTTCTGTCATATGTGGTGCGATTGGATTCAATAACATTAAGTACGTACGATAATCCTTTTTAGAAATAGAATTCATTTTCTCCATTTTATTTAACAAAATCATTAAAGCAGATACTGCTGTATTAAATTTTAATTCATCAATATCATTCGTTACCTTTTGAATTGTCTTGTGAATATCAGATTCTATTTCTTTTGAATATTCCTCTGAATCGTTTACTTTTTCTCCTAAACGAATTACTTTATCAATAAATCTTTTGCAACCATTTAATCCCTGCTCACTCCAAGTAGCTTCTTTTTCATAGTCTCCAATAAACATTTCGTAAGTACGTAAAACATCTGCTCCTAAAGTTGCTACGATGTCATCTGGGTTAATTACGTTACCAAGACTTTTACTCATCTTGACTCCGCCTTCTCCTAAAATCATTCCGTGACTAGCACGAACTTTAAATGGTTCTTTATTTGGTACTAAGCCTTGATTATATAAAAATTGATTCCAAAATCTTGCATATAGTAAATGTCTTGTTGCATGTTCCATTCCACCATTATACCAATCTACTTTTCCCCAGTAATCTAGTGCTTCACGAGATACAAATTCTTTATCATTATGTGGGTCCATATATCTTAACCAATACCAAGAAGATCCTGCCCAGTTTGGCATCGTATCTGTCTCTCTTTTTGCAGGTTTTCCACAATGAGGACAAGTGGTATTCACAAACTCTGGAATTCTAGCTAAAGGGCTTTCCCCATCATCCGTTGGTTCATATTCTGCAACATCTGGAAGTAATACTGGCAATTCTTCTTCTGGTACAGCTACCCATCCACAATCTTCACAATAAACTAGTGGAATTGGTTCTCCCCAGAATCTTTGTCTAGTAAAAATCCAATCTTGTAGTTTATAATTGGTTTTTTGATGGCCAATTTTCTTTTCTTCCAAATAAGCAATCATCTTTTCAATGGATTCTTTTTTGTTGTCTATTCCATTTAAAAATTCAGAATGAATCATTTTTCCATCTTCTGTAAATGCTTTTGGAGAAAGTGCATTTTCAAAAATCGTTTGATGTAGTTCATCCTTTACTTCTTTTAAAATGGTATCTTGATCAACCCACTCTACATCAAATACTTCATCTTCATCACGATTCACTTCTTCTTTCTTTTCAGAAGTTAATTCGAATAAAAATCCATCGCAATCTATCTCAAAAGCTTTTCCTTTATTATAAGCAAAATAATGATGATTTACTGGAAAAGTTTGTCTTTTTAGTACAAAGTCCACATACCCAGTTTCTTCTTTTATTTCTCGTATTGCACAGGAAAGGGCATCTTCCTCTTCTTTTCTAGTTCCGCCAACAAATAATCTTCCCCCCTTTTCATGCCAATTAATGGTTAGATATTTGTCAGTCTTTGGATGATATAACACTGCAACAATACTTTTCTTAAAGGTTTCATTTTCTCTTTTTTCCCCTGTCATCTTCTCAATGACTGGGATGATATCAATTCCAAATTTTGTTGCAAATTCAAAATCACGTTCATCATGAGCTGGTACGGCCATAATAGCTCCTGTTCCATAATTCATCATGACATAATCTGAAATATAGATAGGAATTTCTTTTTGATTGACAGGATTCATTGCGGTAAGTCCCTGCAATTTTACTCCTGTTTTTTCCTTTACTAATTGTGTTCTTTCAAATTCTGTTTTCTTATTGGCTTGCTCACGATAAGCTTTTACTTCCTCCATATTTTGAATTTGATCTTGGTATTTTTCAATATAAGGATGTTCTGGTGCTACTACCATAAAAGTTACTCCAAATAAAGTATCTGGACGGGTTGTATAAATCGTTAGTTGATCCTCTACTTCTTTTAATGGGAAATCCACTTCTGCACCGGTTGATTTTCCAATCCAATTGATTTGAGCTAATTTCGTTCTTTCTTGAAAATCGGTATCTTTTAACCCATCAATTAAATCTTCTGCATAATCGCTCATACGTAGCATCCATTGCTCTTTTTCTTTCTGTTCTACTTTCGTTCCACATCTTTCACAAACTCCACCACTAGAGTCTTCGTTCGATAATCCTGTTTTACATTTTGGACACCAATTAATATTTTTCTTGGCTTTATAAGCCATTCCATTTTTAAAAAATTGTAGGAATTGCCACTGTGTCCATTTATAATATTCTGGATCTGTCGTAGAAAATTCTCTTGTCCAGTCAAAAGAAATTCCTAATTTTTGAATCTGAGACTTAAAAGTTTTAATATTTTCTTTGACTGCTAAACTGGGATGAATATGGTTCTTGATGGCATACTGTTCGGCTGGCGCACCAAAGGCATCCCATCCTATTGGAAATAATACGTTATAACCCATCATTCTCTTTTTTCTTGCCATTACATCTAGTGCTGTATAACTACGAACATGCCCCACATGAAGTCCTGCCCCACTTGGATAGGGAAATTCTACTAAGTAATAATATTTCTCCTTATTCTGATCAATTTTGGCATGAAAAATTCCATGTTCTTCCCAATATGTTTGCCATTTTTCTTGTATTTTTTGCATATTATCCATTTTTCTTCTTTCCTTTCCTTTGTTCTTTTCTTTTCTTTTTTGTTTCTTTTTTCGCCAAATACTTTTTTTCTTTCTCTAATTCTTTTAAATTATCTTTTAGCTGTTTCTTTTGATAATATTTGCCAAGCAATAGAAATGATACGATAGCAATTGGTATTATAATTACAAATCCAACTAATATTTGCCAGATAATGCTATCTATTACTCCGATACAGGTAGCTACTAAAGCAATATCGAAACTGGTAACTAATCCCACTATTTTTAAAAACTTTTGATAACTAAATTTTTTTATATCCAGCTGATATCGATAAATGAGATACTGTGCTTCTGCCGGAATTTTCTTTTCTCTTTTTGACTTTCTAATAAAGAAAAAAGAATAAATTATGTCAATTAGAATAAAACTGATAAGAAACCAAACAACATATTCCATCTTATCCCTCCAAAATAAAACGCGATGATTCATCTAAGGACGAATAATCGCGGTACCACCTTATTTTATAAGTAAATACTTATACTCTTTCATTGATAAAGGAACAACCCTATTTTTATTCAAAAGACAAGTTCACCAAACTACATGATCTATTTCCACCAACATAGACTCTCTTTTCATGATCATTTGATTACTACTTCTTTCTCCTCATAAAACTATTATTAGTATATCATAAAATCTCAAAATTGCTAGTTTTTTTTGTTTTTATTTTACTTTTCGTAATTGTTTTGGAGTAGAATTTACTATACTACTTTCCAAATCATTTGAAAAATGGATATCAGCATAATTTATTTTTTCTTTTATAAATTGATTAAAACCATCTACCAGGATTAAATCTTTTTCCGTTTCTTTTTTTAAATTTTCCTGATTTTCTATACTTTTTTCTAAGCTTTTTTCTGCTTCTTTTAGGTCATTTTCTAACTTTATCAATTCTTTACTACTTAATTTTTGAAAATCAAAATAATTTTTATCGATATTTTTTTGGGTTATTATAATATCTGCAATATTTAAAATATCTAATACTGACATAGCTATTATGAGAGTTAAAATATGCATATTATTAACTGTAAAATAAGTATAAGCACTAATTGGAATTCCTAATGTCGAAATAACTGTTATCCAAAAAAAATAATATAGTTTATTTGCGTTTAAATTTTGAAAAACATTTAAATCTTTATGTATTTGTTGATTTTGTATTCGTTTTAGTTCTAATTCCTTTATTTCTCTTTCTATTTGTCTTTTCTTTTGTTCCAATTCCTGTTTGGTCATTTCAAAAAATTCCTTTCTCTTCTTAAAATTCAGTTTTTTATTATAAAATAATTTCATTATTTTTTCAATTCTTTTAGAAAAAAATATTATAGCAATTGCTATAATATTTTTCTCGTATAATTTTTTTGAAATTCTAATCTTAATTTATCTGCCACAGTTACAATAAATTCTGAATTTGTTGGTTTTGCTTTATCAATATCTACACTATGACCAAATATTTCTTCCATCAAGTCCCAGTCTCCACGGTTCCAACTTACTTCAATGGCATGTCTTATTGCTCGTTCTACTCGGGATACAGTAGTATCAAACTTATTCGCAATATCGGGATATAATTCTTTGGTTATTCCGCCAATCACTTCTGGTTTTTCATACAAAATAGAGATTCCCTCACGAATATATTGATACCCTTTAATATGAGAAGGTACTCCTAATTCATGTAAGATTTTCGTAATAGAGATTTGTAAGTTATTATGATAAATATCAATCGAAGTATTTCCATAATCCTTTTCTTCTCCACAATCCTCAATTCTTTTTTCTAAATCTGCTAATTCAAATGGTTTTAAAATAAAATAATTTACTCCTAATTCTGAAACTTTGCGAATCATATCTTGGGCATTATAAGAAGTTAACACTATTATTTTTTTATCAATGTTTTCTTTCTTTAATTCCTCGAGAACATATACTCCATCTTTTTTTGGCATAATTAAATCTAATACAATGACATCATAATCGTTTTGATTTTTTTTGGCTAAAAAAATTCCTTGTTCTCCATCATTTGCTTCTAATGCTACTTCGATACTAGCGTGATTATTAAAGTACTCCTTAATCATGCTTATTAATTCGATGTTATCATCGATCATAAGTACTCTGATCTTTTTCATATTTTCTCCTTTCGTACTCCACGCAAGTATCATTATACAATAATATCCAACAAATTGATACAGCGAAATTTGACAAGATATGTAAAGATTTGTCGAATTTTATTATTTATTTGGAAATTTAGAAATTCCCCAAGAAAAAATTACTAAAAATATAATTACAATAAAAATCCATAAAAATGGTTGTTCAAAATTTTTCATAATAAAATCATAAAAATTATCAGAAAGATCCTCTAAATAATTCCAAATGTCATTTAATATATTTAATATCATTTAATCACGTATAATCAATCTTATAGAAATATCAATTAATTTCTTATTGATTGATCCCTTTCTATTTATATTTTTTTATT
>CANPVK010000068.1 GCA_947581715.1 uncultured Bacilli bacterium
ATAATTATAGTATTTTTGATTTCTTTGAAGTATATAAGGATTATAACTTTCATCCCTCAAAAACTACAACATAGCGATAATTTTTGTGTTGTTAGATCATTTTTGATGAAAGTCCCTCTAGTTCACGGTTTATTGATTAGGATCACTTTTGTTTACAAATTTGTTGACAGGTACTAGATTTTGTGATAAAATATAACGAGTTTGTGCCGAGAAAGATTCATTTTGTGATATGGGCACTGAAAGGAATGAGGTTTAAAATGAGAAAAGGAAAATTATCTAATATTGATAAAAAAAGAATTTTATTGAAAAGAAAGATTCGTTTAACATATGTTAATCATTTGTTTTTTTTGATGGAAATGAAATTACGAGTTTATGTAGGGGTAGCATTTTTAGGATTTTTGTCTTTGGATTTTCCTTTCATGCACAATGACAATGTTTCTTTTTCTGAGAATATGGTTTCACTCGTTCAAGATGATGAAAAAAGTAATGATTATTTATTTCTTTCTGGACCGCAAAAAATAGAAAATTTTCATTTTGAAGAAGAAAATTTTTCTTTCTCTTATCATTTAACTCGCTCGGAATTATCAGAAATGAATTCTAATTCTAATAATCTTGTTGTGAATGGAAGGGAAAGAATGATTGCTTCTTCTAATGACTTTGAATCATTGGAAGAAGATTATATGGATGAAGTGGAAACCGTTTCATTAGAAGAAATGATTTCAGAAGAATTGGAGGTAGTTCCAGAGGAAGCGTTGTTGTTAGAGAAAGCTAAGCAAGAATATCCAGAAGATATGGAATTATTCATGCAAAGACATATGTTTACAGATGAAGAATTATTGGAAAATTTATCGAATTCTATTTTAACAACTGACTTTACTAATTGTCAGACTTCATTTGATAAAATTTGTGCTATTATTCGTCAAAGTAATTTAGAGAAGAAAAAAGTCATTCAAGAAAATTTAAAATTGACAGATGAAGAGTATGCTATAGTGGAGGCAATTGTTTTAGCAGAAGCGAGACGTTATGGTGCTAATATTAATAATTATGAGGATGCATATATTGATGCTTATGCAGTAGCTAATAATATAGATAATCGTGCGAGTCGTAGTATTAAATGGATTAATGAATTTGGAAATAATGTCTATTCACAAGTAATTGCCCAAAATCAATATGCAACGTTTAGTGATGGTAGTATAGATCAATTTTTAAATACTGATATTGAAGATTTACCTGGACATCAAGCTTTTATTGATTATTTTTATACAAGAGAACCTATGCATGAGTATTTAAAATTTTTGTCTCATGATTCTGATCATCCAGCAAGTGCTGTTCAATTTGCAGAAGATGGAAATTGGTATTATAGTTCCATCAAGCCAGATGATTATTATTCTGAAGATAACGTAGAAAATGTTATGGAAACAGAACCTGTTAAAGTGTTAGAAAAATCTTTCAATGAGTAATAAAAACTATTTTCTTATATGAGAAAATAGTTTTTCTATCTAATAATTGTTTTACTTCTTTCATATATTTTAGAAAGAGGTGATTTTTTTGGTTCCTTTTTTTATTACTTTTTTAGCTGGATGTTCTACTTTAATTGGTTTTTTATTTGTATATTTGAAGAATGATTCTACAAAAATTCTAGTATCATCTTTAGCTTTTGCAGGGGGAGTTATGTTTTTTATTTCCCTCTTTGATTTAATTCCATCTTCTTTTTCAGAAATATGTACTACTTATTATATCATTCCAGCATTTTTATTTTGTAGTTTGTTTTTAGTTATTGGATTGATCTTTTCTATGATGATTGATAAATATTTGCCTGATAATTCTTATCATGATCAGAAGCTTTATCGTGTAGGAATGATTTCTATGATTGCGATTATGTTACATAATATTCCAGAGGGAATTGCTACTTTTTTAACTTCTAATCATGATTTAAAACTAGGAATTACTTTAGCCATTGCTTTAGCGTTACATAATATTCCAGAAGGAATTAGTGTTGCTGTACCTATTTATTATAGTACAGATAATAGAAAAAAGGCTTTCTTTTATACTTTGATTTCTGGTATGAGTGAATTTTTAGGAGCAATTATTGCTGCTATCTTCTTGGTAGGTTTTAGTAATTCTATGTTTATGGGGTGTTTATATGCTATTATTGCAGGTATTATGATGCATATATCAGTTTATGAATTACTTCCTTCTAGTTTTCGATATCATCATTCTTTCCGTACTATTCTTTTCTTTTTAATAGGAGCAGTATTTATGTTTTTTAGTAGCCTTTTATTGCATTAAAAAATCCCATAAGGGATTTTTATTCATTTTTTAGCTTTCTGGTGTATTGCTAGGCGTAGGTGTTTGTGTTGGAGTAGGTGCAGTAGAAGGGGTAGGAGGATTATATTCAAAATTAAAGATAGCTGGGTCACTTTGATTGCCTGAATAATTTTCAAAGGTTGTAACTACTTTGTATGTTCCTGAAATATTTGTACTTGCTTGAATCGTAAGAGAATTCGTGTCCACAAATCCTAATAGAACATCTCCATAATAAACGTTGTATCCGAATCTACCAAAACTTTCATTTTCTGTTGGAGCATTTAAATTTGACCAACTAATTGTTAATTTAGAACTTGATTCATCATAAGTTACATTTAAATTTTTAACAGTATTTAATTTGTTATATTTTGAAGATACTTCTGTCGGTTCACTACCATTGTGGAAGTATTCACAAGTAATTTGATTTTGTGGTGTACCTGCACTTGGTAAGGATGCTGGCCAACTTCCTGCTTCTACACAAACTTTTTTAACGCTACTAGGTTCTGTAAAGGTTTTTCCATCTTTTTTAAAGACAACGTTTCCGATTGCTTGATATAATTTTCCTCTTTGTAATACAGCTGAATTTTGCTCTAAGTATCCTTTATCTACAGAGGTATAACCATACCACATTGCTACAGAGTATTCTGGATCGTATCCTACAATCCAAGCATCATTAACGGGGATTCCTTTCATATTATATTTTTTTATAATGTCTTCTGTGAAATTTGTGGTACCTGTTTTTGCAGCTAGTGTAACGCCATTTATTTTTGCTCCACCACTTAATCCGTTATTTACAGCAGTAATTAACATATCTGTAACCATGAAGGCAGTTGCTTCACTCATTGCTTTTGTTTCTTTTCCTTTCAATACTTTTACATCGTTATTTTCACGATATACGATTTTATTTACCGTTAATGGTTCAATGTAAGTACCTCCATTAGCAAATGCTGCATAGGCAGCAGCCATTTGTAATACGGTAACTCCATCAATTGCTCCAAGAGCAGCTGATTCATAAAGTTGTCCATTGTCTAGAGTTGGTGTTAATCCTAAATTCGTGGCAAATTCTAAAATCTTTTTATTTCCTACTGTGGATTGTACTTGCTGAAATGCTTTTAATGCAGGAATATTTCTAGATTGAGCTAAAGCTGTTCTAATACTCATTGTTCCCCAGAAGTTTCGATCGGAATTGTTTACCGATTGACCAGAAGAATATTTCCATGGTTCATCTACAATTCTTGTATAGGTATCCCAACCTAAATATTCAATTGCTGGACCGTAATCAAAGATTGGTTTTGCGGTAGATCCTATTTGATTTGTTCCTTGCGTTGCTGTATTAAATCCACCTGCTGTTCTATTTCTTCCTGCTCCAACAGCAACTAATTTTCCGGTTGCTACTTCTACCACAGCAACTCCGCCATCTACTGTATCATTAATCCATTTGTATCTTGAATTACCATTAAAAATTTCATCTAATCCTTGTTGTTTTTCACGATCTAAATTGGTATGAACAATTAAAGAAGTAGTATTTGGATTAATGCCATATTTTTTGTTTAATTCTTCAATGACGGTATCTAAATAAGCACGAAAGCTTTGATTTGATTTTCGATCTGCTAATAAGGAAGTAATGGGAATAGATTGTGCCATGTTACATTCTTCTTGGGTGATGTACCCATGTCTTACCATTAAATCTAATACTTCTCCTCTTCTTTTGTAAGCTTGATATGGATTTTTGAATGGATTATAAGCATCTGGGGCATTAAATAGTCCTACTAATAATGCAGCTTCTGATAAATTTAAATCTTTTACACTTTTTCCAAAATAAGTTTGTGATGCTTGTTCTACTCCCCAAGCGTTATTTGCTAAATCAAAGTTGTTGACATAATATTCGATAATTTCTTCTTTGGTAAAATTTTTCTCTAATTTAAATACGGCTAAATAAATATCGGTAAATTTACGCATGATTCCTGCCATTCCTTTATTGATTTGACGGTCCGTGTAAACGTTTGTAATTAATTGCATTGATAAAGTAGATGCACCACCAGCTTTTCTATCTCCTAATAATTGTTTAATGCTTGCTACTATAAAACGAGGAGCATCAAATCCGTTATGTTGAAAATATCTAGAATCTTCTGTTGCAATTAATGCATCAATAAAGACTTCGGGTAAATCATCATAAGTAACATTTTCTCTTAATTCTCCAATTCTTGCAAATTCATCATCATTTTTATCTAAGAAAATAGTTGCTTCTTTTCTGGTTAATTGGGTAATATCAAAATCAGGTGCTTCTTTTACAATTTTTATAATAAAAGATCCTGCTCCAATGCTAATTAATATTGCTATAGTAAAAAATAAGATTAAAATTACGTTTAAAATTCTTCTATGAATTTTGTTTTTTCTAAAATTATGTAATAACTTTGCTATTCCTAAGATCAGGAATTCTCCCACTAAAATAATCAGTCCTAACCAGGGATTGCAGATCAGTGCACAAAAAATGGATACTATGAATATTATCCCTATTAATCCCATCATTTCAGAACTCATTTTTAATTTTTTCTTTGTTTGAATTTTTTTCTTTTTTTCTATTTTCTTTCTTTTTATGCTAGCCACTATGATACCTCCATATTCTTCTTTATTATTTTTAAATAATCTAATCTGGGTGCATATTTTTCTTGAATTTCATATCCTTTTTCTAAAAAATATTCATAGGGGATCGATTTTCTGGTTTTGTTATCTAGATAGTCAAATAAATCTTTTGCAAAAAGTAAAAATGTTTGGTTATATTCTACAAATCGGATAATGACAAAACCAATTCCACCATTTTCCATGATATTTCTTAAGTGATTTAATTGATGTTCGTGTATATTTTCTAAAGGAAAGCAACTTTTATTATTGGTTTCTTTTGCTTCAAAGTCGATATATTTTCCTTGGTATAGTCCATTATAATCAGTGGTAGATGGGGCTTCAAAGTAAGCTTCTTTAATCGTGATTTTTCCTGTTTTGTTTGTTTTACTGGGATAATTTACTTTTAAAATTTTTATTGGTGTTGGTTTCTTATAGATAAAAGCTTGCTTCGTATCTAAATAATATTGATTCGATAAATTAATATCATTTTCTAAATTCATACCACGATTATTATGAAATACCTTTTTTTTGTTTAGTACTTCCTTTAGAGTTATATTGTTTGAGTATTCCATTTCATCACCTATATCACATTATACTATAGTTAAATATTTTTTCCAACTTTTTCTTTTCTTTTTTTTTGATGATTTCTGTCTTGTTTTGTCGATTTTCTTTCTTTTTTGTTTTTCTGTTTTATAATGGTAGTGGGAGGATATTATGAATTATTTATCTATTATAGAAATATTGAATCGAATGGAAGAAAAAATGATACAAGCAAAATTAATGACTTATACGAAAAAATTTCATAAAATGGTATAATGATTATGGTAATGTTTGTGATAAAATTTGTTAGTTGTGCGTAGAAGGTTCAAAAAGGAATGTTAGAAAAACCAGTTCCAGGATAAACGCATGAAATTTTAAATCATGTGTTTTTTTGTTATAATATAGATAAAGAATAAAAAGTTGGTGAAGTA
>CANPVK010000069.1 GCA_947581715.1 uncultured Bacilli bacterium
CTTGTGGGTATCTTTGAAAAATGAGTCTTTCTTTGGTGATAGGATGTAGAAACGATAATTGACTACAACACAAATATAATTTTTGGGAAGAACTTTTGGAATAACGATTTTCTCCTACTAAAGGATATCCTCTACTAGCAAATTGTATACGAATTTGATGATGTCTCCCTGTTATTAATTGAATAGAAACACAACTCATATCCCCTTTTTCTTGCATCACTTGATAGGTTAAAACAGCTTTTTTTCCTTTTTTTTCATCTGTTATAATCGTATTCCCATTTTCTTGTTTTTCTAAATAATCACAAAAAGTCCCCTCTTTTTCCTTCATCATTCCCTGCACTAAAGCCTGATAATTTTTTTGAAATTCATGGTTTTGAATTTGTTTACTGAGTCTAGCTGCAGCTTTACTTGTTTTAGCAAATACCATAATTCCTTCTACGGGGCGATCTAATCTATGAACTAATCCCACATAGACATTTCCTGGTTTTTGATATTTTTCTTTGATATAATTTTTTACCATCGTTAATAAATCTAAATCATTCGTAATATCGGATTGACTTAAAATATTGGCAGGTTTATAAACCACAATGATATGATTATCTTCATATAAAACTTCTAACTTATTCATGAAAGTCTACTCTCCCAGTGATTCCACAAGGTAGAATAAGATTGTTTTCCTTTATGGTTAAACCAATTTCTTCTATCTCTACCGTAGCAGTATATTTTGGTAGAATTCTTAATTTGATTAAGTTATGAATCACTTCTTTCGTAAGACCACCTGTATAAGAATTAATCAAAAAGAATAATGGTTTGTCACTCAGTAATTGTACACAATCAGTAATCAACTGATCGAAATCTTTTTCAATATCCCAAACTTCTCCATTTGTTCCTCTACCATAACTTGGTGGATCCATAATAATAGCATCATACTGATTTCCCCTGCGAATTTCTCTTTGGACAAATTTTTTGACATCATCTACTAAATAACGAATTGGTTTTTCTTCCAATTTACTTGCTTTTACATTTTCTTTTGCCCAATCAATCATTCCTTTAGAACTATCGACATGTACAACACTTGCTCCCGCTTTTAAGCAAGCTACACTAGCTCCTCCCGTATAAGCAAATAAATTTAATACTTTAATAGGACGATGACTATTTTCTATTTTTTCTCGCATATAATCCCAATTTACGGCTTGTTCTGGAAATAAACCGGTATGTTTAAATCCCATTTGTTTAATACAAAAGGTTAAATCTTTATAGCTTACTTGCCAACTTGCTGGTGTTTTCTGTAAATTTTCCCAATGTCCTCCTCCTTGATTACTACGAATATAATAAGCATGGATATTAGGATATTTTTCTAATAAATTTCCATTATCCCATATTATTTGCGGATCTGGTCTTAACAAGTAAATATTTTTCCATCGTTCTAATTTCATTCCCTTAGAACTATCAATAATTTCATAATCTAACCAATCTTCTGCTAATTTCATCTTTTCACTTCCTCTTTTTATTATAAAAGAACTTCCAGGAAAAATCTATCTTTCAGAAAAAAAAGAATTATTAAATTTTTTTCAATTTATATAACTCTTTTACTTCTTTTATAATATGTTGTTGTTTTTCTTTTTCATAAGCAGGTACTTTTTTTTGCCATCCAAATCGATTGATATAATGTCCTAATGGTTTTACATGACTATCATTGGAAATTAAGACAGGATTATTCGTTTCTACATCTGTAACATAAGGGCAAAAAACTGCATAATCTACTACTAAATTTTTACTTGGATGAAAAACAATTTTGGAAGTAGTGAATCCATTTTTGAAAAAATCCCCAACATATAATCTTCCAAATTTAGAAATATACATAAAATATCCCCCCTTTTCATGTTGCCTATTATAACATATTTCTTTGCAAAAAGCAAATTTTTCTATTTCTTTTCTTTATTTTCTGCTAAATCTTTTTTGCTTGATGGATTTTTACAGGATGAAAATAAATTGAGAATAGACCAAAAATTCTCTACATAAATTTACTATATAAGGAGGGAAAATATGAATTCCGCGAATTCTACTAGAAAAGAAAATACATATACCGTTCAAAAAGGAGATAGTCTTTATCAAATTGCCAAAAAATTCAATACTAGTGTTAGACAAATCATTGAATGGAATCATTTAACCAACACGCTTCTGACCGTAGGGCAAGTATTAATCATTGCTAAAGAGGAAGAAAAATTAGAACATATAGGTAGTGACATTTGTCCTGATGATACAAAAGATGTTGAAATGAAACAACCTATTTATGATACTTATACCGTAAAAGAAAATGAAAATTTATATATGATTGCCCAAAAATTTCAAACTACTGTAGCTCATTTAAAATATATCAATCATTTAAAGAATCATTTATTATCTATTGGACAACAAATAAAAGTTCCACACACAGGTAAAAATTTTACAATCTATTCAGTAAAACCGAACGATACCCTTTATCAAATTGCTTCTAATTATAATGTTACTCCAAAGCAATTACTAGATTTTAATCAGTTAACTTCTCCTACTCTAACCATTGGTCAAGAACTAAAAATTCCCACTTTAGAACGTGAAGAAGAAGTAGAAGTAATTCTCTACACAGTCAAAAAAGAAGACAGCTTATTTTCTATTTCTCAGAAATTTGGAACCACTGTTGGTGAAATTAAAAAGTTAAACAATTTAATCAACAACCTCTTATTTATAGGTCAAGAATTAAAAATTCCAAAATAAAAGATACCCTCGTATCTTTTTATTGTTTCCATTTTTCTACAATGGATTTCCATTCAATCGGTCCTACTCTTCCTGTTTTTTCTAATTGATATTCTTTTTGAACTTTTTTCACAGCTTCTTCTGTTTTGGTATCATAACATCCTGTAATATCAACTTCAGGAAATGTAGCATCTTTTTGTTGAATTTGCTTCAGAAATTCTTGTAAAGTTTTTACTTCCTCCGTTTTCATTCCTAAAGATAAAGAAATACCTGGATAAATCTCATCTTTATGAGATAATACATCTTTTGGTAAATGAGCAAGTAATTCCAAATAAATTTCTTTGATTTTATTCCAAGTAGTAACATCTACAATCCCAGTTTCTTCTAAATGATATTTTTTTTGAAAAGAACGTACCATTTTTTCCGTTTGATCATTATAAATAGAATCTACCTGGAAAAAAGGAATATCATCATCAAAATAAGCAATAACACTTAAAAAATAATGAAGACCTCTTACATGAGAACCTTGATCATTTTTCTTTAACTCTAATCCAAACTTCATTTCCACTTCTTCTTGGGAAACTCCCTCGGTATAAATATCCGATAATTTTTTAACTGCACTATATAAATATTTGATTTTATACCAAGTAGCTTTATCAATAATACCGGTTACCTCTAAATCAAAGATTTCTTGAAACTTTTGGATGGCTTGTTCTAATAAGACATCAAAGAATTCGTGAATGACTTCAAACTTTGGTAAAGCTGGATAATTGACGGCAATTCGATTGAATTGTCTTTTAATAATTCGAACATGTTCAGATACATCCCCTAGTTGTAGTGGAATACCAGGATAAGATAAGATGGGTTCTGTTACTTCTGCATTTCTAATAATCGAAATATCATTGCCATAATAATATTTCAAAATTTCGGTTGGAGTTTTCCCCATTTTAGCTAAACGAACCGTTCCCCATTGGGATAAACCTTTACATAAAGTATTTTTTCCATCACAGTAACTAGCAAAATAAGGTTCAATATGATTTCCTTTGACAATATAATTATTAAATATCTCATCTACAATTTTTCCAATATTTTCAAAAACATCTCTTCCTTTTTGAAATTTTTGATCATATTGGGCGAAAGAAGTAATATCAAAAAAATATCCTTGACTGGGATAATATTCATTATAAATCCTATTTAAGGTAAAAGAGATAATAGCTAAGATATTACTTCTTAATGCGGCTTCTGGCCAAGAAGGATACAATTCACTACTAGCAACATTTTTAATGTAGTCAATAAAAGAAACGGTAAGGTCTTCTCCATCTTCTTCCGGAGCACTTAAATGTACGATTAAAGAAGTGGGAATCTTAGGTCTACCAATTTGTCTATCTTCCATTTACTCTACTCCTTTGGGAAACATTTCAATTTTTTGAAGAGATTTTATTTCATCATAAATAGAAACTTCATAAATGGTATATGTTTCATAATGAGGATGTGTCGCTTGGATTTGATAAATAGTTGCTCCATTTAAGTAATCCTCTCTTCGTTTCTGGGTAGGAAGAGATATTCCATCTAACAAACCACTTTCTTCTGTTGTTCCTTGAAAAAAAATTTTCTTTTCTTTTTCAAAAATTTTATATACTTCAATTTTTACACCAGAAATAGGAAGATAACTATTTCCTAATAAAGTTTGAATTTTTAAAGTACCAAATCCTTGATTTTCTTTCATAAAATCTTGATAGTTTTTAATTTCTTCTACACTATGATTTTGCATCCTAAGAAAAAGCACTTGTCCAGGATAAATCCTAGTATTTTTTAACTGATTTAATTCCATCAATTGAGAAACTGATATTTGATGTTTTTGACTAATGCTATAGAGAGTATCTCCTTTTTGAACAATATAAATAATAGAATCTTGCATTTCTTTCACCTATTACATCTTATGAGAGAAGCAAAATATCGTGATTTTGAAAATTTTCATTTCCTTTTGGGATATTTTTCATATATTATGATAGAAAGGATGAAGTAAAATGTTTGAGGAAAAGTGTGATAGAAATAAACGTTTACCTGATTATACTAAGGGATGTTACTGGTTAGGTCCTACCGGGCCAACTGGTCCAGCTGGGCCTGCAACCATTCAAATTGGTGGTGCTACTGCGGTAAGTTTTGATGATGATGCAAATGTAACAAATATTGGAACAGAAGAAAATATGATTTTGGAATTCCAAATTCCAAAAGGACCAACCGGAGCAATAGGACCTACTGGTCCAACGGGTCCAACAGGAAATCAAGGAGAACTTGGACCAACTGGTCCTACCGGTGAAATGGGGCCTCCTGGAATACCGGGAATGACAGGTAATCATGGGGCAACAGGGCCACAAGGACCCCAAGGACCAACAGGACCTCAAGGAGAACAAGGACCTATGGGTCCTCCTGGGGAAATGGGAATACAAGGAAAAATAGGACCACAAGGGGAAACAGGTCCTACAGGACCTGCTGGAACAAGTGTAACAATCCTAGGTTCTTATGATAATCTAATCCGTGAACATTCTACTGGTTCCATAGGAGATTCTTATCTGGTTGGAGATAATTTATATGTATGGTCAGAAAAAGATCAAAAATGGAATGATGTTGGTAAGATTCGTGGTCCTCAAGGTCTACCCGGAATGGCTGGTTTAAATGGTGAGGTAGGCCCTACGGGTCCAACAGGAATCGAAGGTCCTACCGGTCCAACTGGTCCAACAGGACCTACCGGAAAAACTGGACCGGAAGAAATTGCTACAGGATATTTTGTAACATATAATAGTGGATTTCCAGATGTAGGTTATGCCGTTCATCCCAACGAACGAATTCCCATTACAGTAAAAGCAATGGATAATACTTCGTTATTTACTCTAGAAAACAATACCATACGTTGTGGGAAAGAAGGAATCTATCGAATCGATTTTATTGTCAGTGCAGAAGCATTAGATAGTCCTACTTTTTTAAAAAATTTAGATTTTGTTTCCATTGGATTCCGTAAAATAGGAGATTCCAGTATATTTACCGGTGGAAGTGTATGGGATTACTTCTCCCC
>CANPVK010000070.1 GCA_947581715.1 uncultured Bacilli bacterium
ACTTCACCAACTTTTTATTCTTTATCTATATTATAACAAAAAAACACATGATTTAAAATTTCATGCGTTTATCCTGAATGAATGGTTAATAGGTTGACAATTTTATGTCAAAAACAGTAAAAAATGTGTCAACATCGTGGATTTCCAATTTTATCTATCTTATAATATGAGTGAAGAGAGATTTCCTTTGTTTGATAAAGGGATATCTTAGATTAGAAAATATCAAATTTTTCTTTACAAAATAGAAAAAATTTGGTATAATAAAGCGCAATTAAAGGGGAGAAGTATGATGGAAAAGAAGAAAATTTGGAAAACTTTTGGAATTGTCAGTTGTTTTGTTTTATTTTTCGTAGGTATTTTTGTTTTATCAATTGTTTTGAATCGAACGAAATATACAACGACTGCTTTAGCTTATGATGCAACGAAAAGAATTTATTTATCTGATATCGATTATTTAAAAGATTCTTCTTATGTAGAAAATGGTTATTATATCCGAATGGATAAAAATAACGATAGTAAATTAATTTCTGTAAATGTGGATGGAAAAACCAAACCATTTATTAAAGGAATTTCTGCTTGGGCAACTTCTAATTTGGTTTATGATTTACGTGAATTAGACTACGATTACTTTACGGCATACCTTGGAGTAGATGCTTCTAGAACAGAAACCTATTATAATGGTGGTGTCATCTTTACGATTTATACTTCTATGGATGGAGAAACCTGGAATCAAGCTTTTAAAACAGGAATATTAAAAGGTTGGGATGATGCAGTTTTTGCAAAAGTGAATATTCAAGATGTTAATTATTTAAGATTATATGCTTATGAAAATGGAGATAGTTGGTATAGCCATTGGTATGATGATGCGGTATATGCCGATGCTAAATTAGTGACAGAAGACTATGAAGAAAATAATGTAACGAGTGGTATTGTTCAACCTGTTGGATATTATGATCAACTAATTCGTGAAGGAGATACCAATCCAGACTCTAGTAAAGATTATCAACTATTTTTACTACAAAGGGAATTTGTTCAAAATGTTGGTTATGATGTTTTACAAGCTTACTTATCTTATAGTGAAGAATATCGTACTACGATTTCTTGGTTAATGAGTCATAAAGAAATCTTAGAAGAGTTTCTATTAGGAGGAACTCCAGATGGAAGTTATGGAACTGCTATTACGATTTTAAGTCAATTATATGAAAAGTATAAAAATGATTTAAATGATCCTACTTATGGAAAACTATATTTAAAAATGATGATTAGCCTATCTTTAACCCATTCTGCTAATGTAGGATTATGGGTAACAGGAGCTCCTGATAATCCAGATGATACCAATGGTTCTAATGCCATTAACCGTTATGCTATCTATAAAAAGTTACATCAAGATGGATTATTGAAAAAAGAAATATTTGAAAATATCTCTGTAGAAGAAATGCGATTTGTGATGAATAATATTATTGATGATGAAGAGATTATGTGGTTAAACAATTTTGCAACCATCAATAAAAGTACCGATCCTTATAAATATGTAACTTATCGTTCTGGTTATGATTATTATAAAGAACAATACTATAATCTATCTAGAATGAATGAATGGAATCAAAAAATTCGAAAAGAATTAAATCCAAACCCTTATTCTTTCTTAACTCCTTATACGGATGCAAATGGAAAAGTTTATACCATTCAATATGGAATTGCCAATCGTCCAAAATTATGGGTTGTATTTGAAGAAGGTGGAGTTTGTGGTGCCATTTCTAAAACTGGTTCTAATTTAATTGGATCTTATGGTGTTCCATCTACAGTAGTATCTCAACCAGGACATGCTGCCTATATCTATATGAATCTGGATCAAAATGGCAAAAAGATTTGGACTTTATATAACGATGTATCTGGATGGGGACAAACAGGAAAAACGGAGAAATTAAGTGTTAGAATGCCAAATGGTTGGGGAACTGGTTCTTATGTGGGAAGCTTCCCAGGAAGTTATATTTTATTAGCACAAGCTGCTTTAAATGACTATGACAATTATGCAAATGCAGAAAAAATAATGATGAAAGCAGGAACTTATCAAAATGATACTACAAAGTTAAAAGAAATTTATGAAAATGCAATTCAAGTTCAAAATATTAACTTTGATGCTTGGTTAGGACTAGTTAACACTTATTTAAATGATAGTCATACGACAGAAGAAGAACTTTTAAAACTAGCACAAAGAATTACAACAGATTTAAGATATTATCCACTTCCAATGCATGATTTAATGAGATTAATGGATTCTAAGTTTACGGGTGGAAACCATGCAATTTACTTAAATCTAATTCATACTGCTTTAACAGCTGCTTCAAAAGCTACCGATCAAGATGTTTTACAAGCAAGACCAACACAACAAGTAGCAAATTATCTACTACAGAATCATGATACCAAAATAGCTACCTTCTCCTTTGATGGGGAAAATGCTAATCAAATCATTCTTGCTGATCGTTATGTGGGAAATGGTGTTGTATGGGAATATAGTTTAGATGGTGGAGAAAACTGGATTAGAGTAAATGAAAATTCTACCAAATTGACAGAAGAACAATTAAAGTTAGTCAATGCCGAAAATGATATTTTAATTCGTATTGTTGGCGCTATGGAATCTATTTATGATATTGATATTACAGAATCAAACGTTCCACCAATTGTTTATAATAATGACTTAGAAAATAAAGTAATTGGTGCCAATGAAACAATGGAATGGCGTTTACAAGAAAATAAAAATTGGACTTCTTTCCAAACACAAGAACCAGATTTATCTGGAAATAAGACCGTATATGTTAGAACAGGATATACAGGAACGAAGTTAGCTAGTAAAGAAGTAGTTTTAAAATTTACCAAAGATAGTGATGACAAAACACAAAAATATGTATCCAATTCCAGAATTAGTGTAGATGATTTTTCAACGGATGAACCTTCTCAGAATAATGCTGTTAAAAATGCAATCGATGGAAATATCAACACCATTTGGCATACAAAATGGGATGGATCTGATACAGAAAAATATATTATTTTGAAAGTAGATACACCAATCTATTTAACAAAATTACAGTATCTCCCTAGACAAGATGCAAATAATGGAAAGATTACCAAAGCAGATGTACTAATTAGTATGGATGGAGAAACTTGGGAAGTAGTTGCAGAAAATATCATTTGGGATACTTCTAAAAATATGAAAGAATTAGTTTTGGAAGAAGGAAAACAAGCACAATATATTAAATTAGTTGGAAAAGAAACCTATGGTTCTTATGCTTCTGCAGCCATGATTAATTTATTTGAAGATAGTACGAAAATCAAAGAGGTAGAACCAACTCCAAGTGGGAGTACAGTTCCAAGTGAAGAACCTACTCCTGCACCAAGTGTAACCCCATCTCCAAGCGAATACCCAACACCTACACCAAATGAAAAACCAGAAGCTACTCCGGCTGAAAAGAAGCAACCAGAGATAACAGAAAAACCAATACCAGCTCCTAATAATACGAAAGCACCAAGTGAAACGGTAAAACCAAGTCAAACACCTGCTTCAACATCTTCTACTTCCGAAACAGACGAAATCACTTCTACAGAAAAAGAAGAGAAGAAGAAAGAATCACAAGAAGAACAAAAAGAAGAACAAGAACATCAGGAAGAGCAAAAAGAAAATACCAAATCTTCTCAAGAAGATGAAAATTCTTGGTTCGATCAAAATAAAGTAAAGATTGCTGTTATTACGATTTTATCTGTAGCGGCTTGTGTAATCATTATTTTATAAAAAAAGAAATCTTATAGAGAACTAAAATTTTAGTTCTCTTTTCTTAGGTTTGAATAGAATTATAGATATATTTCACAAATTAAAATAGATGAGATAGCAAGACAAACAGTTGAAAATGTGAAATATGGATATGAATCAAGAAAAGACTCTATATTGCAGTAGAAGTACTAAGAAAAGAAACGAAAAACGCATGGATAGAATCCGTAAATTTTAAAACAAAAGAAAAGACTACTGTTAATGTGTAGCAATAGTCTTTTCTTTTATTTTGTAATTTTTTTCTCAATAAAAGAAATAATATAGTACATAACATAGGATACAATTCCAAGTAATACCACTGAAGTAATCACTAAATTAATATTAAATACCTGGGAACCATACATAATTAAATATCCTAATCCCTTTTTAGATACTAATAATTCACCCATGATGACTCCGATTAAAGACATGCTAATATTTACTTTTAGACAATTTATCAGATTATTTTTATTACTAGGAACAATTAATTTTAGGAAAATTTGATACTTCTTTGCATTAAAAGAACGAAGAAGTGTAATTAAATAATGATCGGTAGAAATGAAACCTTGATAAATATTGATAATGGTAATAAAAGTAGAAATCATGAGTGCCATAAAGATAATAGAATTCATGTTAGCACCAACCCAGATAATGATTAAGGGACCAAGTGCTACTTTGGGTAAAGAATTTAAAACGGTAAGATAAGGATCTATAATCTTTGCTATCGTTTTATTCCACCAAAGGATAGTAGCAATGAAAAATCCGATGAAAGAGGCTAGAATAAAGCTAAGAAGAGTTTCATAGACAGTAATTCCTACATGGCTCCATAATTGATTTTGTTTTGCTAAAGAAAGAAAAGTTTGAAATACTTTGGTAGGACTACTTGATAAAAAAGTATTAATCATTCCATATCGAGAAGCAAATTCCCAAAAAATGAGAAAAATAACGATGATTAAAATTTGACAAGTAATCACTAGAAGGCGATTTCTTTTTCTTTTTTTCAAAAATTCTTTGTGTTCTAAACTATAAGTGGACATCTAAATCCCTCCAAATCTGATCATAATAAATATTAAATTCTTTACATCTTCTATTTTTCATGGGAGTGGATTTATTTGCAAAATGAATTTCATAAATTTTTTTCACTGTGGCAGGTCTTTTAGTTAAAACTACCACTCGATCTGATAAAGAAATAGCTTCTGCTAAATCATGAGTGACCAAAATAGCTGTTTTTCCTTCTTTTTTAATAATTTGATAAACATCATCCGATAAAGCTAATCTAGTTTGGTAATCCAAAGCAGAAAAAGGCTCATCTAATAGAAGAATATCAGGATCGATAGCAAGAGTACGGATTAAAGCAACTCTTTGAGTGCAGTGAAGACACTTTTCTATTTTTTCCTTTATTTATAAGGGTTTGCGTGTGGTCTGATACAGACCTATTTTTTAACTATTTAGAATAGTTTTTTTAAAAAGTTTAACTTATAAGTTTACTTGAGTTTTTTGGAAGTTTATTAAATCCTTATTTTATAAGGGTTTGCAAGGTGTGTTCTAACACAACCTATATTTTTTCATTTTTTAGTTATTGTTTTAGGTTGTTGTTAATTATTTTCAATTTGTTTGGTTTCATCTTTGTATTGGTAGTTAAGTGCATTTTTATTTGATATTGCTGATTTTTTAGT
>CANPVK010000071.1 GCA_947581715.1 uncultured Bacilli bacterium
ATGCAAGTTAATATATGAGAAAAAGCAAGGCTCTACTAAACCTAATTTAATTTATGTAGGCAAAATAGATCATGATAAAAATCTTATGAAAGTGATTCGCAAAAATTACGAGTCAAGAGTCGTAAAATCTACGAGTCATGACACGGAAAATTTACGACCTAACTATAACAATAATAATTATAACAATAAAGGAAAAGGTAAATATCAATTTCAAAACTATGAGCAAAGGCATTATGATAATTTAGATTTTTTATATGCCAATTTGCATGAAATATATGAAAATTAGAAGAAAAGGAGAAATTAGACATGGAAAACGAAGAATTAAAAGAAAGATTTATTGATGGAAAAAATGGTATTGAATATATAAGAAAGGGCAATTATTACTTTCCAAATTTAGTTGATTCAGCTAGTATAAATAAAAGTGAACTTGGTAAATATGGAAAGTTAAGATTGAGATATCTGCTTGAGCATAAGAAATCAGAATATACTTGTTTATGGCTTGATAATAAATTAAGAAGTCATTTACTTGAAATAGATAAAACAGCAACTGAAAGATTTGATTTACTAATGAAGCAATTGGCAAAGCAAGAAAATATAACTGAAGAATTAAAAGCTACTAATCAAATGGAGTGGGTTGGCAGAATGAATAATATTAAAAATCGTGTAGAAGAAATTATATTTAAAGAATTAATTTATGTATAAAATGGAGGATATAGTTATGGAAAAAATAGAAAGTTTTTATGAAGAATATGAAGATATGTTTGAAGAATATTTAGAAAATGCCAGAGAAAATTTAAAAAAATCTAATGAAGAATATGTTAAATTAAGAAATGAATACAACAAAATATTAGACGAAAATGAAAATCTAACTTGGATTTTAGAAGGAAATATTAAAGATAGAATTTTATCAAATGAAGAGTGTTTTGCACTTTCAAAATTGGTACAAATTTATTATGATATGCAATCAATAGAAGAGAAGGAAATTTTCTTTTTAGGTGGTAAAGAAGTTTACTTTTTCTTCAAAAAAATAGGAATTTTAAAGTGAGTACTTTATATATTTCTTGAATATGCAAGCAACGTATTTGTACTCACGCATACAAATACAGATAAGAATGAGACAAGTCCCAAACCCTAATTAAAAAAATAGAAAGAGAGATGAAATTTATGAGAAATAGAACTATAAAAATAAACATTTTTTTGAATGAAGAAGAAAATAAAATTTTAAATGAAAAAGTAAAAAAGTCAGGCTTAAACAAATCAGAGTTCTTTAGAAAAATAATTTTAGACTACCAACTAAAAGAAAAGCCAGATGAAAAATTTTATGAAATACTTTCACAACTTCGAGGTATGGCGATAAACCTAAATCAAATGGCAAGAACTTATAATAGATATCAAGGATATATGAGAGAAGATAAATTCACTCCATTACTACATCAAATACAGGATTTAGTTTTAAGCTTGCAAGATGTTTATGTTATACCTCAAAAGAAAGGGATTGGCTATGGCAACAACAAAATTGTGGAAGTTTAAAAGTAGATTAGATAGGCTAATAGATTATGCAATTAATGGAGAAAAAACAGAAAATAAATTATATGTATCAGGTATAAATTGTATGCCTGATACAGCCTTCTATGAAATGACTAATGTTAAAAAACAATTCTTTAAAACTGGTGGTATAGAATGCTATCATGGTTATCAGTCATTTGCTGAAGGAGAAGTTACACCAAAACAAGCACATGAAATTGGAGTAAAACTTGCTGAAGAAATATGGGGAGATAAGTTTCAAGTTATTGTTTCTACTCATATAAATACAGATAATATACACAATCACTTTGTACTAAATTCTGTTTCATTTGTGGATGGTAAACGATTTTGTAATACTAAAAAAGACTATGCTGTTATGAGGAAAGTATCAGATAGACTTTGTGAAGAATATGGAATTAGTGTTTTAAAACAAGAAGAAAAGTATAATAAATATGCTACAAGTAGTTTATACAAAGAATTAATGAGAGATTCTATTGATTATGCAATTGCAAATGCAAAAGATTATAATGAATTTATACGAATATTAGAAGATTTAGACTATACTGTAACTGATAAAAATAATACCTTATCTATTAGGAGAGATCCTTACAAAAGAAATACAAGAATTGAAAGGCAATTTGGAAATAACTATTCAAAAGAAAACATTTATAAAAGGATTTTAGAAACACAACCTGAATTTCCATATTTCCCACATCCATATTTATTAGTGAATAGAACTTATAAGAATTATAACAATATAAGAGAAAAACATTATCAAAATAAAGGCTCTATTTTGTATTTAATATTTTATTATGAGAAATTATTCGGTATAAATACAGAAAATGTCCTAAAATCGAATATGACGAGAGTGACACCAGAATTAATTAAAGAAATAAAACAAATGGATGAGTATTCTAATCAAGCAATATTTTTAGCAAATCATAAAATAAATACTGAAGAACAATTAAATGAATTTGAAAAAGAAGCTTATAAAAAATTAGCACCATTAAAAAGTGAAAGAGAAAATCTATGGAAAAAGCATAAAAAAGCTAGAACAGATGATGATAGAAAACTTATTGAAAAGCAAATTGCAGAAATTTCTAAAAGAATTACTCCACTTGCTGAAGAAATAAAGCATTGCAAAAATGTTCAAAAAAGAATGGAACAAATCAAAAAATTTGAACTTCATCAGAAACTAGAAAATGAACAAAAACAATTTGAAAAGGAACAAGAGAAAAAGAAGAGAGATAGAGTTAGATAAAACACTAAAAAATGATTTTAAGAAACACAAAAAGCAGTGAAAAACACTGCTTTTTGTGCGAAATTACTGTTAGTCAAAATTTAGGCTGCCTGAAATTTTCCATAATCAATTTCACTGATAAATTCGAAACCCTCTGCTTTAGCCATCTCAACAATTCTTTTATGAATAGTTATGAGATAGTTCGTTACAGGAACTTCAATCTCATCATCAAAAAAGTCTTTTGCAGTAACATATGCTTCATCACCACAATAATTAATTGAAATAGTTTCAATATCATGATGGCCTTTGATTTTTATTGCACAACTATAGTCACGAAAATCTTTAAATCCGTACCATCTGTCATGCAAGATATTACCCTGGAAATCATCGGTATCTATCCAATAAGATTCAGGATATGGTTCAACCCTAACCTTAATATCTTCTGGATGATTTTCTCTTCGAGATTCCATAATTTCTTCAGCCAGCTCAAGAATCTCCCTTGCCATATCCTGCTCCGTTATTTCCTTCGGAGTAGCAATAGTGTCAGATGGTAAATCGGCAATTCTTTTTGCTTCTGCATTTTTTTCCAATTGCCTCATTGCATCTTTTTCAGGAAATCTGCTGTTTTCTTTGACAAATTCAATCAAAGCACTCAACAGATAGTCTTCATCTGGCTTTCGGTAGTCTAAATACCCTTCTACTCTTGTCAGAAAATCTTTCTTCAGGTATTCTTTGATCTCTGTTTCGCTTTTCATTGTTACAACAGTTGACATCTCATCAGGACAACCTGTAAAAGGATCAAGGTTTTCATAAACGGATACCTCGCCTTTTTGATCGAATACTTCGAACAAATTTCTCTCGTTCTCTGCATTCACATCACATAACTTCCGCAAATCCCGCACTACTGCGCGATTCACATTTCCATTGTAATTTCTAATCATCTTGATTTCTCCTAAAATTTTACTAATCTTTCTGTCTACCCATATGATGAAAAAGAGGATTAACAAAAAGACTGCATCTATATTATACTATAATTTACATAAAAAAGCAAATTTGTTAAGCTAACCCAATATTATAAATTTTACATTATTTCTTGACTTTTTCCATATACTTGGAGTATAATGAAAATAGAAAGTAAGTAATCACAAATAATGTGGTTGCCCAAAATAATTTGGAAACTACACATTGCTCTGCAATTAATTTAAGCAATGTGTAGTCTTTTATTTTATCTGCTTATTAACCCATTGTATGTATATAATACATAGCAAGGCTAAATTTATTGTTATTGAAATCATAAAACCTATTACTAGGAATGCAAAAATCTCTAACATAGCCTCACCCCCTAACTCTTGATAAGAAATCAAGGTCGAGGGCAACTACACATTTGCTTAACTTACTTTCTATGATAAGCATTTTATAATATTCTTTCTAAAATGTCTATAATATTTGCATAATTATTTATTTTTCTCTATCCAATCACAAAATTCTTCTTTTGTAATTTTATTTTCTCTACAAAATTTTAATTGCTTTCTAGCATTTGTTTTCCAAATAATAAAATCTTTTTTTATTTGTTCTTTCTGTCTTTTATCAGCACGATATACTTGAGTTATCCTTCTTTGATATTCCCTTTTATAAGTTAGTTCAGCAATATCTTCTGTTATCTTACTATCATAAGCCTTACGAGAAGCATAAGTTTTGCAAGAAGGACTTCCGTCTAAATTAAATAAATCACAATAAACTTCTTTTCCTGAGCTTTGTAAATAATATCTTCCACAATTTTGACATATGCTAATACTTCTCTTTGAATTTTGTATTAAGTCATATAATGCAATATAAGCTAATGCGAGGTGAGAGGTACTTTCATATCTATAAAAAATTCCTACATCTTGCTTATTATTTGAAATATTATAAGCTAAATCTTCAACTTGGCTAATAGTTTTTAACTTAGATATATTATTAGGTGTACTTTGTAATATGCTAAGACCGATTTGTGTATTAAATTGATTTGCTAAATTTACAAAAGTAGAAAATGCAATAAATTTAGAGTGTTTATCTAAATCAATACTAGTTCCTTTACCATGTAAATTAAATACAAAATCAACTGTTTCTCGCATATCTTTTTGAAATTTTGTATATTTGTCTTTAACACATTTAAATGCTTTATTATAATAATCTAAAAATTTTTTCGTTGATATATATCTTGCTGTATATTCTATTGGATATTTCTCTCGTATTTTATCTATTGAATCTAAACCTTCAAGCCCATAATAAATAAAGAAAGTATTATATGCACTATCTAGTGTTGAAAAGTCAGCATTTAGAAAAGTAATTATAAAACTTCCATATTCTTTATTGAATATTTGTTTAACCATCTTATCTTTTTTGGTATCTTGCTTTAAATCAATTTCTAATTTAGCAGAATATTTATTTCCTTCTTCTTCAAAAATAATTTTTGATTTATG
>CANPVK010000072.1 GCA_947581715.1 uncultured Bacilli bacterium
ATTATTGTTCATGTTTTTTCCTCCTCTATTCTATATTTAATATTCTACCCCCCCCCTTGCTCTTTGTCAATTTCTTTTTTTTCCATTAAAAAAATAGAACATTTATATTTTGTTCTATTTTACTTGGTTTTATCAGTTTTTTCCTTTTGAAATAAGCTAAAATAATTTTGAATTTCTGACTGTAAATTGACATTTTTATCATCTTTTACTAGAAAATCATAACGAAAAAGAACATAACCATCATAATTTGGAATATTTCTAGAAACTAAAATTTGTTTTTGAATCATATTATCATTTTCAATCCATTCATTTTTACCCTCTTTCGCATAAGTATCAACTTCTCCTGCTTTATATAAAGCTAATGCTACTAACAACTTTTTTCCTTTCACATTCCATTTTTTCCATTCATTTAAAGTTTCAATATAAGGTTTTGTTCCATGAAAGAATCCATAATATAATTGTGGCATTATATAATCAATATAACCATCTTCTTTTAACCAAGTTCTAATATCCGCATAATGAATTTCATCATTATTTTGGATGTTTCCATCTGGAGAAATGCCAAATAAAATTTCTGAATTTTTCTTCTTTACTGTTTGATAAATACCACTCACTAATTCATTTACTTTACTAAAACGAAAATCTTTGATAGAAATTGTATTTTCTACTTCTTGATAATTTTTTAAATCAATCGTATCATCCGGATAAAAATAATCATCTAATAAAATACCATCTACTTCATAATTTTCTACCAGTTCTTCTATCCCACGAATAATTAAATCAATCACTTCTGGTTCTGCCGGATTATAATAAATTCCTTTTCCTTCTATGATTTTCACTTTATTTGTATTTAACCATTTTTTCGCAGGATTTGTTTCTGCTAGAAAAGAAGTATCTGTATAATTAGAAATACGATATGGATTTACCCAAGCATGTACTTTGATATTTCCTTGATGAGCTTTTTTTAAAAAATAATCTAATATATCAAAACCAATTTCTTTTCCTTGTTCTCCCGAAATCGTATGAGAATAAGGATAAATCTGAGAAGGATAAATACTATCCGAAAATGATCTTACTTGTAAATAAATTGTATTGAATTGAAATTCTTTTACTTGTTCTATCATTTGATCGATTTCCTCTTTGATTTCTTCTTTTTCTTTTCCTTGAAAGTATTTAAGATATTCGATATAAGAAATAAAAACTCCTCTTGTTTCTGTTATTTCTTCTTGATAAGAAATTGTCTTTTGATGATGATCCTGATTCCCCCATTTCCAAAAGAAAAAAGCAGTAACTAGTACTGCTATTCCTACCCAAATCATACCCTTTTTCATTCTATCACCTGTTTTAATTTATGTACAAGCTATTATAATTATGCTTCTTTTTTAGGTCGAATAATAATTGTGGAAGAATTGGTAAAATCAATTTTAGATAATGTTTTGTAGTAATCTTTTAAATTGAAAGAACGAAAGATTTCTATTTTATTTGGAATCAATTCTCCATATTCAATGATATCAGAAACAATGTTATCTAACGTCATACTAATATTATCTATCATCATAACTTCAGAAGAAATCCATACTTTCTTTAATCTTTCTATTTCTTTTTCTTCTACAGTAATATCTGCTAATTCTTTTTTGATTTTTTCAATTAGTTCTTCTGGTTTTTCACTATCTGCTTTAAAACTAATTAATAAATAATCCCCTGTGATTTCTCTTTCTAAATAGAAAGAAGTCATTAAATTTTCTTGTTTTAACATTTCTCTAAAAGTAGAAGCAAGACCAAATTTAATATTTAACATTAATCCTACATAAAGATTAAACAAATATCTATCTTTTACTTGATGAAGAGGAATTTTAATCCCATAACCTACTTTGGTATTTACTACATTAAATTGAAATTCTTTTTTCTTTTCATTTACTTCCAATGGTTCTTCTTCTTCTAACACTTGAATTTTAAAATTCGATTTTGCCTTCTTTAATGTTTCATTATTTTGAATGATACGAAGAGCTTCTTCTGGTTGAAAATCCCCACTAATAATAAGAAACATATTACTTGGTTGATAAAATGTATTATAAGTGCGATACAAATCTTCTTTGGTAATTTGATAAATCGATTCTACTGTTCCAGCAATATCTACTCGATGATGATCTTTTTGTAGAAGTGCTTTTTTTAATTCTTCATCGAAAAACCAATCTACTTCATCATCATATTGTTTAATTTCTTCCGCAATAATTCCTTTTTCTTTTTCTACATTCTCATCTGTAAAATAGGGACTTCCTACAAAATCTAATAAATAATTTAAGTTTTCTGGGAAAGATTGATTTCCCTCAAAATAGTATCTTGTACATTCAAAATTCGTAGAAGCATTAGAATATGTACCTGTTTTTGCTGCAAAAGTAAAAGGATCTACTCCATCTTCTTGTTCAAACATTTTATGCTCTAAGAAATGAGCAATTCCATCTGGTACTGTAATCATTTCTTTTTCCCCATAAGGAACAAAAGTTGTTTGAATAGAACCATATTTCGTAAGATAATGCATCGTATAATTACTTTTATTTTGATAAGGAATCAAATAAACCGCTAAACCATTATCCAATTTTTCATAGTAAACATTTTGATCTAAGCCGACTAATTCAATTGTTTTCATTTTGCAGTACCCCCTCTAATAAAAAGATGGTATCCATTTTTACTTTTTTCGCTACTTCTATAATATCTTCTTTCGTTACTCTCATAATCTCTTTCTTTCGTTCTTCAATATCTCCTAAATTTAATAAATCTTTCGCTAAATAAGTTTCAATAATGGCATTTTCATTATCTTCAATTTCTTTTAATAAGGATAAATAGTTTTCTTTTACGACTTCAATATCTTTTTCAGTAAAGTTTCCTTTTATCATATCTTTCATTAATTTTTTGACTAAACGTACTGTTTTTTCAAAATTTTCTTTCGAAATTCCTGCTTTAATAATCATTAAACTATCTAATTTATTTAAAGAAGAATAAACGTAATAAGCTAAAGAATGTTTCTCTCGAATAATTTGGAAAAATTTAGATTCACTATTTCCTCCTAAAATCATATTATAAACAGTTAAAACATAATTTCTTTCGAATTCTGTTAATTTTCCGATTTTACATCCTATGGATAATTTTGATTGATTACTTTCTTCCTGTTCGATTATTTTTTTACTACGAAGAGGAAGTTTTTCATGTTCAATTAATTGATTTACTTTTGGACGTTTCAAAGTGGTAAAAGAAAAGTATTTTTGAAATAGTTTCTCTATTTCTTTTGCTTCTACATTTCCAATAACATAAATATCTACTAAACTATTTTTTAAAATTTTTTGATAATAAGACATTAAGTTTTCTTTTGTTAATTTTTCTAAATCTTCTAAATATCCAAATTCACGATATCCATAAGGCATATCTGAATCCATTTCCTCTAACATTCTAATCACACTATAAGTGGTTGGATTTTCTTTCATTGCTTTCATACTACTTTCAATACTTTCGTATAAAAAATGAAAGGCTTGTTCAAACTCTTCTTCTTTTTGAAAATTAGGATGAAAGATTACATCTGCTAACAAACGAATACTTTCTTCTAACATTCCTTTTTCCGTATATCTTTCATTTAATAATGACATACAAAAATTCATCATATTAAAACGACCAGAACGATAAGACTTCGTATAAACATTTACTGCATATAAATCTTGTGCTTTTAATACTAATTCTCTTTTGGTTGGATAGGTATCGGTTGCATAAGTTAAGAAAGATGCTAACATATTGCGAAGAGTAATTTCTTCTTTTTGAATTTCATCTCTTAAACATACACGGATATTAACGGTTTTAAATCGATTGGTTTTGATAACATGCAATTGAAAAGATGTCATGTCTATTTTTTGATAATTCATTCTCTCACCTCTTTTATAGGATAACCATTTTTTGATAAACTATTTCAAAATAGAATCTAATGCTATTTTTATCATAGCATTTAAAGAATTTTGCCTTTCTTCGCTAGATGCTTCTTCTGGATCATAAGGACTATCTACGACAGTTAATAAGCAACTTGCTTTTTTATGGCATTTTTTAGCAATAAAGAATAAACCAAATGCTTCCATTTCACTGGCTAAGGTATTTAACTCTTTTGGATAATTAGCCATATACTTTTCTTGGTCTACATAGACATTGAAAACATCGCTCGTTAAAATCATTCCTTTTAAAATAGGAATTTGATTTTCTTTTGCGGATTGTTCTATTTTTTCATTTAATTCTTGACTAGCATACATCATTTTGTCTTCTGTTCCATCAAATAGTTTCGCAAATGTACTTAGGCTATAACTACTTTCTGCTAAAATAACATCGAAAAGATGAATATTTGGTTGATTGGCTCCACAGGTTCCAATTCTAATAATTTCTTCTACTCCATAAAACTGAAATAATTCATATGCATAAATTCCGATACTAGGAATTCCCATTCCGGATGCAAAAACAGTTACTTCTTTTCCTTGATAAGTTCCGGTATAAGCAAAGATATTTCGAACGGTATTAACTAAACGATAATTTTCTAAATAAGTTTCGGCAATCATCTTGGCTCTTAATGGATCTCCTGGCATGAAAACGGTTTTTGCGATTTCTCCTACTTTTGCCTCAATATGTGGTGTTGGCATATCATCCCTTCTTTCTAATTTGATTTCATTTTTATTATACCAAAAATTTGTCTTTCTACCTAATATTATTTTGAATTCATCTAGATTCTTTCTTTCGATCATAAATAAAATCATTTTTTTTAAAAAAATAAGAAAGAATATTTATACTAACATTCTTTCTTCTTCAACTGATGAATTTCTGGTAATGATAAGCCTGTACACTTAGAAATTACTCCTAATCCTAT
>CANPVK010000073.1 GCA_947581715.1 uncultured Bacilli bacterium
GAGCCCAAGGAGTAGGAACGGCTACAATTACGGCAACAGTAGATGGAAAAAGTGCAACTTGTATTGTAACCGTAGAAGAAAAACATATTACTCCAACACCGAGTGAAGAACCTCCAGAGGTAAAAGGAACAGATGCAACTTTAAAAAGTTTAGTAATAAATAATGGTAGTTTAGATAAAAGTTTTCAGTCCGATATATTAGAATATACAGTAACAATTAGTTCTACTGTAACATCTTTAGATATAAAACCAGAACTAAATGATAGCAAAGCATCTTATCAGATTTCACAAAATAGAAATATAAAAAATGGAGATATCATCCAAATTATCGTTACATCAGAAGATAAAGCAAACACAAATATATATAAGTTAACTATAGTAAAAGATGAAGTAAATTTAAATTTAAAATCTTTGGAAATTAATGGTTATGCATTAAACGAAACATTTTCGAAAGATCGAACAAGTTATACAGCTGTGATTCCATATGAAATCCAAACAATAAGCTTAATTGCTAAAGCAGAAGAGGAAGAAAATAAAGTAAATATAACAGGATTAACGAACTTAAAAGTAGGGGAAAATCTTGTAACAATTACAGTATCAGATGCAAGTGGAAATACTAAAATTTATCAAATTACAGTAACAAGAGAAGAAGAAAAATCCATCGTAGAAAATCCAACCTCTATTATTACTTCTAATAATACGAATAATCATCCAACTTCCTCAGGAACGGTTGGCTTGGGCTCTAATTCGCATGATGATGGATTTTTAAAATACTTAATTGTTAGTATTGCATGCTTCATTTTGTTAACGATTGGTGGAATTGGCATTTATTTCTATATGAAGACTTCTCCAAAAAAGATGAGAAAAGAATTAAAAGAAGCCAAAGAAAAATTGGAATCTTCTCCCATTGTAGAAGTTAGTGATTCACAAAAAGAGCCAGAAGAAGCAGTAGAACAACCAGTGGTAGAGGATGACCTTATCGAAACAAAAGAATTTCATGCCGAAGATTTTCAACAACCAGTATCAGAAGAAAAGAAAGAAGAATTAGAAAATTTATTTGATGAAGAAGATGTATAATTACATCTTTTCTTTCTCTAGGAGGAGTAATCATGTTTTTAAAACCAAAAGAACAGGTAGATAGTACAGAAAGTAAAATTGTAGATAATTTACGTGCATTAAGTATTGATATGATTCATGAAGCAAATAGTGGGCATCCGGGAATTTGTTTAGGTGCTGCTCCTATTTTATATACGTTATATGCTAAACATTTAAGGATTCAACCAGAAGATAGTAAATGGTTAAATCGTGATCGTTTTATCTTATCTGCTGGTCATGCTTCTAGTTTATTATATGCTACGTTATATATGGCGGGATTTCCGTTAGAATTAGAGGATTTAAAAGCTTTCCGTAAAATTCATTCCAAAACTCCAGGACATCCAGAATATGGAATTACAGAAGGAGTAGAGATGTCGACAGGACCTTTGGGAGAAGGGGTTAGTAGCGCTGTAGGAATGGCCATTGCCGAAGCTTATTTGCGAGAGTATTATCAGAAAAAAAATAAAAATCTTTTTCATTATTATACTTATGTACTTTGTAGTGATGGTGATTTGATGGAAGGCTCTAGTTATGAAGCTTTCTCTCTTGCTGGAACTTTAAAATTAAATCAACTTATTGTATTATATGATTCCAATAAGATTTCATTAGATGGAAAAGTTAGTCAAACTTATACCGTTGATTTGGAAAAATATTTTCAATCTTTAAATTGGAATACTATTACGGTAGATGGTGAAGACTTCGTAGCTTTAGATAATGCCATTACCAAAGCAAAAAGTTCTAATCTTCCTACTTTCATTATTGTGAATACAACGATTGGAAAATACTCTCAATGGGAGGGAAGCAATCAAGTACATGGAACTCCTTTAACAGAAGAAGATATCACTTCTATTAAAAACAAATTAAATATTCGAGATATTCCATTTACAGTTAGTAGTGAAGCAAAAGAAGAAATGCAAGCCATGATTCAAAATAGGATGAAGAAAGAATATGAAAATTGGCAAGCTTATGTGGAAAGTTTAGATGATGATACGAAACAACAATTAGTAAAAATGAAAGAAAATGATTTATCATTAGATCATCTTAACATTCATTATGAAGTCTCTCAAGACGAGACGGAAAGTTTACGAGAATCTTCGCATAAAATTTTAAATTCTTTGGCGGAAAATAATCCTTTTTTCTTAGGAGGTAGTGCTGATTTAAGTTCTTCCGTTTTGACTCGATTGGATCAAGAAACTGATTATTCTTCTGAAAATCGTTTAGGACGTAATCTGAATTATGGTGTAAGAGAACATGCTATGGGTGCTATTATGAATGGAATTAGTTTATCCGGAATTCGTAATTTTGGTTCTACTTACCTTGCTTTTTCTGATTTTTTGAAACCCTCTTTACGTTTAGCTTGCCAAATGAATTTAGCGAATATCTATCTATTTTCTCATGATTCTATTAGTGTAGGAAAAGATGGTCCGACTCATCAACCAATTGAACAACTAGTCTCTTTACGAGCTACGCCAAACTTAGAAGTTTATCGTCCTGCAGATGCGAATGAAATGATTGGTACCTATAAAGTAGTAGCTTCTAAAAAACAAGGACCTAGTGCCATTTTATTAGGAAGAAATCGTACCAAAGTAAAAACCAACACTAGTATTAACGATGTTAGTAAAGGTGCTTATATCGTCAAAAAAGAAGCCAATCAATTAAGTGCCATTTTGATTGCTAGTGGAGAGGAATTAGATTTAGCTTTAGAAGTAGCTTTAGCCTTGGAACAAAAGGGATATCAAATTCGAGTCATCAGTATGCCTTGTATGGAATTATTCCAAAAACAAAAACCTTCTTATCAACAAGAACTTCTACCTACAGGAGTTAAAGTATTTGTGATAGAAGCTTCCTCTTCTTATTCTTGGAATCAATATGTTTCCAATCAAAATTACTTAATTACTGTGGATCAATTTGGCTATAGTGGAGAAAAAGAAGAAGTACTAGCCGAATTTGGTTTTACGAAAGAGAAAATTGTAGAAAAAATAGAAACCTTATTAAGATAAGAAAATTCGACAATGTTTTTTCTTATCTTTTATTATGATGTTCTTGGTGATGGAAATGAGAACATTTTATATCTTTCGTATGAAACGAGAATTTGTCAATTTATATCGAGAAAGTCCCAATAGTCTTTTTCATGTTTTGAAACATCTATATTATATGAAAAGACATGAGATGGATTATGGTTTTAATTTGTTTCATCAATTAACAGAACGAATTGAAAAAGAGAAACTGGATCGGGAAATTTATATTCAATTTCATCAAGAAATGATTTATACCAAAAATCATCAGGAACATATTATTAATAATTTATATAAAGATGAAGTGAGTATTCTTACTATTAAAAATGCTTATATTTTTATTACGGCAAATAAAAATTATTCTTCTTTTTTTGGGGTAATCGGTAATTTAGGGGATGAATATTTTGTATGTGATTTTGCGAATCAAGACTATTTTTGGATAAATGAAATGAAAATGCTTGTCTAAAATGGGAACTTCGAGTAAAATATAGTCAGGAGATGAGAAGATGCAAATGCTATGGGATATCCTAAAGGTAATAGGATTATTATTAGTAGGAGCAATAATAGGATTTTTTATTGCTCGTAAATATATGATGAAATATTTGAAGAAAAATCCACCAATTAATGAAGAAATGATTAAAGCTCTTATGATGCAAATGGGAAGAAAACCAAGTCAAAAACAAATTAATCAAATGATGAAATCTATGGAAAAATATATGTAAAAGAGAAAATGCTATCTATCTAATGTTTCGGAAGAGAATTTTCTCTTTTTTCTTTTCTTTTTTCTCTTTTCTTTCGAAAAAATACAGAAATCATGGTAAAATAGAAATAGAGATAATCAAAAAGCAGAAAAGAGGTTATTATATGGAACTAACAAAAAATATCAATCCGAATATTTTTCGAGAATATGATGTAAGAGGGGCTTATCCTACCGATTTGAATGAAGATGTTGCTTATACATTTGGAAAGGCATTTGGAACTTATATTAAAAAATTTCATCAAACAAAATGTGTGATTGGACATGATAATCGTTTATCGAGTGATTGTTTAGTGAATGCTTTACTTGCGGGAGTGAAAGAAACTGGTATTGAAATTATTTATTTAGGTTTAGTAACAACTCCTATGTATTATTATGCTTGTATCCAAACTAAAACTCCTGCTGGCGTTATGGTAACTGCTAGTCATAATCCGAAAGATGAGAATGGTTTTAAGTTTTCTTTTGATGAAAGTGGTAATGCTAGGGGAGAGATGATTCAAGAATTCTTTCAGTTTTTATTAGCTGGAAATTATGATTCACTAGAAGGAAAAATTACTTTTTATGATATTAAGGAGCAATATGAACAATACTTATTAGATTGTGTTTCGATTCAGCCCAATCGTCCTTTAAAAGTTATTATCGATTGTGGGAATGGAACCACCTCCTTTTTTGCAAAAGAAATTTACGACAAGACAAATCTTGATGTAACGGTTTTATTTGGAGAAAGTGATCCTACTTTTCCCAATCATCACCCAGACCCTTGTGTAGAAGAGAATTTAACGGTTTTAAAACAAAAAGTATTAGAGTTACATGCTGATATTGGAATTGCTTTCGATGGAGATGGAGATCGCGTAGGAGTAATATCAGAAAAAGGGAC
>CANPVK010000074.1 GCA_947581715.1 uncultured Bacilli bacterium
TCTTTTACATCTTCTTTTAAAGAACTATTATCAATAATTTCATTTACATCTTTTAAATTTCTATGTTCGTGATGATGGTGCTCATGAGCATGACCATTTTCATGATTATGGTGATGGTGTTCGTGTTCTTCTAAATGATGGATATGTCCATATTCATCTTTTCCATCAACCGCCACCTCTACATAAGTTCCTGTTATTCCATTTTTTACTTTTTTAGATATTTCAATTTTATATCCATTTATATTTAGTTTTTTTAATTCTTCTAATAAGTAATTTTCATCTTCGATGATTTCTAATAAAGCTCCAAGTACCATGTTGCCACTAATTCCACTTGAGCAATCAAAATATAAAGTATTCAAAATTAGTCATCCTTTCTTTGATATAGTGTCAGTAGTATAATATAATACTTCTGACATAATGTCAATATTTTTTTATTCTATCACTTGCTCATTTATATCAAACTAATCTGTTCATATTTATTTATTTTCCAACTCTTTTATTTTTGCTACTATCTCGTTATATTGGTTGTTTAATGATTCTGAATAAAATGCTAACTGATCATTTTCAATTTCCCAACTTCCTTTGTTTGCAACAAGGAAATTAATAGTTTCTTCTTCATTTTCTATCAAAGCTTTAACATCATTTAAATTTTTTACAATTTTATCTCTAGCAGATTCCATTTCAGATAAATTATCTCCAAGTACATATTGTTTATAAATATCTGTATAATATTCATCTAATTCAATATCTTTTATATAAGATAGTGCAACTTCTTCTGTAAGATAATTAGAGAAATTAGTTGAAATTGTTTCTGCAGAGGTTTTAGCTTCGCTTAATTTCTTTTTTGTATTAATAAAGTCTGGACCATCTTCCTTGATATTCTCAATGTTTACTGCATTTATTAAAGTTTGATCATTTATTAAAGTGTCAAATTGTTTCATATAGTTTACGAAATCTCTAGAATAATCTTTTATAGCTTTTTCTACTTTTGCACAATCATCTGTAGTGATAATTGTAGATATTTTTTTGTCCAAAGATTCATAATCAAGTGGATAGTTATTTAATAAAGCATATAATGAATCTAGCTCCTCTCCTAATTTTTCTTCTTGTTTTAAGTCAGATGTAAGCATAATTGCTATTGCTACTATACATACTATTACCAAAATAGCAATGACAAAAAGTATTATTTTTGTTTTCTTTTTCATGCACATTTTCCCCCTTTTATTCATTATTGTAGATTAGTATATCACATTTACATTACCTTCATATTTTATCTATGGTTTTAATGCTGTTATTGGAACAATATATATGCCTGTTTCAGGATCTTTTGCAATAATATCTGTATATCCAACTATAACACACATAAACTTTGCTTTCTTCACCATATTATTACTAAAATTTATTAAATTCTTTTTAGCTTCTTCAACTTGGTGATATCCTAATTTTATTTCAACTGCTGCATATTCTCCATCATTAAATTCTAAAATTGAATCAACCTCTAATCCTGTTACATTATCTCTAAAATGAAATAGTTTTCCATCTAAGTAATCCATATATATTTTTAAATCTCTTTCAACCAAAGCCTCAAACATAAATCCAAATGTTTTTAAATCATTAACTAATTTATCTTTAGTTAAATCTAAACTAGCACAAGCTAGTGATGGATCAGTAAAATGTCTTTTAGCAGATTTTCCTATTCTATCAGGAGATCTATAATTTTCACTATATGCATCTTGATTTTCTATTATATGAAGTCTATTCAATACATCTAAATAATCATCAATAGTAATTCTGCTTTCAATAAGTTCTTTTTCTCCTGCATTTTCTTCTAACATCATCCCAAACTTCAGGAATTATATTCCATTCATCAATTTCAATATTAAATATACATTTTTTAATGATTTTAGTATACATTTTTTAAGAGTTTTGATATGCATTTTTTAACTTAAATTATTACCTATCAAATATTTTATCTAATTATATCTTCCCTTGAAAAGTCTGTATTGATTAAATGTAATTGTTCTAGTTGCCTTTCTGTAATATTTATAACTTTACCACAACATGGTTTAAAAGACTTATTCCCATATACAAGCCAAATGACATTTTCTTTTTTCAAATCATCTTTTGGCATTGTACCAGGACAAGGATAGCCATCAGTAAATACTATTTTGTTTATCTCTCTTTTTTTAGTGAAACTTCTTACCGCTAAATCCCAATCTTCTGTCCAGCTAGACGCTCCTCTTGCACCATCGGGTACAGCAAAATTATCTATATCTCTTACATTTTTAATATCCACAAATCCCCAAAATTTTTCATTGAAGCATCCTACTCTTAATTTAGATTGCTTTAATAATGGTTTTATTTGTCTTAAAAAAGCCTTAACTAAATCTAATTGTACAGATCCAGAAACGTCAATCATAATTTCTGTTTCAGTATCATCTTCAATGTCATTTTCTTCTAATCTATAAGCATAATTATTTTCTGCAATTGATTTCCTTTGGCTCCATATTGTTTCAGTTTTTTCTACTTCCCTTCGTATTAGAACTTTCCAATCAATTTCTTCTTTGCTTTTTCCTATGTTCCCTAATTTTATTGCTTTACCTGTTTTTATTTCTTGCTCTGTTTTTTCACGTCTTGCTTTAAACTTCTCTCTTTTTTCTACTCTATTTTCTGTGAATTCATCTTTTTCATCAATTCCAATTCCTTGTTCCTCTACTGAAATCTGTTCTTTCTTTGAATCTATTTTAACTCCTTGTTTTTCTCCACTTTGCTTTTTATTTTGTTCTCTTTTTTTAAATGCTTCTTCCCATAAATTATGATCATCACCACTTTGTTTTTGTTGTTGCTCTTGTTTTTTCTTTTCTCTTTCTTGTAATAAAATTTGATAAAATTCTTCTGCTGAATAATTTAATGCCTCTTGTATATTTATATATTCATCTTTGATTGTAAAACCATCTCTTTCTAGATTTGCATTTATAATAGCATCTGTTGCTATATTCCACAATTCCGGATTCCTTGTTTTTCCCTCTTTATCTTTTAATCTAAAAACGTGCATAAATTTAATATGCATTATTTCGTGTGCTATTGTAAATAATCTATCACTTTCACTTAAACTTGCAAAATAATTTGGATCAATATAAATATTTTGTCCATCAGTTGCTGCTGTATGAAAGGGTAAATCATCGTTGAATTCAATATTCACTTTTGCTATTTCACTTCCAAATCTAGGATACTTCGTTAGCATTTTTCTTTTAATATCATAAATCATACTAGCATCCATTCATGGCACTCCCTTTCTTCAATACTTAAAAAGCAACTACACAAAGATTATAAAGTTTCTGTGATATATTCTTTAAAGTTTCTTTACTTTTTACAGTAAGAACAATAATTATATCTTCTGGTAATCTATATCCACAAAATTCTCTATCTTTGATAATCTGGTAGTATTTATCTTGCTCATCTGAATTTATTTTATCAATTTCTTCTATTACAAAATAATCATATTTTTTACTATTTATATCTTCTTTAAAAATTTTAATCAAATCATTTGTATTGTAAGTTGAATTAACTAAAATACTTGATTCTAGTTCCTTTATATCTTCATTTTGAATTACAACACAAGTAGCATTGCATCCCTTTTGCAATTCAATTAATTCTTTGTTTATCATTATACCTTACCCCTTTCTGGTTTTATATTATTATAGTGTATTATATTTTTATATTTTTTTCTTTCACTTTCATCACACCACCAAGTAATATATATAAAACCTAAAAGTTCTCTAGTTTCCTTTGTTAGGTTTAATGCACTTATTGGATACTCGTGATTAAATTTGGGTATATCCTGTTTATTTGAAATACTATTTAAAAATTTAATAAAACTTTGCGGAATTCTTTTTACATCTTCTTGTCTTGTGTAATTTAATATATCTAATACTTGTGTTGCTGCTTCACTATATTCAATTTCTTTCATTATCTTCCCCTCTTTTTTTAGTGCTTTCTCTTGCTAAATAACTACTATACATTTGACCTATGTCAGTATAAGCATTAGCTCCTTCTTCAGCATATTGTTTTGATTCATCTGCTGTATGTATAGATAGTGCCATTTCTTGTAATTCTGATATTAGTTCCATTTTTCTTTCATCATTTCCTGCCCAATATATGTCATAAATTGAAAGATATTCTGGATCACAATATTTCCTTATAAATTCTCTACAAGCCTCTACTTGTGTTTTATCTGCTGTTATTAGTGCTGTCATATATGCAAATCTTTCACTTATATCTCTTGGTAAATCTGCTTGTGTATATCCTTTTCCCATTCCTTTTACTACTTCTTCTGGAGTTAATGTTGGAAGATTATAAAAATCAAAAAATTCACTTGCCCATTCCATACG
>CANPVK010000075.1 GCA_947581715.1 uncultured Bacilli bacterium
AACATTTTTAAATTCATTAAACTATTAGCCAATGCCTCCCTATATTCTGTATCTAAATATGCATCATACAAATCTTCTCTTATATCTGATATAAAAACTTTTTTCATTATTCGAATTCATCCTCCTCTTCTTGTATATAGTTATATTTAAAATCACAATTTTGACTTAAAAATCCTTGTTGAGTTTCTTTCATATTCTTATCTCTAGCATAATCTTTTCCAAGCCTCTCCATATCAGCATAATCCATTAAATCATCGTAATCAATTTCTCCATTATGTACTAAATATCTAGCCAGTTCTTCTTTATCATCAACTTCTATTAATTCAAAGCAATCAATATTTTGTGAATAAATTATTGCATTTTTTAATGTATTAATATTTGTTCTATTAGATTCAAGTATTGCTAAAAGTTTTCTTTTATCTTCATTTTCAAAATTTCTTACAACTCCATAAAATTTTATTATATCTTGAAGTGGTGTTGTATATCCTGAATCACTAGCTTTATCTATAAGATTATTAATTTCTGATGAAAGCTCTGATGAAAATTCAGGATCTTCTTTATCTATAAATTCACAATCTATAATATGGGTATCTTGAATTGATAAATTGTTATAATTTAAATCTAGATATTGAAAGTCTTTTTGTAATTCTTGAAAATCTCTCGGAATTAGTATTTTTATTTCTTTATATACATCTGATTCTTCATATTGTTTTTTATTGACTATATCTATTCTTAGTTGTAACACTTTTTTCTTTTCCTCCTAAAATTCTCTCGCACGAGAATCGATTTTGTGGCTTTTTATTTTTTAATTAGAGTAGTTTTACGCCTAAAAATCACTCTAATTCTTCTGTTTCTTCAACTTCAGAATTATTTTTAATTTTTTCTGTTTGCTTTTCTTCTGAAATTATTTCTCGTAATAGTTTTACTTTTTCACTTTCTTTTTTCCATTGTTTGCTATATCCTGCTTTAGGTTTACTCATTAAATAATCTTGAGAATAGCAAAGTAAATTATGACATACAATTTCATACATTTCTTTAAATAGTTGCATTCTAGTCAAATTCTTCTTCCTCCTCCTCTTGATTTACATTCTCTTTATTTAGCACATCTTCAATCAAAGAATTTGTTACATATATTGTTCTTTTATTAAATTCTCGTTGCCACGCTCCTTCTGTTCGTGACCAATGAAAGCCATTATGTTTTAATTCGTTTCTAATATCTACACTTGGTATATCATCAAATAATAATTGAATTCTATTGATTTCTTTATTATGAATAGCTTTTCCACCTTTAAATTCCCTGTCTGGAAATACTAATGTTTCTTGTTCTTCTAGTCTTTTTATTCTTAATTTTGTTTCTCTTATATTTGCTCCTATATTAGTAAGCTCCCAACTACTGTGCTCCCTAGCTTTTATACTAGCTCTTTCATTTTCTAATCTTTCTAATTTTTCTTTTAATTTATTGATAGCATTTGGATCATCATTATAAATTACTTTACTATTTTTTGCTGATTCTGCTCTATCAGAATAATAATTACTTTTGTCATCATACTCTATTGATTTTCTAATATCATTATTTGCTTTTTCTATTAATCGCCTGTGTCTTTTTTCTGAATGATGCCCAATAATTATTGGTTGTCCAGGTGTCATCTCCAAAATTCGATTTGCATTTGAATTACTATACTCTCGTGATCTTTCCTTTGCTTTTTTAGAAAGTTCATTATACCTTTCTATTCTTTTTTCTCTTCTTTCTTCGAAATCTGCTCTTCCTCCCATTTTTTATCACTTTCCTTTCCTAAAATTACTGCACAATGCAGAAATAATGTTAAAAATGAGCTTAACATTGCTACTCCTATTAGTATTAAAATATACATTTTATATAGTTCTCCTTCCATAAAAAAAGACTATGTAAAAAGTTGTTGGCTATTGTAACTCTACAACATACTTTTTACAAGTCATATTCAAATTCTTCTACATTTTCTTTTATATTATTATAATATTTTTTCTTTTCATTAGTTAACATTTGTTGATAAAACTTATAACATCCACAACTTTTTGTAGCTCCTCTTCTTAAACTTTCACCTGATCGAATTACTTCGTTTCCACATTCACAAGCACATTTCCAATAGTAATAAGTCTTTTTCTTACCATTTTTATTGATAACTTCCTTTTTATGATCTAATCCCAAAACTAACAATTTTCCAAAAATCCTATTCGTTAAATCTATTTTGTTAGTATTAGTTTTTATCTGTAACATTTTTTTCATATTTATATTTTCTTTTTTCTTTTCTAATTGGTTACATCCACAACTTTTTGTATAACCTGCCCTTAAACTATTTCCTGATCTTATTACTTCATTTCCACAATCACACTTACATTTCCAAAAGTATGTAGTTCTATGTCTTCCGTTTTTATACTTAACTGTTTTTTTATGATCTAACTCTACTACTGATAACTTGCCGAATTTTTTTCCTATTAAATCAATTGTATTTTTGTGTAAGTCACTATTATTCATACAAAGCCTCCTTTTATATTGGCTGTTATTGTAACTCTACATAGTCTTATTTACAAGTCTTATTCAAATTCTTCTTCATTTTCTTTTTGGTATTCTTTTACTCCAACTGGATCATATTCTTTTAATTTTTCCATATCAAATATAACAAAATCATATTTTCCCATATTATAATTAACTGTTGTCATTACTTCTTTTATAATTCCTTCTTTAATGAGCTTCTTTTCAAGTCCTGAATCTTTTGTCAAAGCATCAATAAACCCTTCACCTTTATCAACAGAAAAACCTGATAAATTAATCGTAATATTTCCATATGGCTCTTCTTTTGTATAAGCCAATATTGCTAAATTTCCATTATTTCTATATTGGCTCACTTCTAAAAATAATTCTTCTTCTTTAAATTTCAATACTTTTTTATTTTCTTTCATTTTCAAATTTTCCTTCCTTTTTATTTTATATTTGGATAATTTTTTCCCAAGCAAATCCATCTCTACCAAAATGACCATAATTAGTAGTTTTTGAAAATATTGGCTCTTTTAATTTTAAGTAATCAATAATTCCTTTTGGTGTTAAATCAAATCTTTCTTTAATTATTTTTATAATTAAACCTTCAGGAACTCTGTTTGTTCCAAAACAATCTATATAAATTGATAATGGTTCTTCTATTCCAATCCCATAAGACATTTGTATTTCACATTTTCTTGCTAATCCATTTGCAACAACATTTTTTGCAATATGTCTTAACATATATGATGCTGATCTATCAACTTTTGTCCCATCTTTTCCTGAAAATGCTCCTCCTCCGTGTCTTGCAATACCACCATAAGTATCAACAATTATTTTTCTTCCAGTTAATCCAGTATCAGCTACTGCTCCTCCTATTACGAATCTTCCTGTTGGGTTAATATAAAATTTTGTTTCTACATCTATCATATCTGAATCTACAACTGGAAATACTACCTTTTCTATTAAATCCTTTTTCAATGTTTCAATATCTGTATTATCTGAATGCTGTGCAGAAATTAAAATTGTATCAATTCTTATTGGCATTTCATTTACATACTCTACTGTTACTTGTACTTTTCCATCTGATTTTAAATAAGGTAATTCTCCATTTTTTCTAACTTCAGCCAATTTCTTTGATAATTTATGAGCAACACTTATCGGATAAGGCATATAATCTTCTGATTCATCTGTGGCATAACCAAACATTATTCCTTGATCACCTGCACCTCCGTTATCAACTCCAATTGCTATATCATTACTTTGTTTCATAATATTTACATCAACAGAACAAGTTCTATAATCCATACTTGTTTCCTCATCTGTATATCCTACTTCTTTTAATTTTTCTCTCACTATTTTTTCAATATCTATTGTAGCATTTGATGTTATCTCTCCTGCAACCACAACTTTATTTTTTGATATAAGAGTTTCTACTGCAACTCTTGACTCTCTATCTTGTTCTAAACAAGCATCTAAAATTGAATCTGATATAAAATCACATACCTTATCAGGATGTCCTTCTGTTACAGATTCACTAGTTAAAAAATATCTTTTATATTTTTTCAATTTACATTCCTCCATTCTTTTATT
>CANPVK010000076.1 GCA_947581715.1 uncultured Bacilli bacterium
AACTTCTTAATACTAAAGATATTGCTCTATTGTTAAAGAAAAACACATGATTTAAATTTTCATGCGTTTATCCTGAATTAAGAATAGAAGGTGTTGACAAAATAAAAAAAAAATTATATACTTTAAGTGTTCATTTGAGTAAACGCTCTGTTAGCTCAGCTGGATAGAGCAATGCCCTTCTAAGGCATCGGTCTGGGGTTCGAATCCCTAACAGGGCACCAGATTAGAAAAATCCTTATCAAATAAGGATATTAATAGAGAATAGTAGGGTAAAATTACTCTACTTTTTCTTTTTCTTTAAACTTTGTTTGAAGTAAAATACCAGTAATTATTGAAGTTATTGGTAACAAATTGGTAACAAATTTATAAATCTATTATTTGATTTTGGGAGATATAATTATTGATTGAGAAATAAAAGATCATAATTTATTTTAAATGAATTTGTTTTCTTTTATTGTTTTATATATAAAAAGATAACTTATTGGTTATCTTTTACGCAGCTTTCTAAAATATTTAAAATTTTATTTCTGGTTTCTTCATCCGCTTTTTGCCAAACTAATTCAAAAAATACTCCCATTCCAGGTAAAGTAATTTCATCATTATTTTTGATGCTTTCTTCAATTGCTTCTCTTAGTGTATTAATGTTGTCTCCTTTAAAATTGTTAATGATATGACTTCTGATATCAATATTCATATATTTTCTCCTTTCAATTATATTGTGGGGAGAAACTTTATTTTTTATACAAACTGTAGTATTTTTTCATATTCCATGATAGAATAAGAGTTAGTGATGAAAGCATGGATTTTTTAGTAGATGGAAAGAGATTAGAAGTAGTAATAACTAAAAAAAATGGTAATAAAAATACTTATTTGAGGGTAAAAGATGATCTTAAAATTTATGTTACTACTTCTTCATTTGTTAGTGATAAAAAGATAAGAAATATTCTAATAGAAAATGAAAAAGCTATTTTTAATATGTACCAAAAACAGGTTTATAAGCAGGAGTTAAAAAAAGATTTTTATTATCTTGGAAAAAAATATGATTTAGTTCGAATTAATTTAAAAAAAGTTACTTTAGGGGAAAATAAAATATTTATTCCTGAACATTTTGATTTGGAAAAGTGGTTAAAAAAACAGGCATCAGAATTATTTTTGGAAAGATTAAATTATTGGTATCACCGATTTAGTAGAGAGATTCCTTATCCTTCTCTAACCATTCGTCAAATGACTTCTCGTTGGGGAGTATGTAATTTTAAATTAAAGCGAGTTACTTTGAATTTGGAACTTATTAAAAAAGATATCTCTTGTTTAGATTATGTTATTGTTCATGAACTTTCTCATTTTATTGAAATGAATCATTCTAATCGTTTTTGGAATGTAGTAGAAGAAAATTATCCAAATTATCGTGAAATTAGGAAAATGATGAAAGATTACTAGGAGGACTTATGTTAATTACGAGTTTTGAAAATCCAAAAATAAAAAAATGTATTAAGTTGAAAGAGAAGAAATATCGTGATTTTTATCAAGAATTTTTAGTAGAGGGTGAGCATTTAGTTATGGAGGCTTATCATAGTGGTTTATTAGAAGAAATTTTATTAGAAGAAAATTCTTCTGCTATGTTGGAGGTTCCTATTACCTATGTAACTCCCCAAATTTTAGCTAAAATTTCTACTTTGGAAACACCTAGTTATATTGTGGGAATTTGCAAGAAAAAAGAGGAAAATCAAGAATTGGGAAAGAAATTGTTACTACTGGATCGAATTCAAAATCCAGGAAATTTAGGAACAATCATTCGTAGCAGTAAAGCATTTGGAGTTGATACTATTATTTTAGGAGATGCAACAGTAGATTTATATAATCCTAAGGTGATTCGAGCAACACAGGGGATGGCTTTTCATATTCAAATTCTTTTTCGAAATTTAAAGGAAGTTATTTTAGAATTAAGAGAAAAAGGAATACCAATTTATGGAACAAAAGTAAGTGGTGGAGAAGATATTCGTACTTTAACGAATCATGACAAAGAAGAATATGCTTTAATTATGGGAAATGAAGGTAGTGGAGTTAGTGAAGATGTTTTAGATTTGTGTGATAAATTTATTTATATTCAAATGGATAAAGATGTGGAAAGTTTAAATGTAAGTATTGCTACTAGTATTTTATTATATGAATTAAATAGGAGAAAGTAATGGAAGAATTTATTTATGTTGGAAAAATTGTCAATACACATGGTATTAAAGGAGAAATTAGAATTCTTTCTGATTTTTCTAAAAAAGAAAAAGTTTTTGTAAGTGGTATGCCTATTTATATTGGTAGAAAAAAAGAAAGAGAAGTCATTTCTACTTATCGTCATCATAAAAATTTCGAAATGATTACGATGAAAGGTTATACTGATATTAATGAAGTTTTACGATTTAAAGGCTTATATGTTTATGTAAAAAAAGAAGATTTAAAATTGGAAGAAGGAGAATTTCTAGAGAGTGATTTCATAGGATTAAAAGTATTGGTTGAAGGAGTAGACAAAGGGGTTGTAACTGCTATTCGTGATTCTGGTCATAATAAATTTTTTGTGATATTTGATTCTCAAAAAGAAATATTTATTCCTTATCAAAAGGAATTTATTGCATCTGTTGATTTAGTAAAAAAAGAAATGATAGTAACTCCTATTAAGGGGATGTTTGAATGAAAATTGATATTTTAACTTTGTTTCCAGAAATGTTTACTTCTGTTTTCCAAGAATCCATTATCAAAAGAGCGATTGACCAAAAATTAGTAGAAATTAATATCATTAATTTTCGTGATTTCTCTAAAGATATTCATCATAAAGTAGATGATACTCCCTATGGTGGCGGAAATGGGATGGTATTGATGTGTCAACCTATTTATGATTGTATTGAATCGATTAGAACAGAGAATAGTATAGTAATTATGCTTACTCCTGATGGAAAAAAATTTGAACAGAAGACAGCTTATGATTTATCAAAAGAAAAACATTTAATTTTATTATGTGGGCATTATGAAGGATTTGATGAAAGGATTCGAAAAATTGTTGATATAGAGCTTTCAATTGGCGATTATGTTTTAACGGGAGGAGAAATTCCAGCTATGGTTTTAACTGATTCTATTGTTCGATTAATTCCTGGAGTAATTGAAGAAGAAAGTCATTTGATAGATAGTTTTAATGATCAATTGTTAGATTATGAAACTTATACGAAGCCAGAGGAATTTAGGGGGATGAGAGTACCAGAGGTGCTTTTATCTGGAAATCATGAAAAAATAGATGAATTTCGCAAAAATTCGCGATATAATAGAACTAGAGAAAGAAGACCTGATTTGTTAGAAAAGTAGGTGATAGTTTATGGTGAATCAAAAGTACTTTGTAGTAAAAGAAAAAAATAATAAAACCATTACTTATTTTGAATATGATAAAATGGAAGGGTATGATTTTTCTCCTAAAAAAGGGATGACGATTGCAGATGCAATTCATGTAAATAAAATAGTAATTATTAATCCATCTTTGGCTCAAAAAGTTGCTAAAAAAAAGTTAGATTTAAAGTTTCGAAAGTTACTTCAATTATTAAATATAATTTTTGAAACAGATGATGATTCGGGAATGGCATATCACGAAGGATTAAATGAGATTAATAAATTAAGAACAGAATTATTGAATAAATATCGTAAACATCTAGAAGCAGAAGAAGCTGATTTAATGAATAAAAAAATAGATATTTTGGAACAAGAATTAAAAACAAGACTTTATTATTTACAACTCAGTTGTCAAAATGATTATGTTAATGGATTGGATGGAAAAGCTAGGTAATATTGTTAGAGGGAAAGAAAAAATGATTCATTTGTTTCATTCTTGGAAAAAATAGGTTAATTTAAGTTAGGAAATCCCGAATGGAAATCCCGATTTTAATAATTAGTAACCAATAAAGATAAA
>CANPVK010000077.1 GCA_947581715.1 uncultured Bacilli bacterium
CTTCACCAACTTTTTATTCTTTATCTATATTATAACAAAAAAAACACATGATTTAAAATTTCATGCGTTTATCCTGTTCTTAATTTTATGAACATGGAATAAAAACATAAATTATTTAATACCATGTTCATTTTTTCAAAAAAAAGAAGATTACTCTTCTTTCATCTTCACTGCTTGAAATACTTTCTTCCATATTTTATCTGTTGAATAATTTAAAATTCCTATTTTATAAATCTTTAATCCATAACGAATTAAGAAGTAATTAAAAATACATAGAATGATACAAGAAATCAAAACGTCCACTACTCCAATTTGTCCGATTACTAATAATGCGGGTGATAATAAACAAGATAGAAATGGTACATATGATAAAATACGAATCAAAATACTACCATGAAATACTCCTGCCATGATTGCTAAATAGTATCCCACTAGACAAATCATCATGATGGGACTTTGAATTTGTTGATAATCTTCCATACTAACGGTCATAGAAGCTAAAATTCCTGCTACTAAAGAATACGTTAGGAAAGATAAAATCATTAAAATTAAAGTCAGTGGTAAAATATAAATTAATTTTTCTGTAAATCCACTGATTACTAATAAATTCCAAATATTACTAAATTCTGCTGTTATGCTAGAAGTCCCTTCCACTCCTAATTGATTCCTAATGAAAAGGGCAATTCCTGCATATAGTATTAATAAAAAGCTTTGTAGTAAAACAAATCCATTCGCAGCAACTACTTTTGAAAAGAAATGAGCTTTTGGACTAACATTAGAAATAATCACTTCCATACTACGAGTTTGTTTTTCTTCATTGATTTCAGCACCTATCATTTGTACTAAGAAAATAACTAAAATAAAGAATGGAAGAATGACCGTAGGAAATACGGTTCCCATAATCATACCCATATTTTCTTCTTCACTATTTTGATTTTCATTTAGTAGAATTCTTTCTACTGAAATATTAGAAGTTACTTTTTCTAATTCGACTGGATCAATATTCGTCTTTCGAAAGGCAATTTCTGTTTTGGTACTGGATAAAGTTTGGTATAAAAATTGATAATACATAGTATCAATATACGAATCACTAATCATACTAGCGGTTAAATATTCTTCGGGAGAGTTTTCTAAAACAATGAGTACTTTATCAGTACCTTGTATTTCTTTTTCCATTTCTTCTCTACTTTTTTCTTGTACTTCTTGGATGGTATAAGTATAATCCATGTCTAAAGCCGTATTTAGCGTTTCTATATTTCTTTCAAAACTATCATACGCTTCTTTCGTTTCATCTAATACTAAAATTTCATAGGTATCATTAAAATCTCCTCCAAAGGCTTTAATGATACTATCGATATTTACAATTCCTATAATAGCTACTAATAAAACGATATTAACGACAAGAAACCACTTACTTTTTACTTTTTTCTGAAAACTAGTAGCTGTTAGAAACCAAAATTTATGCATCATAGCTACCACCTACTTTCGCAATAAAAATTTCATTTAAACTAGGTTCTTCTACTACAAATTTCGTGATTTTAGATTTTGATATTTTTTCAAATACACGAGGAACGATACTGGCATCTGTGATTTTTACTTCATATTCATTTTGATTGAAACTGACCTCTAATACTCCCTCTATTTGTTCTAATGATTTTGTATCAATCTCTCCACGAATAAAAATATTTTTCTTTTGATATTCTTCTTTAATATCTTTTAAATATCCTTCTAGAACAGTTTTTCCTTTTACTAAAATCAATAACTTTTCACAAAACTGTTCAATATGTTCCATTTGGTGAGAAGAAAAAATAATGGAACATCCTTTTTTCTGCAATTCATAGATAGCATTTTTTAACTGTTGTACATTAATCGGATCTAATCCTGTAAAAGGTTCATCTAAAATCAATAATTTTGGTTCATGAATCACAGCTGCGATAAATTGAATTTTTTGTTGATTTCCTTTGGATAATTCTTTTATTTTTCGATCTCGATAATCTGTAATTTCAAACTTTTTCAACCAAATATCCATTTTTTTGAGAATCTCTTCTTCTGTCATTCCTTTTAATCTACCATAATAAATTAACTGTTCTTTCACGGTTAGTTTGGTTAGTAAACTTCTTTCTTCTGTTACAAAGCCAATTTCATCTGTTAGATGATAATCGATTTTTTTCCCATTTAAAGTTACATTTCCTTGATTGCTATCTAGTAATCCCATAATAATTCGAAAGGTAGTTGTCTTTCCGGCACCATTACTTCCTAGTAATCCAAAAATTTCTCCTTCTTTTACTTGAAATGATAAATCATCTACCGCTAAATTTTTGCCATAATATTTCGTAATATGTTCTACCTTTAACATGCTAGCCTCCAAATCAATTAAATATTATTTTTTATAAAATATATTATATCAGAACTTACAAAAAAATAGAAGTTTACTACTCCTATTTTAAAATTTTAACTTTCATTCATTATATTTTTATTACTTACAAAGAAAAATTTATTTATAAACAATAGTCGTACCTTCAAAATAATCAATATGATTATCACACCACTCTTTATCTGGTTCATTACCACTACCAAATACTTCCGTTAAATTAACAATCATGATTTCATCTATATAAACAGTTCCTGTTTTTCCTGCACTTGTACCAATTTGTAAATTATCCATGAAATCTGGTGTAGTTGTGATAAAGGTATTTCGAATCCACTTATCTTTAGTGTCTGTTTGAAATGGCAAACTTCTACTTTTTAAACTACTTGTATTAGTAATAGCTACTACTCCACCTTCTGTACCCAATATATAATAAGCAATAACACTAATATATACTACTTCATTTTTATTGATTGAAATTGTTTGCTTATTCCAGCAATGTGCTGTAGTTGATGTATCATTACAATATAAATTATAATTGCTTCTATATTTCATAGTATCATGATTTAATATTCCACTTGTAAAAATCCAAGGTGGTGCAGAAAGTTGATCCTCTGAAACATTTTCAAAAGAACCATTTTGCACTAAATTCGTTATTTCATATGCAGACATTTCAGGAATGGGAACACCTTTATCCAAAATAAGTTCATTCGTTTTAAAGCCTCCTATTACACCAAACGTAACAACTTGATCAGTATTTGAATTATTTAATATGACTACTTCTATATTACTCTCACTATTAGCATTAATTACTCCCTTTGCTGGATTATATTGACCATTTAAATAACCAACTTCTATACTATGATTTTCCAAATAATAAAGTTGATATTTTGAATCAATCGAATTGAGTGAAACTACTGTAATTGGAATTTTTATTGTTTCTTTAGCGGATACTATAATTTGATTATTCTTTAAATCTTTACTTTCTAATTGATAATCCAAAGTTCCTACTACCAAATTTAATTTCCCATGTTCTTCTATTTGATGGGTAAAAAAGGCATAAGAATAGTAAGCAGTAGATATCAAGAAAATAAATAATATCAATAAACTAAAATAAATCATTTTCTTTTTCATTATACCTAACCTAGTTTTTAAGTAAAATACTTAAAAACTAAAGAATAAACAAAAAATCTTTATATACTATCATTTTTGATAACTGTCATTTATGTTTTTTTAGAAAAATTAAAATGAAAAAGAATTCATATTAGATTAAAAAATATGGATTTTCTAAAAACCAAAAAAGGATTCAAGTATTTTACTTAAAGCCTTTCTATTTTGATATTTTCAGTATAGCATGTCTATTCTGAATTGTCTAGTTTTTCAATCATTCTTCCAGGATAAACGCATGAAATTTTAAATCATGTGTTTTTTTTGTTATAATATAGATAAAGAATAAAAAGTTGGTGA
>CANPVK010000078.1 GCA_947581715.1 uncultured Bacilli bacterium
TTTAATTACCATTTTTACTATATCATATCACTTTAATTTTTTTACTTTTTTGGTCTCACATCATTTACAACTATACAAATTTTCAATATTCAATCATTTAGAACGGATTAACAAAATTTATTTATAAACAATAGTCGTACCTTCAAAATAATCCATATGATTATATATTACTTTTTTTCAATCAGAAAAAGATTCAACTTTCAGGAAACATTTCAAAATAACGATTCGATATTTTTCTAGCAATTAATCGATTCATATAGGTACGATGACTAATTCCTGTATTTGGGTCTTCTACATCCGGAGAAGTAACTGTAATAGTCATTTTCGGATTATTAGCTGGGGCATATCCAACAAAAGCATTACTGGTAGTTGCCGTATCAATTTTACCATCTCCATCTGTATCAATAAAACTCTCACTGGTCCCTGTCTTTCCAGCAGGATTTGGACTATCTCCCATTACTCTTTTTCCGAGTCCTACTTCCATTACCGCAATAAATCCTTCTTGAATTCGCTTTAGATATTCTTCTTTGGTAACAATTATATTTAAAATATTCGCTTTCTTTTCTTCTAAAAGAATTCCTATTTCATTCGTACTACTGTTTGCATGAATTTCTTTTAACAAATGGGGCTGTAGTCTCTTTCCATTTGAGGCAATTGTCGTAATATATTGAGAAAGTTGGATTGGGGTATAACTATCATATTGTCCTATCGAATAATTGAGTAGTAAATCCACCGCTCGACTTTTGCCACTATATCCTAAGCTTTCTACTGGTAAATCAATTTCTGTTTTTACTCCTAAACCAAATTGATAAAATGTATTTCGATAAATATCAAAAGCTTCTTCATTTATGGTTAAGGGTTGATTATAATGATAATCTGCTCCTGCTACTTTCATTGCTATTTTAAATTGATATACATTGCTAGACTCTGCTAAAGCTGTGATATCATTTAATCTTCCAATTTGATGGGAAGAACATTTTGGTGGTAAATTGGCAATTTTGATGCATTCATCTGTTGTATATTCGCCAATTTGAATTGCACCAGTATTATATCCCACTAACATGGAGGCGCCCTTAATTACAGAACCTGGGGTCATAGGGTCCGTTAAACTATAAGGAGTAATGTCATACGTTTCATAACTACTATTCTTTTTTAGTACTTGTCTTCCGGAAATTGCTAATATTTCCCCTGTTTCCGGTTGCTGAATCACAACATAAGTTTTACTTAGGTATTTCGTATTGGCTTCCTTTTTTGCCTTGATTAATTCTTGATCAATAATTCGATCTACTTCCTTCTGTAATTCTATATCAACACTTAAAACGATATCTTGTCCTCTTTTTGCTTCCTCGATTAATACGATCCTATGATTACTAATTTTTTGATATTTTGCTTTTTGCCCTCTTAACTCTTTTTCATATTGTTTTTCAATATTACTAAGTCCAACAATATCCGTTAAAGAATATCCTTGGTTCAAATATTCTTGACTATATTCTCTTGGAATACTACCAACATTTCCTAAAATACTTTTGAAAGTATCTCCATACGGATATACTCTTTCCCAAGTAACTTTTGTATCAAATCCTCTTAAATGATCATTATTTTCTGAAAAATAGGCATATTCTTGATCTGTTACATTTTCATTCTTAATGATTTTTTCACTATATGAATAACCTCGATTCATCAAATAATATAAATAAGCAACTTTCTTTTCTTCCTCGGAAAAAATATTTAAGTCTTCTTCTGTGATTCTAGCGATTTTTAAATTTTCAATATCTGTTAATGTTAATTCCCTTCTTTCTAATTTTTTCCATTCCTCTTCTGTAATTTTCTTTTTCGCTTCTTCTGGATAACATGCTACATAAAATTCTTTCAAATTTCTCAAATTCAATTTATTGGTATTTAACTCCAAATGAGAACTTACTTGGTAAGCTAATTGAATTTCTTCTTGGACTGTGATTTTTTCTTCTTTTTGATAAAAAATAACCGATACTGCTTGATTATCTGCTAATAAACGATAATTTCTATCATAGATTCTACCACGAGGTGCACTTTCGCCATATACAATCACATTTGTTAAATCTTCTAATTTCTGTTTATAATCTTCTCTTTTTAAAAAAATTATTTGAAATAAAGAAAATAGAAGAAGAAAAAAAATAAAATAGAGAATCCAATCTAAAAATATTAATCTTTGATTCATGATATTCTTTATTTTTTTCATTTTCTATCACCTAATATTAGTTTGGAACAAAAAAGAAAAAAATTGCATTTTTCAAATACAATTTTTCCTGATTTTACTCATTATCAGGTATTTCTTGGCATTGATAATGATTACTTTCATATGTTTTTAGATAATCTTTCACCCAAAGATGCAAAATTTCTCCATCCACATTTTCTAAATGTTCTAATTGATCCTTTTTGATTACTTTTAAATTTTTATCATCAAATTCTACTTTGTCATCTAAAAATTCATTTGTTTTGCTTAATTCATAATCTTCTTTTTTTTGATATGCATAAACATATTGTGTTTCTGATGAAACTACTTCCCCATCCGTATCCACTTGAAAATGATTGATTTCGTATAATTGATAAAGAGGATAAGTTGTATCGATTTTTACACATTGAAAATTACGATTTTGCTGAACTTTCGAATCATTCTCTTCTAAAATTTTCTGATATTTATCTTGTAATTCTCGATACTCTTGATAACCAAAGAAAAATGCAAGAAGAATGAGTAAAAATGAAATTCCTAAAACAGTACCAAATATTTTTTTATATATCATAAATATTATCCTTTCTACTTTTAAAAGCTACATGTGCTTCCATTGGCTGATGCGTAAATAGTAGCTCCATTTTCCCCATTGATACCTGGAGTTGGGCAAGAATAAACTGGGGTGGCACCTACATCATGACTTCTCGCACAATTACTTCCATTTGGAGAGTAAGATTCTGGGCAAGATGCATTCGCATTTTCATAAGTATATTTATAACAAGTACTGCCACTATCTGTATAACCACTTGGGCATACTTTTTTAGCATCACTATAAACATATTTATAGCAGGTAGTAGTTCCACTTGCTGTAAAACCAGACTCACAAGTTACGGTTGGATCTGCATATTTGGTATCACATGTACAAGTTCTATTCTGAGGATTATAACTTCCTCCGCCACTTACACTATGGCAGTAATTATAACACTCCATGTGAGAACTAGCACCATTCGTAGGTGTATAAGCACAACGATTAGATGAATCTAATGACCCTTTCCCAGCACAACTTAAAGTAGGTGGCTTTCCACTTTGATATTGCTTACATCTTGTTCCTTCTAATGTAGCCCCACCACAATCATAATTATATGAAGTAGTATTCGTAATTCGACATTGTGTATTATTATATAAACTTCCTTTACTACAGCTATAATTATATCCCGTTGTCTCTGTCGTTCTACATTGATTACCATTTACTAACGTTCCACTAGAGCAAGTATAGCTACTAACCGTTCCCGTATATTGATGTCTAAAGGTAGCAGAAGCAGATTTAGAACGATTGCTTCCACTAGTAGCTGTACAAGTAATTACATGTCTTCCGAAAGGAATTTGATTTACATTTGTAATCACAGTTCCATTTGGCAATTTACAACTTACACTTCCACTACTAATTCCAAAACCAAAATTAAAATAATCACTTGGGTTAGCACTGGTACTTTGTTGAATATAATTATCTGCATTCTTGGCACTGATGGTTGGGTCTGTTTCATCTAACTTTGCTTGATATGTATATATATCACTACATACCATTGCTTCATT
>CANPVK010000079.1 GCA_947581715.1 uncultured Bacilli bacterium
CATAAAATTGGCTGTAATAAAATAGGAACAAATCCACAGTGCAATTTTTATTATACATCTAGATGTATAATAAAAAATATAAATAGAAAGGGATCAATCAATAAGAAATTAATTGATATTTCTATAAGATTGATTATACGTGACTAAAATGAAAGTAAAAGATTTGCCAGAATTAGAAAGACCAAGAGAAAGATTATTACAAGTAGGAGTAGAAAATTTATCCAATGAAGAATTACTTTCAATTATTCTAAAAAATGGAACAAAGAACAAATCAGTGAAAGAAATGAGCTTAGAAATTATACAACAAATGAATGGGATTACTAATTTTCAAACAGTAACTAAAGAAAAACTTCAAACAATTAAAGGAATTGGGTTAGCGCAAGCACTAACATTATTAAGTGTTGTTGAATTAGGAAAAAGAATTTATCTCAATCAAAAAAATTTACTAAAAGTTTCATTCCATACTGCAAGCGATATTTATGATTACATGAAATATGAATTAACAGAAAAAAAACAAGAATACTTCTATTGCTTATACGTAAATTCAAAAAAAGAATTAATAGAAAGGAAATTATTATTTATGGGAACACTAAACCGTAGTATAGTTCATCCTAGGGAAGTATTTAAACATGCTTATTTATGCAGTGCATCAGGAATTATTTGTATTCATAATCATCCAAGTGGAGACATTACTCCTAGTAGAGAAGATATCCATTTTACAGAGTCTTTAGTGGAATTAGGAAAAGTGAATGGAATTCCTATTTTAGATCATATTATTATTGGAGAAGATCAATATTATAGTTTTTATGAAGAGGAAAAAATCATGAATCTATAAGTGGGGTGATTTCATTGTATCGTAAGAAGAAAAGATTAGGAAAGAAGTTAGGGATAATGTTAGGATTGATCTTTTTATTACTTCTTCTTTTTCTTAGTTATACAAGAAAAAATAATTATTTTAATATAGAAAAGAAAATACATGATTTAGGAATATTTTTAGAAGGTATTTTTCTTCCCAAAAGAGAAAATTTTAATCAAGAGTTAATCGATGGGATTCAAAAAGAATTAGAATTAGAAAATCAAGAATTAAAAAAATTATTAGAATTAAATTTTAGCAATTATAAACAAGTTAATGCAACCGTTATAAAAAGAGATATCAATTGGTTTCATTCTCTGATAATTGATAAAGGAGAAAAACAAGGAATTCAAGTAGATATGGCAGTTGTATCGAATCATGGATTAATTGGTAAAATAATAAAAACAAATGAAAATTCAAGTATTGTAGAGTTATTAAGCTCTAATAATGATAAATTGAAAGTATCTGTTTCTATTTTATCGGAGCAAGAAAGCATCCATGGAATTTTAAATGGATATCAGGAACAAGAGTCTATCTTAGAAATAAATTATATTCCGAAAGAAAAAGAAATCAATATAGGAAGCAATGTTTATACTAGTGGTCTAGGAGGAATTTATCCTGCCGGAATTTATATTGGAAAAATAGAGGAAATTACCTTAGATTCTTTAGGATTATATCAAATAGCCAAAATAAAACCAGATATTTCTTATGATACAATTCGCTATGTAAGTGTTTTAATGAGGGAAAATCCATGATTTACTTTATTTTGATAATTTCTCTTTTTTTGGATTTCTTTTTTTCTTATTATCTTCCTTTTTTTCCAACGATTTTTTCTTATTTTCAACCAGAATTATTCTATAGCACAATTCTTTTTTTACTAATTTTAAATGCTGGAAATAAGAAAAAAGAAATTTTTATATATTTAATTTGCCTTTTTTATGATTTCCTCTTTCAACCAATTTATGGTTTAACAGTGTTGATCTTCTTGATTCTGACTTATTGGATTTCTTTCTTTCAAAAAAGATATTCTCTCCATTTTTTTTCCTATCTGTTTCTTTTTAGTAGTTGCATCATTTTAATTCCCGTGATCAAATCTTTTTTCTTATTCATGATGGGAGAAAAGATTACTTTTTCTTTTCTGCTTTCACAAATTATAAATACGTTTCTTTTCAATGTCTGTTATGGTCTACTTTTATATTTTATTTTTGGTATAAAGAAGAAAAAAGTAACGTAAGAATTAATAGGTGATAGTAATATGGAAGAATATAAATCCTTGCAAAAATATAAGAATAAAATAAAAAACCAAAAATCCCAGACACCATTTTTCTCAAATACTATTATCAATCGCATTTTATTATCAGGTATTTTACTACTATTATGTTTATGTGGGATGAAAGTGAATGCGAATTTTAAAAATTGGATTGATAAAAACGTTTATCATGTCAACTTTTCATTTGCCCAAATTAACAAAACTTATCAAAAGTATTTTGGTAATTTATTTCCAGTGCCAGAAGTGAAAAATCCGATAACAGAACCGGTTTTTTCTGAAAAATTAACTTATACCTCTAAGGAATCATATAAAGAAGGAGTAAAATTAACTGTTAGCCCTAATTATTTAGTACCAATTTTAGAAAGTGGTATTGTGGTATTTATTGGAGAAAAGGAAAACTATGGAAAAACCGTTATTATACAACAAGTAAATGGAATTGATTTATGGTATGTTGGAGTAGATAGTAGTAATGTAAAAATATATGATTATGTAGAAAAAGGAAATTTATTAGGAGAATCGATTAGTAATGAGATTTACCTTTATTATCAAAAAGCAGGAGAATTTTTAGATTATCAAGAATATTTGGGATAAAATTTATTTTCATCCACTTTTTTATCTTTTTTGTTTCCTCTGCTTTTTTACAGGTCATTTTAGAAATTTATATTACTTTACTATTCTAATCTTAGTACATGAATGTGGACATTTTTTCACAGGCAAAATATTGGGATTTCAATTAGATAAAATTGAAATTTATCCCTATGGAGGTTGCAGCAAATTAAAATATGATTTAAATACGCATTTATGGAAAGAGTTTTTAGTATTAATCATGGGACCACTTACACAGATTTTGTTCGTAGAAATCATTCGGTATACTCACTTTACTGTTCCTCCTTATTTTTATACTTATCATTCTTTTATCTTAGTATTTAATTTATTGCCAATTATTCCATTAGATGGGGGAAAACTACTCCAACTTCTTTTTTCTTCTTTTTTTTCTTACTATCATAGTTTACAAAGAAGTTTTTATTTTAGTTATTTTTGCTTTTTCGTTTTCGTATTAATGAGTTTACAAAAAAATTTAACGCTATTTTTTATTTTGATTTTATTAGGGATAAAGTTATGCAAGGAAATGAAAGCAGGAGATTTGCTTTTTCAAAAATTTTTATTAGAACGATATTTATATGATTATTGTTTTAAAAAGGAAAAATGCATTCACAAATTGCAAGATATGAAAAGAGACTATTTTCATTATTTAATAGAAGATAATCAATGGAAGAGCGAAAAAGAAATTTTAAAAAAATATTATTTATCATAAGAAAGAGTCTATTTTACCAAAAAGACTCTTTCTTATGCTGGATTGGATAAAAATTACAGAATAGTAGAAAAGACTTGTCAGAAAAGAGATTTTCAAGTAAAATGAAGATAGAAAAATAAAATAAGAATCAGAAATGATTTTGGAAAATGGTGGGTATAATTTCGACAAAATAGAATTTTTTTAGCTTTCAAGGAAATAAATTGAGGATAGGTGAAAAGATGAAAAAAAGGGGATATACATTAGTAGAATTAATGGCTGTAATTGTGATAATTGGAATTCTATTATTAATTGCAGTACCAGCAATTAGTCGATATATGAAATATGGAATGAAAGAGTACTATCAAAGATTGGAAGAA
>CANPVK010000080.1 GCA_947581715.1 uncultured Bacilli bacterium
AATAAAAAAATATAAATAGAAAGGGATCAATCAATAAGAAATTAATTGATATTTCTATAAGATTGATTATACGTGATCAAAAATGAATAAAAATTATCAAATTGAAATGGAAAAAATCATCGAAAAAGAACAAGAACAGAACCATGTTCCAACTTTATTATTGCATAGTTGTTGTGCTCCCTGTTCTAGCTCGGTATTAGAAAGATTAAATTCTTTCTTTCAAATTACAATTCTTTATTATAATCCCAATATTGACCCAGAAGAAGAATATTTCAAAAGAAAAGAAGAAGAAAAAAGATTTCTTTCTCTTTTTCCTAGTAAATATCCTATTTTCTTTTTAGATTGTGATTATGATAGAAATTCTTTTTATGAAGTCGTAAAAGGATTGGAACACTGTAAAGAAGGGGAAGAAAGATGTTATCGTTGTTATCAATTAAGATTAGAAAAAACTGCAAAGGAAGCACAAAAAAATCATTTTGATTATTTTGGAACAACCTTATCGATTAGTCCTTATAAAAACAGTAATTGGATCAATGAAATTGGTTTGTCTCTGGCCAAAAAATATCAAATATCCTATTTACCAGCAGATTTTAAAAAGAAAAATGGATATCAACGTAGTATCGAACTATCTCAAAAGTATCAATTATATCGCCAAGATTATTGTGGATGTATCTATTCGAAGTTAGAAAAAGAAAGAAAAGAAAAAGAAAAAAAGGAAATAAAAGTATGATGCAAGTAGAAAAAGTAGTAGTAGGAGAACTATTAGAAAACTGTTATATTCTTTCCAAAGAGAATCGTTGTTTAGTGATTGATCCCGGAGCAGATTTGGAAAAGATACAAGAAAAGATAGGTGCTAAAAAGGTAGAAGGAGTACTACTGACACACCATCATTTTGATCATATTGGTGCGCTTTCCCAAATCCTTTCAACTTACCAAACAAAGTGTTATGATGACAAGGTATTCAAAAAAGATTCTTTCGTAACGGTAGGTTCTTTCTCCTTTCAGGTCATTTTCAATCCAGGTCATTCCCAAGACTCGATTAGTTTTTACTTTCCGGAAGAACAGAGCATGTTTGTGGGAGATTTTATTTTTCAAGGAAGTATCGGAAGATGTGATTTGGAGGGAGGAAACTTTTTGGAAATGCAAGAAAGTTTAAAAAAATTAAAAACGTATCCAAAAGAAACAAAATTATATCCAGGACATGGTCCAGATACAGTATTAGTAACAGAACTCAAATATAATCCGTATCTACATTAGTCTTAAAAATTTTAAAACGAATGGAATTGTATTTTTAAAAAAGATATGTTATGATGAATACATGGTAGAAAGAGGTTAGAATCATGAGTTTTGATGTAGTATTATTAATTGTATTAATTGTAGCAGGAGTTTGTTTTTTTAGAAGATTGGATAGTAGTGTATACTTTATTGCTTCTTTAGATATTTTCTTTCGTATCTTAACGTTTTTAAAGGATAATCTAGGGGTAGCAGAAATTAGTACCTTTATTAGCAAATATTTTCCAGAAAGTATTCCAAGTGTTATCTACAAATATACAGATGGAATAATTAGTACTTGTTTGATTTGGATTTATGTAGGAATGTATGCTGTATTTTTATTTTATACAGTAAGAATTTTATGGCATAAAAGATAAGATGAGATTAAAATGAAATCTCATCTTTTAATTGCTCATAAATAATTTGATTGATTAAATTAGGATTTTCTAAATAAGAAAAATGAGTGAATCCTTCTAATACAATTAATTCTGATTTGGGAATATATTTTTTCATGATATAAGCATCGCAAATAGGAGTATCTACATCATGATCTCCCCAAATGAGTAACGTTCTAGCTTGTATATGTTTCAGATAAGGTTTTAAGTCTTCCTGAACAATATTTTGAAAAGTCTTTCGCATACAAGAGTTTAAGTTTTGATAATCGGAAGAAGCAAACTTGGAGAAAAGATAATCTTGGCACTGTTTTCTGTATTTTTTAGGAAAAACAGATACGATTTTTTTGAAAAATTTATAGGTAAGTGTTTTACAGAAAGACCAGAGTGTTTTTTTTGGTTTAATTCCTGCACTATCGATTAAAATAATATCGGAAAAGGAATAATGATAATAACCAAGTAAAACAGTAATAATTCTTCCTCCAAAAGAATGTCCAATGAAGATTGGATGATTGATTTCCATTTTTTGTATCCAGTCATAAATAAGTCTTGTATAGTCGTAAATCGTTAAATCATGAGCAGGGAAGGGACTATTACCAAATCCAGGATAATCGACAATATAAACCGTAAAATAGTTTTGTAAGAAAGAAATCATATAAGAGAAAGTAGTTCTCGTTTCTCCCCATCCGGGTAGAATGATAATATTTCTTTTATGATTTCCATATTTTTCATAATAAATGGTCATATCTTCACTAGTAAAATACATGATTATCACCTAGTGTAGTTTATGCAGGGAAAAAAAGATTGTGTGAAAAATGATTCGATAAATTTCGATGAAGTAAAAAGATGTGTCAAATAGAGTAAAATAGGGTATGAAAACCAAAAAAATATGGTATACTATAATTGTCTAGAGGAATCGAGTTTGTCACATATAAAACCGACTAATAATAACGATACGGGAGCATCCGATCCAGTAGCTTGTGTTGAATGCCTTTGCTTTTGCGAAAGGAATCCTAGAAAGCTGCGTACGAGCACCCACCTGTACAAATGCAGGTTTTATCGTTCGACATATCGACCTTCTGGACTTTTTATTTGATCATAAAGGAGTATTATGTTTGAGAGATTAGAAAAAATAATAGGAAAGAATGCTCTACAAGAAATTCAAAAGAAAAAAGTATTAGTAGTAGGAATTGGTGGAGTAGGTGGATATGTAGTAGAAGCTTTGGTTAGAAGTGGAATTCAAAAAATCATAATAATCGATTCAGATGTGGTGGATATCACCAATAAAAATAGGCAAATTATTGCGTTAGATTCTACGATTGGAAAGAAAAAAGTAGAAGTAATGAAAGATAGAATTTTGGATATTTATTCCCAATGTCAAGTAGAAGCTTTAGATATTTTTTTAGAAAAAGATAATATAGTTAATATTTTTGAAAAATACCAACCAGATTATGTAGTGGATGCTTGTGATACCATTACAACAAAAAAAGAAATCATCCGATATTGTTTAAACCATGATATTTCTTTTATATCTTCCATGGGAACTGGAAATAAATTGAATCCTAATCGTTTAAAAATTAGTGATATTAGAAAAACAAGTTATGATCCACTTGCTAAAATATTAAGAAAATGGATTTCAGATGAAAAAATAACGAAAAAAATTCCGGTGTTATGGAGTGATGAAGAAAAAATAAAAACAAAAGATAGGACTCCAGGTTCTACTAGTTTTGTGCCAGCAACAGCAGGTTTTATGATTGCGGGATATGTAATTCAAAACATTTTAAATGAAAATAGGGATAAGAAAGAATTTTAGAAATGATTTTCTTTCTTTTTTTTGACAATACGAATTATTTTGTATTCTTGACAAATCCGTTGGGGGGGGGTATGATAAAGTAAAATGATAATAGAGGAGTAGATAGTCTGAAAAATAATTATTTTCATGACTATGTGTGCCTTGAGCGGAGTGAAAGGAATGTGTGGTTAAGATGAATTCGAAAAAGAAGAATTTATTTCTCATTTTAGCACTTATCAGTATAGTAATAATTACCCTAGGAGTAACTTATGCTTTTTTTAACTATGTAAAAGA
>CANPVK010000081.1 GCA_947581715.1 uncultured Bacilli bacterium
ACTTCACCAACTTTTTATTCTTTATCTATATTATAACAAAAAAACACATGATTTAAAATTTCATGCGTTTATCCTGATAAGATTTTGGTTTTCCTTGACTTATTTTCCATTTAAATTTACAATATAAATAGATGTATGATTAAGCAATAATTTTACATATAGAACAGAAATGGAGGAAATGTTATGGATATAATGATCTCCATTTTACTAGTCATTATTGGATTAATAGTTGGTTTTGTTTTCAATGTTATTTTAAATTCTATGCGAGAAAATAATGTATCAAAAAAAATTGAAGCATATATGGAAAAAGCAAAAAAAGATGCTGAAAAAGTAAAAAGAGATTCTGTTTTAGAAACAAAAGAGGAAATTCATAAATTAAAACTAGACTGTGATAAAGAAATTAAAGAAAAAAAGTTAGAATTAAAAGAATCAGAAGAAAGATTAATACAACGTGAACAAAATATGGATAAACGTGATGAATTATATCAAAAACGTGAATCTACACTAGATGAAAGAGAAAATAAACTTTTCGAAAGACAAAAAGAAATCCAAGATGAGCAAGTGAAAGTGGAAGAAATTAAACAACAACAACTTGATTTATTACAGGAAATTTCAGGAATAAATCGTGAAAAAGCGAAAGAATTAGTAATGACAAAAGTGAAAGAAGCGATGTCAATAGAAATAGCTTCTTATATCAAAGAAAGAGAAAATGAGGCAAAATTAGAGGTAGATAAAAAAGCAAAAGATTTATTAGTATCCTCTATGCAAAAATTTGCTGCTGATACAGCAAATGAACAAACGGTAACAGTAGTAAGTTTACCAAATGATGATTTAAAAGGTAGAATTATAGGAAGAGAAGGAAGAAATATTCGTACATTAGAAGCGATCACAGGAGTAGATTTAATTATCGATGATACACCGGAAGCTGTAGTTCTTTCTAGTTTTGATCCATTGAGAAGAGAAATTGCTAGAGTGACACTAGAAACATTATTGAAAGATGGAAGAGTTCATCCAACGAGGATTGAGGAAGTCTATGATAAAGTAAGTAAAGATATGAAATCTAAGATTATAGAATATGGGAATAACGCTTTATTTGAATTAGGACTTACAAAAATGGATCCAGAATTAATTGAAATTATTGGTAAATTACATTTTAGGACAAGCTATGGCCAAAATGCTTTACAACATTCTTTAGAAGTTGCACATTTATCTGGTGTAATTGCTGGAGAATTAGGAGAAAATGTAACGTTAGCAAAGCGTGCTGGATTATTGCATGATATTGGAAAGGCAATTGACCATGAGATGGAAGGAAGCCATGTTGAAATTGGCGTTGATTTAGCTAAAAAGTATAAGGAAAATGATACGGTTATTAATGCGATTGCTTCTCACCATGGGGATACAGAAGCAACAAGTATTATTTCCGTTATTGTAGCAATTGCAGATAGTTTGTCTGCTTCACGCCCTGGTGCTAGAAATGATTCCTTAGAAAATTATATCAAACGATTAGAACAGTTAGAAGCAATAGGAAATGATATTCCTGGTGTTGAAAAAACATTTGCTATGCAAGCAGGAAGAGAATTAAGAGTTGCTGTTATTCCAGAAGAAGTGGATGATTTAACAGCTCATAAGATTGCGCGTGATATTAAAGAAAAAATTGAAACAACCATGCAATATCCTGGAACAATTAAAATCACAGTTATTCGTGAAACAAGAGCACAAGAAGAAGCTAAATAATTCTTCTTTTTTGTATATTTCTTTTTTCAATATTTTATGATATAGTGGATACAGAATAGAGAGTTGATATAATGGGAATTGATCAATTTGAAAGAAAAAATCATAAAACAGAAAAGAATATTTTGATAGGAATGATTGTATTTAGTATTATGATGATTGGTATTTTGGGATATTTTGAATATTTAGAATTGAAAAATAGACCATTAATTGATTACCCTAGATATACTATTTCTACTATGGATTGGACCAGTGAAAATGTTAGAATTTCGATCCAAGATGAGGATGGGAAAATAAGCTCTTATTCTTTTGATGGAGGAAAAAATTATCAAGAATCGAATACTTATGAAGTCTTAACAAATGGAGAATTTTTAATTCGTGTAAAAGATATTCATGGAAAAGAAAGTCAAGTAGTTTCTATTTCTATTCATAATATTGATAAGGATAGTCCCATTATCACTTTTGAAACAGTAACGACAGTACAAATTGGGAGCAATTTTTCTTTAAGAAATGGAGTTACTGCTTATGATGAATTATCTGGATTAAACAGTAGTTATGTAGTTGTTCCAAATAACATTGATACTAGTATTCCAGGAGAGTATATAGTGACTTATACTGCGTTTGATAAAGTTGGAAATTATACCGAAAAACAAAGAAAAATTATTGTTATGGATATCCAAGGGAAAACTTATTATCGTTATCGTGATGCAACAATTGAGAATTATCAATGTGAACCATATGTCTGCAATTGTGTAGTTTCCAATCAAGCAGAACTGAGTAAAACATGCCCAAGTGGTTATACTTTCAATGAACCAAATAAATGTTGTCAAACCTGTTATAAAACTTGTAAAAGAACTATTTGGGGAGAATGGAGCGAGTGGAGTCAAAATAAAGTAACTGCTTCCAGTACTCGTGAGGTAGAAACAAAAGTAGAATAAAAATAAGGTATCTAAGTTAGATAATAAGAAGCTATCAGAATAACCTTGATTGTCCTTTTCGAAGGACATTTTAATATTATTGAAAGGTACTTGATTTTGAATACTTTCATCTAATTCTAAACGAATTTGATATTTTGCTGTTACATTCCCAGTATTCGTTACTTTAAATTCATATGGAGTAGTCGCTAATCCTTGTTCATTGGTCATAGGATAAGTATTTTCAAGGTTGATTGTATCAGTTTTCCTTTGATATTCTACTTCTAAATTACCGGTATACATGACATACTGTTTTCCTTTGGCAGTAGTCGTTAAATAAGAATAACTCACTCCTACAATCCCTACAAATAGAAAAATAAATAAAATACTAAAAATGAGATAAAAATATTTCTTTTTTAATTTTTTCATTTTGTAAAACTCCTTTTCTTATTTAGATAATTTAAAATTTTATTAGTTTCTAAGTATCTAACTTAGAAACTAATTTAGTATTTGTTAAAAACATTAATATTGCTCCAGGAGAAAGTCATGAATATGGAATCAAATTATGGATTGATATCAATGCCGGAAATGAGATTCAAGGAAAAACTTTCAGTGCTCAAGTAGTAGTAGATAGTATCCAAGAATTAGCAGATAATTATGAAGTAGATACGAGACCAATCATAACATTAAAAGAAGGAACTTCTAATATTAGTTTAAAAGTAAATGATAAGTATGAAGAATTAGGAGTAGAGAAGATAGAAGACGATCAAGAAATCTTTACAAGTGAAAATATTGAGAAAACAATTGAATATTTTGATGGAATCAATAAAGAATTACAGATAGTAGATGAAGTAAATACTACTCAAATAGGAATCTACTATATTACTTACAAGGTAACTGATAAAAGTGGAAATACTGGACAAGTAGTAAGAGTAGTAACGGTAAATAAAAGTTTAGAAAAACCAAGTATCCAATTAATAGGGCAAGAAACAATCACTTTAGGACAAAGAGATTATTATAAAGAACATGGGGC
>CANPVK010000082.1 GCA_947581715.1 uncultured Bacilli bacterium
GATACAGTAAAGCCCGTAGCGTAGTGTTTAACTGCGTTACAGGCTTTTTATTCTTTTAAAAGTGTCAAACTCGAGATTATAGCACACGATTTTTATTTTGAATAGAGTTTTTGAGTAAAATCTTCAAGTCTTTTCTTTCCCAAATCTTGCACTTTTCTTATGTTTTTCTTTTTTGCTTCCTCAAGAGTTAGTTTTAACATTTGAGTAGCATATCCTTTTTTTCTTTCAGATGGTCTTACACCATAGCCTATATGTCCCCATGTATTAAGTCCTTCAACAGTTAAATAATGTCTTAAATTTGAATCCTACTTCTTTGTATTCTTTTCCGCCTTTTATTATTGTATTCTCGCCACATAAAACTCCACCCATTTTCTCATAAAATGCTCTTGATGGATAGTTTTCTTTTAAACACCAAAGAATTATTTTCTTATTGCCATTTTTCCTAAACTCATTGAATACATACTTAAATAGTTCTCTACCAATTCCATTTCTTTTTAACTCTGGCTTTACATATATAGCACATATTTCTCCATCTATTTCAGAAAGTTCCTTTGAAAATAGATTTTCTAATGTATATCTACAAAATCCTACTACTTCGTTGTCTAATTCGGCTATAATAAATCCGTTTTCTTTATAATCTTTTAATCTTCTTTGATAATTTTCTTCAACACTTAAACTATCTAAATAGTCATCAGCTATGATTCCTCTGTATGCAGCCTTCCAACCATTAACTACAATTTCAGATACAGCTCTTAAATCTTCTTTTTTTACATTTCTTATAATTATTTTTGCCATAACATTACTCCTCTCCTAATACAATTTCACATATTAAATTGTATCTATCTTTAAATTCAACTTTGGTTCTCTCGCTTAGATCATCAAAATCTTTCTCAAATCCCTCTTTCAGCCATTTTCTAACTTCATTTAGATTAACATTATTTCTGTTATATGCTGAATTAAACAGCATTGGTATATTATCAAAATGTGCAATAATATCAGCATCAGCAACACATAAATCCTCAATATTAGTTGCATTTTTACTGCTTCTATGATTATATACACAACTTAATACTCGATTCATTTTTTCCTCTGGATAATTATACTTTCTCAATATTTCTTCAGCTAATATTTTTCCGTTAATATGATGGTCTTTTCTATCACCAACTTTACATATTAAAGCAATATCATGTAATAAAGCTCCCAATTTTACAATCTCCATATCTGCTCCATATTGAGTTGCCAATTTTTGACTCTCAACATAAACATATTTTATATGTTCATTCCAAAAGTCATAGTGGTCAACAGCATTTTTCTTGTATTCTTCAATTTTTTCTTTTACATATTTTTCTATACAATTTATAATTTCCATATTTTCCATTCCTTTCATATTTTCATAATATCATAAGTATTTTTTTATTAAAATACTTTTTTTAAATAAATCAAAAAAGCATTGCAAGAAATCTTTTAAGACTCCTTTGCAATGCTTTAAACATTTGCTTTAAGTGTAGGTATTTTCTTATTTTTCATACCATTTACCGCTTTGACTAATGTCATAGGTAAACTCTTAATATATTTCCTATATTAGCATATTTTTGATATTATGTCAATCTTTTTAGACAATTTTTTTTCATGTTTAGTTTGACAAACACAAATTTATATGTTATTATTTAGTTACATAGAAAGTTTGGTCATCGCTGAATCAAACTCTAATTCATAGGTGTATTGCAACTACACCTATCTTTTTTTGTCCAAAATTAAAATAGAGTAGGTGCAACTCCTACTCTACCGACTATGTATGTTAATTATAGTCTTCATTTGGTTTTTCATCTTTTACTTGGTTTTCGGCATTTTTTTGTTGTAATGCAAAGTTTTTTTCTTTTTCTTCAATGACCATATCCACCAAGCGAAGAATCACATCGCTGATATTCAAGACTCTAACCCTCCTTTCCATCTTTAAGTAAAAGATTACCTTTTGACGAAAGGCTATACATATTTTACAATACTTAATGGGTAATAACAAGCAAATAGTTAAAATTAATTTAAAAATTTTATATTCATCTTCTAATTTAACATTTTTTTCAAAAAACATATATTTCTCCTTCTTCTGTTTTTATATGTTTATAATAACAAAAATTACATTTAGTTAATAATTTTTGGCATAGGTAATCCAAAAGTTACGTTTTTAAATATTTTAATTTTTTGTTCCTTACATAATTCTGTATATTTATCATCCCAAGATAATCTAAACGAATTATTTAAACTTAAACCTAATTTATTTACCCAAAACATTATTGTTTCCTCCGGACTTTTTTCATTACTTTTGTTTTCAATTTCTAAGGCTACACCAAAAGGATATTTATCTACTACAATTTCTATATCCTTATTTGAGAAAATATTTCTATATCTTTCATAAGATTCTATTCTTTTCATTTTAATTACATTTTCTAGCAAAAAAATTAAATTATCTAGTTCATCATATTTAAAATCTAATTCAACCTCTTCTTCATTGTTTATAATTCCATCAAATGTTTCTACATTTCTCTTTTTCCAACTAATTTTAGCCTTAGTATAATTAGTATTTATTTCTTTAGAAGTTCTAACTCTAAATCTTCCATCTATTTGTTTATTATAAAAAGACTGTTCTTCTACTGGGTGATCATACTGTACAGTTAATTCATGAAAGCATCCTTCATAATTTAATTCACTATGTGACCTTAATAAATTATTTAATTTTTCATATTTACTATCAGGGTAATAAAATCTTATTTCACTTTCCATTTTTTTATTCACTCCTATTTATATAATAGTTCATATATAGGTATTTTTTCCATCGTTTCGTGATTTTTACTTAATTAAAATTTTACATTCAATAGTAGGTCTTAATAACTTTTTAAAATCAATAGCATCTTCTACACTTCCGCACAATGCTTCCATAATGTATTGGAACAACTATGCGAGGTTTTATCTCATTTATTAATTTGGCTGCTTCACTAAAATCCATAGTGTACTTTCCTCCAACTGGTACAAATGCAACATCACATTTTACTTTTTTATTTTCTTCCGTTATATCTGTATCTCCTGCTATATAATATTTAATATTATTTATTTCTATAATATAACCAACCCAATTCATCTCTTTTTTATGAAAATGTTTATTTATATTGTAAGCAGGTATTGTTGTAAATTTTATATTTTCTACTTTATATTCCAGATTTGGCTTAACTGTAATAATATTAATTTCATCAAAACCTAATTTAATTACATCAGCATATAAATCTTCTGTAACAATTATTGTTGTATTTTCATTTTTTATTTTTATAATATCTTCTGGTGAATAATGGTCATAATGGCTATGTGTTATAAAAATTATATCAGCATCATTTGTATTTTCTTTTATTTTAAATGGATCTATATATATAATTTTTTCATTTTTAATAATTTTAATAGTACTATGTCCTAAACATTCTATTCCTTTTAGCATTTTAATCTCTCCTTGTATTTTTTTATTTAATTTTATCACAAAAATAATTATATTTCTAGAGTTACTGTTTAATACTTTTGCAATAAGCCGTCAAATTTAATAGTTATGTAATGCAGGAAAATATATTAATATTCCGTTCGTTTACTGGCGCTTGAGTTTTGAGGAAGACGTTAAG
>CANPVK010000083.1 GCA_947581715.1 uncultured Bacilli bacterium
CCTTAATAATCTAGTTTATTAACCCAATTTATTACTTCATTTTGACTTGCTCCTGAAGCAAATCTTTTTCCATCAATCCAAGTAACATTTTTATTATAATTCTTAAGAGTACTTAAACTACCACTTATACTTGTACTTCCTGATGTACAGAAAGGAATAACTATTTTACCGTTTAAATTATGACTATCTAAAAACGTTAATATTATTTTAGGAACATCTCCCCACCAAATAGGATACCCTAAATAAATTACATCATAAGAATCAGTATTGATATTATTTTTTATTTCTGGTCTAGCATTTAAATCATTTTGTTCTTTATTTGCTCTTGAATTATCATTTCCATAATTTAAATCACTATCAGTATATTCATCTTTTGGTACTATTTCAATTAAATCTCCTCCTGTAGCATCTTTGATATATCCTGCCACTTTTTTAGTAGTACCTGTTGCAGAAAAATAAATAATTCCTATCTTTTTACCATTAGTAGTTTCATTATTATTTTCATTCGTATTAGTATTAGTATTTGAATTATTAATAGATTCCGTTCTGTTATTAGAACTAATAACCCAACTTCCAATACCTGCTACTACAATTATTACTATTGCGATAATTAAAATTATTATTTTTTTGTTCATTATTATTTTTCCTTCTTTCTTTCTAACAATTTTTGAAAATTTTTAGAATATATTTTTTCTTTTATATCATTACTAAATGGTAAATTATCAATAGCACTTTCTATTTCTTTTATAGCACCATTTGGCATGATTCCAAATGGTGCATCTGTGCCATATAAAACTTTATCAATTCCAAAGTAATGTGCTGCTAGTTCTAGTGCCTTCGGATTTCCAAGTATTGCTGTATCAACATAAAATTTCTTAAACTCATCTTTTTTATCTTTCATTATATTATCAATTCTACCTGCAAAAAATGATACCATTGCTCCTGCATGATGAACAATAATTTTAATGTTGGGACACTCTGTAAATATATTAGCATTCACTAAATCTAACATGGCTTGAGACAGTTCATATTCCCAACTAAATACGATATTATTATCTGGCTTTCGCGGGTCGAATACAGGATGAAGCAAAACAAGTAATCCAAGGCGCGCACACTTTTTTAAAATTGGTAAGTATTCTTTATCAGCAATACTTTTTCCTAAATGTCTTGTAAAAACTTGAATACCAACAAGTTCTTTAGAAGAAGCTATTTCATCTAAAATACGTAGGGACTCTTCTACGTTATTAAATGGTAGCATTCCAATTCCATAAGGGAACATATCATTATTTTTTCTTACACAATTTATAAGTTCGAAATTTGCTTCTCGGCATAATCTTGCTGATTCTTCTGGATTACAATAATCTTCGGCATTGATATTGGCATAACTTATTATTTGTTTAGTAGTACCATTCCATAAATTTCTTCTTATACTTAAATCTTTTAAAGATTCTATATTCGTAAAAGCATAAGTTGTTGGTATTGTAGAATCAATACTTAACATCTTTCTATAATAATTTGGTAATAATACATGGGCAAATACATCAATTTTTTCCATATTAAATATTCCTTCCTAGCTTATATGCTTCTTCATAATATTTTTTTGGCATCATAGATATGGTGCCTGAGCCTTTTGCATATATCCTTCCCACATCTTTAAAATGCATGTAAGAAAATAAAGTATCAAAGTATTTATCTATTGCTCCATACGTAAATTCATCATCATTATTCCAAGCTGTCATTATTACTCCTGCTTTTAAATTTTTGTTTGTAATTTTAATTGTTTTTGCATAAAAACGATCTATCATCATTTTTAGCTGGCTACTAACATTGTAATAATAAACGGGAGAAGCAAAGATTATGGCATCAGATTCTAATATTTTGTTTAAAATTTCATTTCCTTTATCCTTCCATCTACAATCGCCATTCATACCACAAAAATCACACCCCATACAAGGATGAATATCTGTATGTGCTAAATCAATTACTTCTACTTCTTTTTCTTTATCTTTTGCACCTTTTATAAACTCATTTACTAATGTATTTGATGTTCCAGCTTTATGTGGACTACCGGCAAGAATAACTATTTTCATTTAATACCTCCTAATATTTTTTCTAATCCCATTTTTATCATTTCTTTATCAGTATAGAATTTATATTCAAAATTAGCTTTATTTATTGCTTCTTTCATTTTATCCGTTACGGAAGTATAAGGATAAATACCTACTAAAAAAGGTAATAAAGTAAATGTGATTTTCTCTGCTTCATATTCTTTGGTATTAAAAAATTTACATAAACATTGTTCCAACAAAGAAACGGTTTCTTTAAAGGTTAATTTGAAATTAGTAATGTTTTTAATTCTACTATTTGCTTCAGTTTCAAACATATTCATAGAAATAAGCTTTAGCAAAGTTTGTCGCTTTATTAGTGAATCGGTAATTGTATCTATAAAATCTTCTTTTGTTAGTTTTTCATTTCTTTCTAGAAGAATAGATAAATCTTCATTCCACTTTAAATATTCTCTTTCGAGAAGTGCTAAAAAAATTTCTTCTTTAGTTTGAAAATAATTATAGATAGAAGTTCTACCAACACTTATTTGCTCCCCAATAAGTTTAATATTTATATCCTTAAAATCTAACTTTTGATATAATTTTTCACAAGCATTAATGATTTCTTCTTTTCTTTCATCAAAGAGTCGCTTTTCCACTTTATTTTCCTCCTACTGACATACTGTCAATATAATAATACAACTATAATGACACCATGTCAATATAAATTTTTTAAAAAAACTCATAACATCAAACGTTATAAGCACATAAATGATTTTTAAATAATAAATATAAAATCTGCTATCACTTATATTGCTTTTTTGATATTTTGAGTATCATTACTTATAAATATGCAAGTGTGTTTTCTAAATTGTCAAAATTTAATATAAAAGCATTGTGTCAAGAACAAATGTTTGATATAATTAATTTGGAACATTTAATAGTTGGGTGATTGCCAAACTTCATGAAGAAGGGAGGCGATAGTATGAATAAGAAGGATTTTTTAATTCTATCTTTAATCATTCTTATCTTCCTATTAGTATTATTACTATTTATAGTTTTAATATAAAAGAAAATCACCTAACTCAACTACTTTGAATTAGGTGAAACCAATCTTTTGGCAACACTCAACACTAGCATATTGAATGTTCCTTTTTTATTTTATTCAAGTTTCCTTGACAAATACATCATAACATAAAAACGTACTTTTATCAAGTGCGTTTTTTATCTTTACTCGTGTTTTTCCGAGTTTGGTATCAATCTGGTGCCCTAAAGGAAGGAGTATGACAACTTTTCTAATAAAGATTAGCAATTATAATTAATTAACTTCTCAATACCTTTTCTAAAAATATTTTATTTTCAAAAGTTCCTCTTTTCGTTCCTTTTTCTTGTGCGATAGCAATAACTTCTTCTAATGCTGCATTTTCTAATCTAGCTAAATATTTCATTATTTCTAACATATCGGCTAATTCTTCTATTCTATCCTTTCCGGTTGCATTTAAAACTTCTTGATATTCTTCATTTAACTTTTTCTCTAATTCAATCTTATATTCTTCATCATTTAAAATGCGAATAATAGGATTTTCTC
>CANPVK010000084.1 GCA_947581715.1 uncultured Bacilli bacterium
CATTTTGAATTGCATATACACTTAAAGTTGTTCCATATCCTTTTTCTTTCCATTCATCAATTTGTGCATTTACAACACTATTTAATTCTTCGATTATAGTATTAGAACTACTATTTCCACATCCTGTTAATAAAACAAGCATTATCATTAAAATTGCTACAATTCCTAAACTTAATATTTTCTTTTTCATTTTTTTAAATTCTCCTTTTAATCTTTTTAATTTAATATTACTTTATTCCTATAAACTATTTTATGTGTGTTGATGAGCCATCTGAATATTCTTTTGATTTACCTTTGTAATTTAATTTTTCATCATAATATTCTGTTGTTCCATTGCTTTCTTTTTTTGATTTTCCCTTATAATTCAAATCTTTATCATAATATTCCGTTGTTCCATTATTTTCATTTTTTGATTTTCCGATATAACTTAAATTACTATTCCAATATAAAGTTTCACCATTACTTGTTTTAGAAGTTCCAATCACGATACCATCCTTATCTCTATATACAACTGTTCCATCTGGTTGAGTATAAGTATTTTTCGTTTTTGCTAACATATCATTTACTCCATTGATAGCACTTTCATTATTAGAAGATCCTAAATTAACATGGAAGATAGCATTAAGTATCAATATCGCTAATTTATCAAAATAAGCACATATTATTCCAAAAAACAAGGCATTTCCCAAGTTTAAATTATCTACACCAGTAAATTCAGATATAACATTCTTGAATAATAAACTTAATATAACAAATCCTATAATTATAAATAACCTAGTAAAAATATTAAAATATGCTATACTTTCACATCTACCATGTTCTCTCATTTTTTTTAGAATTAAGTTTCCAATCAGCCTATACAGTATTGGCACTATCAATAATGGCATTATTTCATTATCACATATTAAAAAAGATATAATAATAGGTATCCAAATTCCAACAGCTAATAACAAAGTAATCTTATTAGTGCTAAAACCTACTTTTATTGTTTCTGGTATTTTTTTTATTTTATCCATACTATCTTTTACTCCTTTTCTTTTACAATTTTTCCTGCTATAATTGTCTTTCCTTTATTATTAATAAATTCAAAACTATCCGAATCTTTTGTTATATATGCAAGACCATCTGAAAAATCCAATGCACTTTTATATTGATAATCAATAACTAATTTTCCGTTAGTATCAATGTAGCCATATTTGTCATCTTTTTTTACTTTAGCATAACCTTCAGCAAAATCACTAGCACTAATTCCTTTTTCTAATTTTATTTTTTCATTACCATCTTTATCAAAATAAATATATTGTTCTCCATCATAAAGACTAATCATTCCATTATTATCTTTTGAAAAATCAGTAGTCATCATACTGTTTGAATCTGGATATTTAAAATCTACTATTACTTCACCTTTACTATTGATTAGTCCGACTTTTCCATCTTTTTCAACCATTGCCATTTCATTTATAAAAGTCCAAGCAGTATCATATTGGTAATCAATAACTAGATTACCTTTACTATCAATGTATCCATATTTTCCTTTATTCATTGACTCTGCTTGTTTAACTGCTATCAATCCTGAAGAAAGTTCTTCCACACTCCCAAAGGATTGGTTCACAATTGGTTCATAATTATTATTTGTGTCTATGATTGCAAAAAAACCAGTTTTAATACCAACATCATTGGCACTAACAACAGCAAGACCACCACCTAAAAGTAATGGCACGCCTTCCGAACCAGTACCATGTGAATATTTAAAATCTGTTAATTCCTTACCTGTTTTATCTATAAAGGCTCCTTTAATTCCCTTTTTTACAGTTGCTTTTCCATCTTTAAAATCTGAACAACCTTCATATTGTGGTTCTATTACTACATTACCATCTTTATCTATATATCCATATTTTTCAGGTTTATAATATTGTGTACTTTCTTTTTCTGTATCAGGAATACCAACTACTGCTAATCCTTCTGAAAAATCACTTGCACTTTCATATTTTGCTTCTATTACAATTTCTCCTTTAGTATTTATAAAACCATATTTATCATTTATTTTGACTTTTGCCAATCCTTCTGAAAAATCCCATATACCTTGAACTTCCAAATCTAATTTTCCAACTTCTGTTACTTCCTCTGCTGTACCTTGTTCTCCATTATTTTGTGTTGTGTTTTCTCCACAACCTGTTAATACCACTAACATTGTAACTAAAATTGCTACAATTCCTAAACTTAAAATTTTCTTTTTCATATTCAATTCCTCCCTAATTATTATTTAAACCACTTAAACAAGCCTTTTTTTGTATTATCTTTATTTGAATCTTTTATAATTTTCTTTTTTCCAGTTAATTCATCAATACAATTTTTAATACATTGCTCTAAATCTTCATAGTTTTTCATATTAGGTATTTCATAATATTCCCAATGAGTTTCTGGATTTCTGTAATCTTTCGCATTAAAATCAGTATTATAAGCCAAATCACGCCTTTTATATAATAAAAAAAAGCCATGTAAATAAATATCAATATAAGGGGAGGCAATATTTAGAAGAACATAAGTATCTTTTACTATTCCTTGTAATCCAAAATCACATATATAACCAATCCCTGTGTCAAAATGTTTTTGTAAAATAGGATTAAGATCTTTTTGTATATAATCTAAACCACTCCTAGACTTATGATTTTGAGAGAATGTATAAAATGCTTGTTTTAATTCATTTGATAATTTTTTTCTTTTTTCAGTTGTTTCATTATATTTTTCAACACATTCGTTTAATGCCTTTAATGTATTATTTATTTCCTTTAAATATTGCTCTCTTTCATTTTCTTCATCTATTACAGCTAATCTTTTATATTTATTATAAATCTGTGTTATAAACTTCCATTCATTCATATCTTTACCCATTATATCATAATCGCTAAAGCTATTTTCATCCAAATTATAATACATGATAATCGAATATATCCATTTACAATTTGCTTCGATATTAAATTCATCATTTGCAATGATTTTATCTAATGTTTTTTTAGCATTTGCATATTCTTTTAATTTGAAATATTTTTCTACTTCTTCAAATTTTTTAGAATCTGATTTTACTCCATCTACTTTAATTCTTGTTTCTTTTGCATCTGCTAATTCAAGTGTTTCTTTAATAGAAACAGTTTCACCACAATATTGGCAAATAGCTTTTTCTAAATCTTTATTTACTTGTATTTCAGCTTTACAATTAGGACATTTTGCATTTACTAATTCCATATTTTCCTCCCAAAATTAATTACCAAAATAATTATAGCAAAAAAATCAAAATCTGTATATATATTCATAAAAATTTATTAATGATTACT
>CANPVK010000085.1 GCA_947581715.1 uncultured Bacilli bacterium
TATTTTTAAAATAAAAATTATAAAGCAAGAAAATTAAAAATGTATTATAAAAATCTATCGCACGAAAATAAAAAAATCCGTGCTATAAATTTTTATAGAACGGAAAAATGCAAAAATCCGTGCTATAAATTTTTATAGAACGGAAAAATGCAAAAATCCGTGCTATAAATTTTTATAATTCAAAAAAATTCAAAATTTTGACCTATAAAGTTTTGAGTCAAAATCAAATTATAAAAAACTGAAGGCAGGAAAGCGAGTGTTCACACATCGCCGATACACATAGAAGGACAAGCCTTCTAGTATTAATCAATTAAGAAAAAAGTTATGCAAAAATGATGTAAAAATTCACCGAATGAACCACTAAAAAATGCCTAGTAGAGTGCTAAAGTTCACTAAATGAATTAAAAAATCATTATTTTAAAGAATAGTTCACTAAATGTACTATGATAAGTTCACTAGATGAATTTTAACTAGATAAAATAAATAATCAAGTACACTAAATGAACTCTAAAATTAAAAAAATATTTCAAAAGTACACTGAGTGAACTTGAAAATTATAATAAATAATAATGAAATACACCCAATGAACTTCATCATAGATAATTAAATTATATAGGTACACCAAGTGTACTTATATAAAAAATAAAATTTTAGAAAAAAGGGAATAAAAACGGAATTGATTATATAAAAATAAGGAAATATAATTGTATTATCAAAAAATGTAAAACAATGAAGTCAGTCGAAGCTAGCCGGCTGGCTTTTTCTGTTGTTCTTTTTTTGAAATATTATTCAAGTAAGGAGGATTTTTATGTTATATGAAGTCAAATTTGATAACACAAAAAACATCAAACTAAATGAAAACATTCTTAATTGTAGTATAAAAGTAGCAATACTAAATAGAACTTATGAAGCGGGACTAATTAAAGAACAAAGATACAATGAACTGAAACAAAATATATTACAAGAATATAATTTAACTCACATAGGTATTTGAAAAATTTATAATTTGATGTATAATATGTACATAAAGATTCTCTAAACTTGAGAAAGAGAGGTTAATTTTGAAAGTACAAGTTATAGAGAAGAAAAAAGGTCGAATTAATAGAACGACAGGAGAAGTAATAAAAGGAAATTTAAGGGTATGTGCCTATGCAAGAGTTAGTACAGAAAAGGAAGAACAATTAAATAGTTATAATTCTCAATTAAAGTATTATGAAGAAAAAATAAAAAGCAATAGTGAGTGGCAGTATGTAGGCATCTATGCAGATGAAGGAATAACAGGAACATTAGACTATAAAAGAGATGGATTTATGAAAATGATGCAAGATGCAACAGACAATAAATTTGATATGATAATTACAAAATCTATATCAAGATTTGGAAGAAATACAGTAGATACTTTAAAATATGTAAGATTACTAAAAGAAAAAGGAATTGCTATTTATTTTGAAGAAGAAAGAATTAATACTTTAGAAATATCAGGAGAAATAATGCTAACAGTATTAAGTGCTATGGCACAACAGGAAAGCGAAAATATTTCTTCACATGTAAAATTAGGTTTGCAAATGAAACAAAAAAGAGGAGAACTAATTGGATATAATGGATGTTTAGGGTATGTATATGATAAAAACACAAAACAAATTACAGTAAATTATGAAGAGGCAGAGATTGTAAGATATATTTTTGAAAGATATTGTCAAGGAGTAGGTTGCACAACCATTGCAAAAGAACTAACTAATATGAAATATAAAACTCCAACAGGTAAAAAGAAATGGCACGAATCAACGATAAGAGGTATCTTAAAAAATGAAAAATACAAAGGAGATGTCTTACAAGGAAAAACATATACAACTGATCCAATAACTCATAGGAGAGTAGTAAATATGGGAGAAGAAAATAAGTATTACATACAAGAACATCATGAGCCAATTATTTCTGAAAGAATGTTTAATCAAGCACAAGAAATTTTACAAAAGCGAGGAGGAGTACGAGGCTCTGGAAGAAGAAAAGACAACTTTAGTAGAAAATATCCTTTTAGTAGCAGATTATATTGTGGTTTTTGTGGTAGTTTATTAACAAGAAGAAATTGGCATTCTGGAACGAAAAATAGCATTACAGTTTGGCATTGTATGGGATATGTAAAACATGGCAAAGAAAAATGCCCATATTGTAAAGCGATGAAAGAAAACATAATTGAGGAAGCATTTACAGAAAGTTACAAATTGTTATGCAATAATAACAAAGAACTAATCCAAACATTCTTAAATGAGATGGAAGATATAATACAAGAAGAAAGTAACGAGAGTTCTATTAAAAGATTAGAGGAAGAAAAGCAAATTTTAAAAGAAAAGATAGACAAATTAATTGATTTAAACTTAAATGGAACAATAAGTTTAGAAGCATTACAAGAAAAGAAAGCAAAATTACAAAATAAAATCAACAAAATAGAGAAAGAACAAGAGCATTTACAACTAGAAATAGAAGATGGAGTGAGTTTAAATCAAGGATTAAACAAGTTTAAAACTTTGTTTAAAGACAATGAAATCATGCCAAAATTTGATAAAGATATTTTTGAACTAATGATAGAAAAAGTTATAATAGGAGAAAAAGAAAAAAAATGGAAAAGTAAATCCAAGAGTTATAACTTTTATCTTAAAAAGTGGCAATGAAATCAAATGTGAGGATAATAAAAATCAACAGTCATCATACGAGGTAAGCGAAAATTATCTACAGAAAGTGAACGAGCCATGTTGAGTGTGTGGCAGTGCTTAACCTTAAATAGCTTTGAAATTATTTCGACTGTAAGAATAGATAATTCGAATGTTATAAAAATTATTTTTAATATCTAACTGAAATCTAACCAAAGTATAATTTTAGATAAACATAATTAAATTTTATTATGGCAAATCTAGTTTATAAAAATAAAAAACTAGATTTCTTAATTTTTATACTAAAAGTAATAAATTCTATTGACTTTCAAGAACATTTGTTTTATTATATACACATAATGAAATTTGAGTGATAAAGATGAAATAGAAGAAAGAAAATTGAAAAAGAAATGGAGAAAAAATAAAATATGTTAGATTATGTGATAGAAAATGTTAGTAAATATATAAATAGTAAAAGATTTTAAAAAATTTTTTGATTGGTTTATTTATAAGTTTGACTTAAATAATAAATCAGAAAAATTGGAGAAAAATAGAAAAAATAATTTACATCCTATAAGACCAAGAAAAGGAGAAATATATTTAATAGAATTTGGTCAAAATGTAGGAAAAGAATTATGTAATACTCATATG
>CANPVK010000086.1 GCA_947581715.1 uncultured Bacilli bacterium
ATGTTCCTTGGAGTACGGATTCCCTTCGTGGATGTAAGAGATTTTTAGATAAAGTGATTCGTTTAAAAGAAAAGGTTATCGATCAAGATTCTTATTCTATAAAATTAAAGCCTTTAATTCATAAAAGTATTAAAAAAATAGGTGAAGATTTAACTACTCTTTCTTATAATACAGCTGTTTCCACTTTAATGATTTTAGCCAATGCTTATGATGATGAAAAACAGATTACAAAAGAAGATTATCATCTTTTATTGCTACTTTTATATCCAATCGCACCTCATATAACAGAAGAGTTAAATGAAGAATTAGGATATTCTCCTATTTGTGAATCAAAATGGCCTCAATATGATGAGAAAGAACTTGTAGAAGAAGAGAAAAATATCGCAGTGCAAGTTAATGGAAAAGTACGTGGTACGATTACTATTCATGTTGATGATAGTGAAGAAGAAATTGAAAAGAAGGCAATGAAAGAAGAAAATATTCAAAAACATCTAGCTGGAAAAGAAATAGTAAAAGTTATTATAATCAAAGGAAAAATTATTAATATTGTAGCAAAAGGATAAGATAGAAATTTGATAGGCGATAAAAAATAAAAATTTAAGAAATCAAATAAATTAATTCTTTCAAAAAAATAGAGATATAAGACAATTTTCCCCAAGTTTTGGGGATAAAATATTTTATAGTATACTTGGTGATAAGATGAAAGTAAAACTATTTGATTTTGAAGATGAAAAAGATTTAGAAGATGCAATGAACCATTTTTTAAGTGAATTAGAAGGGGATGTTATTGATATAAAATATAGTATTAGTTCTTTTCCAACAGGAGAAGAACAAATCTATTGCTTTTCTTCTATGATTATTTATTATGAAAAATAACAGGTTTGAGTGTGTAAGAAATTCTGTGTAAATGGAACTTTCCATGATATGAAGTAAGTTAACTCTTACTTCTTTTTTTGTTATTTCAATAATAACATATAAAAAATATTTTTCAAAGAACTAAATTCTGCCATCAAACATAATAGATAATTCTGAAAGTATTGTTCCCCAATTTCTATATGCTTGATCCCATTTTTTTGATATATTTTTAGTAGATAAATATAGACATTTTAATAAGGACATATCTGTTGGAAATACAGATTTTGTTTTTGTATATTTTCGAAATTGCCTATTTAAAGATTCTATTGTATTGGTTGTATACATTATTTTCCTTATATGTTCTGAAAATTGAAAGAATGGACATATGGCATCCCAATTTTCTTCCCATGTTTTAAATGATATTAAATATTTATCCTTCCATTTATTTTTTATTTCTTGTAATTTATCATATCCTTTCTTTTCATTGCTTGAGGTGTATATTTGTTTCAAATCTTTTGTAAATTCTTTTAAATCTTTATAATTAACATATTTTACTGAATTTCTTATCATATGAACTATACATCTTTGTTGTACTGTATTTGGATAGGCTGTATTAATTGCATCCTTTATTCCTGTTAAATTATCACTGCATATGATAAGTATATCTTTTACTCCTCTTTGTTTTAATTCATTTAATACTCCTAACCAATATTTGGCTGATTCATTTTCTCCTATCCATATTCCTAGTATTTCTTTAAATCCTTCTGAATTTATGCCTAATACAATATAAGCTGCTTTCTTTACTACATGATTATCTTCTCTTACACTAAAATGTACGGCATCTATAAATACAAATGGATATACACTATCTAATGGTCTTTCTTGCCATTCTTTTATTTCTGGTATGATCTGATCGGTTATATTACTTACCATTGTTGCTGATACTTCTATTCCATACAAATCTTGGATTTGTTCATTTATTTCTCTTGTTGTTAATCCTCTTCCATAAAGTGATATTATTTTATCTTCTATTCCTGATACATCTCTTGTATTTTTAGGTACTATTTTTGGCTCAAATTCGCCATTTCGATCTCTGGGTGTTTCAAAGTCAAACTCTCCAAATTCACTCTTTAATTTCTTTTTGGTAGTTCCATTTCGATAATTTGTTTTTTCACTTTTTTTATCATATTTGGTATATCCCATTGATGTATCAAATTCTGCATTCATCATTTCCTGTAATGCTCCTTTAAACATATCTTTTAATGCTCCTGATAAATCTTGCGCTGTTTTGATATCATAGTTTTCTTGTAATAATTTTAATATTTCTTTTCCTTGATTATTTTCTTTCATAATAAAAATCTCTCCATTTCTTTTATTTTATCATGGAAAGATTTCTTATTTACACAATTTTATTTACAGACTCTTCTTTGCCCATATGATGGTCTAGAATAAAAAATACCTGCATAAATAGTGTCACTCCAACAAGAGCTACGACATAACCATGGAGCTTCACTAGATAACATCCATGGTGCATCATTATACCACCAAGTTGTTTCATTAAGTGCATGACCTTTACAATCAGCACCATTACATGCTGTTAAACTATTATCACTAGTATACTTATCATAGTATTCTAACTTAGGAAAAGATCTTCCTACAAAATTTTTATTATCAAAACCACATAAACCAGTATAACCACTATTTAATACATCTACATTGTTTTCAATCTCTTTTCCTAATAAATTTTTAGCTTCTTCTACTGTATAACTTCTACTCGTATAACCTGAATAATTATCATAATTTGTCATAACAAATTCCCATGCTCCACCATTCATATCATAAATTCCATAAATATTTCCTGTGGTACTAGCTCCTCCTCCTGCTTGTCCTTCTCCATTTCCTCGATCTATTATATTATTATATTGAATAAGACATTTCTTATCTCCTGCACTATTTGGAGCGCCACCTGAATATCCAGTTTTATAAAAACCACAATTATTTATATAAATTTCTTTATTTGCTCCTTTATAAAGAGCGTTTCCATATTTTCCATATTTACTTTGAGATAAGTAAGCAGCAAGTGCCCATTCACTATTTTTCATAGCATGAGAATCAAGAGTATTTTGATCAAAGCCAAAAACATTCCCTGTATCAGTCATTTGCCTTGATACTAAATCCAAAGTTGAAACTCTAATACTTCTCCATGAATAGACATTTGGTTTTATAATAACTCGATTAGGCTCTACCTCATCTACTTCAGCAAGTCCTGGATTCTCTCCTCCTTTTCCCATTTCTTCTTCATTGTTATACCCTGTCTCAAATTTTCCTACCCATATTCCACTTAAATTTTTTTCTCCAAAAGTAAAGCCATCTGGTGTATACCAACCACTTGCTATATC
>CANPVK010000087.1 GCA_947581715.1 uncultured Bacilli bacterium
ATTTTAAAAAAATATCATTTTTTTAAATTAATTTGTTTAGTCAATTTTTAGAAAAATCTTTACAAAGGAAAAAATACGATTAGAAAAAGCACCCGAACAAATTTTCAGATGCATATTTGTAAAGCGATAAACTTATATTTTATTATTTCTTCTTCCTAACTAAACTAAGTTCTGTTTTAAATAATTCTACTACCGATTCATCATCTATATTGTCATGGCTTTCTTTTATTTTAGAATATATTTCTCTTGCAATATCCGGGAATTTATCAGTTTTAAAAATTAAAAATAACGGAAACCATTATAAAATGGTTATTTTTTTGTCAAATTTTCAAATTTGATATTGAGTACGTAAAGGGTACGTGATATAATTATCTTGTAAGGTAGTGATTTTATTATGAGATTAAAAGTTACCAAATCTAATTCTTCTACTTTGTTTTATATTATTGAATCTACTTATATTGATAAAAAACATTCAACTAGAACTGTAGAAAAATTAGGTACTCTTGAAGATGTAAAAATCAAAGCAAAAGGAGAAGATCCATATTCTTGGGCAAAAAAATATGCCGAAAAACTTACTAAACAAGATAAAGAAAATAAAAGAGAAATTATTAAATATTTTTCTCAAAGCAAATTAATTGATAAAGATATTAAACAATCATTTAATGCAGGTTATTTATTCTTGCAAAAAATATATTATGATTTAGGCATTAATAATATTTGCAATAGTATTAAAGATAAATATCAATTTCATTATGATTTAAATAATATCTTATCCAATCTTATATATTCTAGAATTATTTACCCTTCTTCTAAATTAAAAACCTTGGAATCTTCTAAAAATTTTTTGGAACAACCTAACTTTACTTATAATGATATTTTAAGAAGTTTGGAAGTGTTATCTAAAGAAAGTGATTATATTCAATCTGAACTTTATAAAAATAGTTTAAAATATTCTAAAAGAAATGATAAAATTTTATTCTATGATTGTACTAATTATTATTTTGAAATTGAAGATGATGATGATTTTAGAAAGTATGGTAAAAGTAAAGAACATCGTCCTAACCCAATCGTTGGAATGGGATTGTTTCTTGATGGAGATGGTATTCCTTTAACTTTTGATACTTTTGATGGAAGTAAAAATGAACAAGTTACTTTAAAGCCTTTGGAAGAAAAAATAATAAATGATTTTAATAATCCTAAATTTGTCGTTTGTACTGATGCTGGTCTATCTAGTATTACTAACAGAAAATTTAATAATAAAAATAATCGCAAATTTGTTACTACTCAATCTTTAAAAAAAATAAAGCAATTTTTAAAAGAATGGTCACTTGATTTATCTGAAGGTTGGCATTTACCAGGAATAGATAAAACTTTTAACATTTCTAAATTAAGAAATGAAGATGAATTAATTAACAAATATTACGATAAAATATTTTACAAAGAAAGATGGATTAAAGAAGATGGGATTGAGCAAAGACTTATTATTACCTTTTCTCCTAAATATCAAGAATATCAAAGACATATAAGAGAAAAACAAATTCAAAGAGCAATTAATATCATAGAAAAGAATCCCAAGAAGATTAAAAGTAATAACGAAAATGATCCCAAAAGATTTATTGAAGTTGTATCTACAACAAAATATGGCGAAGTAGCTGATGAAAATAATTATTCTTTAAATAAAGATAAAATAAATGAAGAAGCACAATATGATGGTTTATATGCTGTTTGTACTAACTTAGAAGATGATGTTTCTGAAATAATTAAAATCAATAAAAGAAGATGGGAAATTGAAGAATCATTTAGAATTATGAAAAGTGAGTTTAAAGCAAGACCTGTTTATTTATCTAGAGAAGATAGAATCAAAGCTCACTTTCTTACTTGTTTCTTATCTCTAGTTATATTTAGATATTTGGAAAAGAAACTAGATGAAAAATATACTGTCTCACAAATTATTGATACTTTAAAAAATTATAATTTAAATCTTATTGGGAATGACTATATTCCAAGTTACACTAGAACTGATTTAACAGATTTATTTCATACAATTTATAATTTTAGAACAGATTATCAGATAATAAGCGAAAAAAATATTAAAAAAATTTGTAAACAAACAAAAAATTGAACTGCGTACTCACTTTTTTACACACATAAAAATCTCTCAATCCAGCATAAACACTGGGTTTGAGAGATTTTGCTTTTTCAAAACTGATAAATTTAGGATTATATAATACCCCCCCCGAGTGTCAATAAAGACTGCTGAAAAAGTTACAAAAAATAAATACCACGTCTAAAAGGCGTGGTTTTAACATGGCCTATAAGGCCCTAATATCTACCAACCCACAAATGGAGGCTGGCTTTCTCTTTGTTCAAGCCCAGTGTAATGACTACTTTAGCATACCCTTAAAAGGGTTTACGTATTCTTTCTTTGACAATTTGTCTTCCATTATATCTTCATTTTCTTGTTCTCTTATATATTTTCGTATTGTTGCTTCATTTAATCCTACTGTGCTCACATAATATCCGGTTGCCCAAAAATTTCTATTTCCAAACTTATATTTTAAATTTGGATTTTTTTCAAATATCATTAAACTACTTTTCCCTTTTAAATACCCCATAAAACTTGATACACTTATTCTTGGTGGTATTTCTACTAACAAATGGACATGGTCAGGCATCATGTGTCCTTCTATTATTTCTACTCCTTTCCATTTGCATAAATCTATTATATATTTTTGTATTTCTTTTCGTAATTTATTGTATATTATTTTCCTCCGGTATTTTGGTATAAATACAATATGATACTTGCACATATACTTTGTATGTGCTAAACTTTTATGACATCTCTCCTTTCGTGCTTTTAATATGGGCTTGAACGCTCCATATTATAGCACGCGAGATGTCATGTTACTTTAAGTCTTTTAATTCCACTCGTCTAACGAGTGGTTTTTTGATGGCTTGCCCATAGCAAGCCACACCCTTAAAGGTTAATGTAAAAGAAAACTCCATCTTACAATGGAGTTTTCTACATTTTCAAATATTTATATTTTATTTGCTATTTTCCTTAATTGCAGCTTTGTGCTACAATCTCATTCGGGATAAATAAGATTGCTATAAAATATATAAAACTAAGAATTTATTGCAGAAAAATAGGGCTCTATCCTAAAATAGACCCCTTGCAAAAATGATTTAACATTTTTT
>CANPVK010000088.1 GCA_947581715.1 uncultured Bacilli bacterium
ATTACCCAAATAATTATCATAATCAATTAAGTGAAATACAAAATAAAATACTAGAGATAATAAAAGAAAATCCTACAATATCTGTTAAACAGATTAGTGAATTAATTAATGAAATAAAGTATGATGCTGTAAGGTGGAATATCGCAGAATTAAAGAAAAAAGATATTATAGAAAGAAAAGGAACTACAAGAAAAGGAATATGGACTATAAAAAGCAATAATGGAGGAAATAAATAATGGAGGAAAAAATAAAAGAATTAACATTATTACTATTATATTTAACATCATGGAAAGAAAAAGATGTTTTTGGAGAAGAATGTATGAGAGCTTGGAAAGGATATGACTTTGATATTTTAAATTGCTTAGAAAAAGAAAATTTGATTGGAGGAAGTACACACAAGGCAAAATCTACGTATTTAACAGAGAATGGAATTGATAAAGCAAAAAAATTAATGAGTAAATATAATATAGATTAATTTATATGGTTCTAAATCCACTTTGAATTTAAATAATCAAGTTCAAAGGGATTTATTTTTTTATTACTTACTACATTATAATTCAAGAAATTTACATAATTTGATTAAAATCCAAAAATATGGTAAAATAGGGATGTTAAAAGGAGGGAGATTGCCTTGTTAGAAAATTTAGATAAAAAAGAATTAATACAAATAATAGAAAAATTGAAAAAAGAAAATAACGAATTGAAAGAAAAAATATATGGAAAAATAGAAGAGAAAGGAACTGACAGAAAAACAAAAGATATTTCTAGTGAAGAAAAAGTAAGAATCTTTATGGAAGTATTTAAAGGTCGAACTGATTTATATGCTAAAAGATGGACAAGTAACAAAACAGGAAAATCGGGATATTCACCAGTTTGTAAGAATGAATTTAGTACATATAAATGTGATAAGCCAAGAGTAAAATGTAATGAATGTCCTTATAGAGAATTACTACCATTAACAGAAGAAGTTGTTTTAAAACATTTAAAAGGTGAAATAACAATTGGAATTTATCCTTTATTACCAGATGATTCATGTAATTTTTTAGCAATAGATTTTGATAAGAAAACATACGAGAAAGATGTAATGGCATTTTGGAATATATGTGATGAGTTAAATATACCAGTATATGTAGAAAAATCTCGTTCAGGCAATGGAGCTCATATATGGATTTTTTTTGAAGAAAGCATTCCAGCTAAAATTGCTAGAAAAATGGGAAATATATTACTTACTAAAACAATGGAAAAAACATCTTTAGATTTAGATTCATATGATAGATTATTACCAAATCAAGATACAATGCCAAAGGGTGGATTTGGAAATTTAATAGCATTACCATTCCAAGGTGAAAGTAGTAAAAATGGAAACACAGTTTTTGTAGATAAATATTTTGAAGTTCAAGAAAATCAATTAAATATACTAACAAATATACAAAAAATGAAGAGCGAGAATATATATGAATTTATTGAAAAATATAAAGAGGATGATTATAAAGAACCAGAAGTAGAAGAAATATTAGATGATGATGACATTCCTAAAAAAGAAAAAATAAAAGATATAGTATTTACAAATAATGTAGAATGCACGATTGATAATCAGATATATATTAAAAAATTAAGAATGCCGATATTTTATAAAACAACACCCAGAATAATAAGTTGCTTTGAAGAAGATGAAAGATTTTTAATTTTACCAAGAGGATGTTTAGAAGAAATAAAAAAGATATGTGAAAAAAGTAATGTAAAATTAATACTAAAGGATAAAAGAGAAAAAGGAATAGAAGTGGATTATAAATTTAACGGAAAATTAAATAGAAAACAAGAAAAAGCAATGAATGGATTAATATCTTATGAAACAGGAGTATTATGCGCAACTACAGGATTTGGGAAAACGGTCATAGGGGCAAATATTATTTCAAAATTAAAAACAAATACATTAGTAATAGTAAATAGAAATAATTTACTTGATCAATGGAAAGAAAGATTATCTTATTTTTTAGACATAGATAAAAAAGAAATAGGTCAATGTGGAGCAAGTAAAGAAAGTCTAAATGGAAAGCTAGATGTAGCAAGTTTTCAATCTTTGTTTAAAAAGGATAATATAGAAGAATTAGTTCAAAATTATGGATTAGTTATTGTTGACGAATGTCATCATGTTGCTGCATATAGTTTTGAAAAAGTATTAAAAGCTATAAGGAGTAAATATGTTTATGGATTAACGGCAACACCAACAAGAAAAGATGGGTGGCATAAAATAATTTATATGCAGTGTGGTGATATAAGAGTTAGAGTTTAAAACAAAGATCTAAAGCAAAATAAAGAAATGGAGCATACCGTAATTGTAAGAAAAACCAATTACAAGTATATTTTAACAGAAGAAAAAGAAAAAATACAAATTTCAGAAATACTGAATGATATGTGCCACAATGTTTTTAGAAATAGTTTAATAATTGAAGATATAAATAAATGCATTTTAGAAGGAAGAATACCAATAGTTTTAACAGAAAGAATAGAACATTTAAATATTTTAAAAGAACAATTAGAAAAACTTAATGTACCAGTTGTTATATATAAAGGAAATATGGGAAAAAAGAAAACTAAAGAAATTCAAGAAACAATAAAAAAAGCTGATGAAAGTAATGAACCGAGAATAATATTAGCAACTAGTAGTTCTATAGGAGAAGGTTTTGATGATAGTAGGTTAGATACATTATTTTTAACAATGCCAGTTTCGTGGAAAGGGAGAATTATACAATATGTAGGAAGACTTCATAGAGATCATGAAGATAAAGATAAAGTAATAGTTTATGATTATTTAGATAATATGAAGGTATTAGAAAAAATGTATAACAGAAGATTAAAGGGATATAAAATTGCTGGTTATGAAATAACTGAATAATAATGTAAATTTTTAATTTCGCTTTGAATTTAGAAATAAGTTCGAGGCGATTTTTTATGGCAATTTTTATCTACCACATTAAGATATAAACTTAATATTCAAAATTGAAACAAAAGCATTGTGGAGCAAAATAATTTAGAAGAAGGAGGTGGGATTGGAACAGTTTATATGCAAATAATAAACTTACATCGTAGGATAAGCTATAAGGCAAAATA
>CANPVK010000089.1 GCA_947581715.1 uncultured Bacilli bacterium
CTTTTTTGTTTATAAGGAAAGTGCGTTTTGAAAAAAGTAGGAAAAAATAGCAAAAAAAAATATCCCATTGGAAAAAGGGTATCAAAAAGAAAGATAACAAAAATTAAAAGTCATCTTTAACAATCATAGTGCCATTACAATAAGGGCATTCCATTTTAGGTATACTTTTCCTTTTCATAAATTTTAAAAATCCAAGCTGCTCATTAACTATAAAAGCAGGGACAGGGTCCATTTTGCCACATTTTTTACATTTAAAAATGTAGATTTTTTCATCTTTGCCAAAGTAACTTTGGGCTTGCTTTAATAATTTTTTAGCTTCATCATTTTCAGGCATAAAATCCTCCTTTAAGTGTAGTAACTCTTATAGTATACCATTTCTTCGTGACAATTTGGACAAATAAGAGGATCAATGTGAAAATTAATTAAAATTTTACGTCTCCAAGAGTTTAAAGACTTTTTGAATTTAATTTTTTCATCATTCATAAGTTTAGCGACATCAATATAGATTTTAGTAGAATTATTATAAGCCCCGTAAAATCTAATATATTTAAAATTAGGTTCAGGGATATGCATAATAAGTCTTTGAATAAATTCATAAGCATGTAACTTTTCAATAATAATTAAATCATCCTTATGCCTTTGATACCAAAAAGTGACATATAAGCCATCATAATCTAAAATACGAGATTCAGCCATAACAGGTCTTGATAGATATCTACAAACATAAGATAAAAGACCTTTAACCGATTTAAATTTAGATTTAGGAGCATAAACATAGAAGCCTTTAGGATATCTACGATATAAATCATTTTTAAGCTTTCTAAAATTATCCTTACCAATATTTTCTTCAAGTAAATCTAAAATAACTTTCATAAAACGTTTACGAAAAGAAGGATAGGAGAAGAAGTCAATATTTTTAAATTCAGTTTTAGATATACCACCATCTAAAAGGATGATATGAATATGAGGATTAAAATTAAGAGGTCTGCCATAAGTATGAAGAACAGAGATAAAAGCAGGAGTAAGATTAAATTTTTTATATTTTTCTTTAAACCAACATTTAATAGTAATAGAAGAGGCTTTAAATAAAAGATTGAGAAGGGATCTATCGTTTCTAAAGAAACCTCTTAAATCTTCGGGTATAGTAAAAACGACATGACGATGACGCCAATTAAAGAGTTTAGAAAAAATAGATATAGCTCTATTTTCATTGTATTTATTACCACAAGAGGAACAGAATCTAGTTTTACAAGTATTAGGAACAATTTTTTCATGATTACAAGAGTTGCATTTATAAACGGAGTATCCAAGAAGAAAAGTTTTACATATAAGAAATTTATTAACTACTTTATCGATTATAGGTCTTCTTTTTCTATGAGCAAACTTAACTTTATAATCATCCCAGTGGTCATTAAAAATATCTTTTATGTGAAAATTAACTTTTCTATCTTTAACTTTATCTTTATATAAATCAAATTCTTTATCCTTACCTGTACAAACTATCATAATCCCACCTATAATAATTATACCAATAAATTTTGATTAAACAAAAAATCGCCCTTTAGGGCGAAGAATGAAATTTATTTCATTCCTTTTTTATTTTAAAATATTAATATATGAAAATCAAATGTACAGTTTACACATTTTCCTTCAAATCAGTTCTTTAACTTGTTTAAAAATTGATAAAAAAGTTAAAAATATGTTATGATATAAATGGTGATATATATATGAATAACTTTACATTTTTGGATGAAGATCAAGTATTTGGAAATAATCAGTTAGATATATTGAAAAAATATGGGACAAAATGTGCTATGACTGATTTTTCAATTTTGGTAGGTGGTGTTGTTTCGAACGATGATTATACTAGTGAAGGTAATAATTTAAAAGATAGAACTGGTTCGTGGTGGACAAAAACATTTCATGATTGTCATGCGGTTATAGTTGATTATGATGGTGATAAAGAAAACAGTTTAATTGATAGTAATTGGGGTGTACGACCAGCTATACCATATTTTCTAATTCAAGCAAACGATATGAACGCAAGGATTAATGACAAAGGAATTAAAGAAGTTGAATATGGTGAATATCCACAAACAGTTGTTGATGAAGATTATTCACGTAAATTAGAAAAAGCGTACAAAAAAAGCCGTAAAAGCCGTATAAGCGCTACTGGAAAAGAATTTTCAGATTTCGATAAGTATAATGATAGTAGAATTCCATATTATGAATATCAATACGATGGAAACAAGTATGTTCGCATTGAGGGTCATGGGTGTTCCATGGGACACCAGTTGTCTGATGGTAGAATAGTTGAACTTGGAAAGGCGTATTGGGTCCGTGTTGAACCAATAACTTGGTTACTTGATGAAAAGACAAATATTGCACTTTCAAAAAAAATACTATTTTATAATTTCTTTTCGCATTTTTATGAAGGCCGACCAAATCCAAAATATTTTGATGAAACAAGTATAAAAAGATTTATGGACAACTATTTTGCACAAGAAATAGGCGTTGAAAGAGTTAACTCACAAAGTATACCGGAAGAACAAACTCAAGACATAACTCAAGACATAGAGGAGCAAGAGCCTTTAAGAAAACAAAATCCTTATGATTTTAATTTTGATGAAGTAACAGAAGAAGATATTATCAAAGGTGCCATAGAAAGTAATGTTTCAGTTTTCTTACATGGTAGATCAAGTGAAGGTAAATCAGCTAGAGTAAAACAATTAGATCCAGATTGTGAAATAATATATATGCGAAATGCCACACCTGATAGCTTAAATGGAAAAAGTGTATATAATGCCGAAACAGGCGAAATGATTGATGTACCACCAACGTGGTATTCAAAAATAAAAGAAAAATGCGAAGAGGAGCCAGAAAAAATTCATATTATATTTTTCGATGAACTTACAAATGCTCTTCCATCAATCCAAGGTATGGCCTTTAACATCGTATTAGATGGCGAAGTAAATGGTAAATGGAAGTTACCATCTAATGCGAGAATAGTCGCCGCCGGGAATGATTTAGATGATTCACTAGCGGCCAATCAAATGGCCGAACCATTATTTAATAGATTTGCCCATGTTTATATTGAAACAACAGT
>CANPVK010000090.1 GCA_947581715.1 uncultured Bacilli bacterium
TTTTTACTATTTCTACCAATTTAGTCTTACAAATTCTACTTAATCCTTTTTTCTGAAATTTAACTTTTCATTTGAGTTTTTTAAACTCCATTTCATGAAATGAGAAAAGAAAAAAGAGAATTTCTTCTCTCTAATTTACTTTGACTAAATTAGGCTAACTTTTTCTTTGACAAAAAGTTTTAATCGCTAGTTCCCATAGAACTAATAAATAGTTCTAATACTGTTTCATAGTCACCATCTGTAATATAAAAATGATAGCATCCATCTTGATTTAATACCGTTTGATTGAAATAAGAATTCACGATTCCTTCTTCCTCTATGGTATAGGTTATTTGGAGTTGTTTTGTTCCAAAAATATTTAGCTTGATTTCTCCATCGTTTTGATTTAAATTTCTGCTTTGTGTTATTTGTTCATTTTGTATCACTTCTACTGTAATTGGTACAAATTCTAATGAAATCATTTCCTGATTTCCTGCTAAATCTTCTCCGATGATCTCCTCTTTTATGGTATTTTGATAAATTTTTTGGAATGTTTGATGATCTGTTGTTTCCCATCCACTGACATCTAAAAGTATTTCATTTGATGTCATTGTCACAAGAGTAAGATTTTCTCCTACTTGTTGATAATTTACTTCTATTTCCGGATTGGTAAAATCTAAGGTCACCACAAACTCTGTTACATTGCCACTTCTATCATAAGCACGAATATGATATTCTCCTTCTTCCGTTAATTCTAATATGGAACCAACTTCAATTGGAATTATGGTAGGCATTGCAAACTCTTCTAGTTGACTACCTTCTATGGTATTATCGATTGATGCATTATAGTATTCAAGATAACGAATTTCATCATCATCTCTAAAGGAAAACGTGACAGTTTCATGAAGAAAGCTTCCATTTTCTACTGGAATGTATTCTATGAAACCATCTGCTGTTTCTCTTTCAACGATTCCTTCAATGATTGGTGAAACGTTATCTAAAATTTCTACATAAAATTCTAGTACTGTTATATTATGTTCCTCATTTTCGACATAATAGGTAATTTTATAAGTACCTAATTTTTCTGTGGAAAATTCCATTACAGGAATAAAGTCTATGCTATCTAGTGCTTGAAACATGTAAGTAATTGTTACACTTAGATGATCATTGCTATCTTCTAATGATATTAGTTCTGGGAAAGTGAAAGAATCATGTAAAGAAACACAATAATAAGTGGAAGCTATTGTTACTTTTGGATTATTCTTTTCCACTATAGTCGTTTCACTTTTTTCAGAATGTTTCTCTTCCTGTTTATTTTGAACAGGAAGAAAATAGGAATTAGAAGAATCTTCGCTTTGACCTGGATTCTCTTCTTTTTCTGGTTCTGTAATTGTTGGTTCTTCTGGTAAAAGATATTTTTCTTTTTCTAATTCTTTTACTTTTTGTAGACCATTTGTAACAAGGAAAATTCCTAAAATTAGAATCACCACTAGAATGACAACAATGATATTCTTCTTGTCATTCTGATTTAACACTACATCATCCCCCTCTGTAAAATACTTACATTTTTCTATTGTAAGAGGAAATGAGAAAAAAGGCAAATATTTTCTTCAAAATAAAATACTTTTTCTTCCGTACTCATCGTTAACATCCGAAAAAGTATTCTATATTTTATTGTATACTTATCTATATTGTAGAAATGATTCCACTTAACTTGAAAATTGAATATTGGAGATGGTGAAGGAATTTCCATTTCCCCAACTTCCACCTATATATTTTGTTTTGATATCTACATTACCAGAAAGTTCAGAAATATCGAGCGTTATATCACCAGTTGTTGTATAAGAATTTTTTCCTCTACCTGAGGTAGATCCAGAACTTAAAAGACCCATATAATAGTATGAAGAATAATTTGACTCTCCATGTTCCAGCGTATTGTATCTTTCATACCCCAGAATATAAGCTAATTGGGTATTTCCTACATTTAATTCAAAATTCATCCAACAATAACATCTCGTATTTTCTACACCACAGGTACACCAACCTGGATGAAAATTATTTACGGTAACATGAAAGGATAGTGTTGTACAGTAATCAACATTCACTGTTCCTAAAGTTTTATCCGTCCCATCCGTTTCTAACACATGGGTGAAAGTTCCTGGTAAACTTGCCGCACATCTACTAATTACATATGTATACTTTACCCAATCACGATTAGCCCAATTATTAGCATTATCCAAGGCTTTTACATATATATCCCAGGTTCCTCCTTTATCCAATTTTACATCAAAACTGTTTGCAGTTAAATAATCATTACCAGATTGCTTTACTCCATCTAAATATATTTCATACTGCATGGCTTGGATTCCACTTTCAGAATCATTTGCACGAAAAGTTGCTATTTGATTAGTATGATAAGTACCTGATGTTAAATTGGCACTTATGGTTGGAGGATTTTTATCAATCGGTACATAGAGATTACAGGTTCCTTCGTTATTTGCCTGATCGGTTACTGTTCCTACTACAGTGGAAGTATTTGTTACATTTGTAGCACTCAATTTTGAAGTAACGATATTACTACCTGTACCATCGCTTGAACCAATTGCTACCGTGACATCGCTCGTGTACCAATTATTCGACATGGTTCCGTTGGTTACTTTTAAACTACAAGTTGGAGGAATTTTATCTAGTTTTATTGTGTAATTACTATTTCCACTACACAATCCTGCTTTACTACATACTTTAGCATAATAAGTAATTCCTGTTGTATTACTACTATAATCGATTCTGTTTCCCTCTGTTACTGGATTTTGGTTTGTTCCATAATAATAAATATTTCCACTAATATTACTTGCTCCTGATAAACTTAAATAAAAATCTGCATTATGCCAACTTCCACTTGTTTTTTGATCGCTTGCTGTTATTTTTGGGGAAGTTGGTGTTACTTTATCTAATTTTGCTATATAATTATTGTTTTCACTACACAATCCTGCTATACTGCATACCTTGACATAATATTTTGTTCCATTACTAGAGGTACTTGTTGTATGAAT
>CANPVK010000091.1 GCA_947581715.1 uncultured Bacilli bacterium
AAGATAAAGACAAAGATTTTATTTTAGAATGGGCAAATACTTGTATGGACTTTGTTTATAATGATTTAGGTTATACTAAGGAACAAGTTTTGCACTCCACTCTACATTTAGATGAGGTAACACCACATATTCATTGTGTTGTAGTACCTCTAGTTAAAAAATTGGATAAAAGAACAAATACAGAAAGATATACCATTTCTAAAAAACAGTATATTAAAGACAAACTACACCTATCACAATTACAAGATATTTATAATGTTAGATTAAGGGAAAAAGGCTATGATCTAGAACGTGGTATCAAAGGCAGTAATGCTAAACATCAAAAAGTACGAGAATTTAAGAAAACTACTAGATATTATGAAAATAAAGTTGATACTACCAATAAGAGATTAGATAATGCTATGAATGATTTTGAAGAAAAAATGAAAACTACTAAAAATACCATTATTGATAAGGAATATGTAAAGGTACGAAAAGATACTTTTGATAGTATGCAAAATGTTATCAAAGAAACTAAAAAAGCAATAGAGTTTCAGCCAAAAATGGAACAATTATTTAATGAGGTTGATACTTATACTAAAAGTCATCAAACACTAGAAAAAGAAAATCAAAATATGCAAAGAGAAATTAAATCTTTAAAAACTAAAAATCATAATCTAACAGAAGAAAATAACAATTTAAAATCATATATTAAAGCCATTTTAAAGGCAATTAAACACTTTTTTAGAGAATTACTACAAATTGGTAATGAACCTACAAAAGAAGCCACTACGAGTGAAATAAAGGACTATTATGATAATCAAGATTTTGATATGTATGATGTTAAAGATATTTCTAAAGACACAACTAAAGAAGATGAATTATTTGATTATGCAGGTGTACCTAGCTATTTAAAATCTAGCAAGAAATCTCACAACGAAAGAGATAAGGATGATTTTGAAATAAGTTTGTAGCAAAGTATTTCAAAAATGCATGAGTTTTAGTATAATTATATATAGATGGAGGGATTACAATGAGGTTTTATATAGGCTCAGGAATGAAAAATTGCGAATTAGTTAATTACTATGCAAATTTATTAAAAGAAAATGGTTGGGAACAGACTTATGACTGGGTAAAAAATGTTAGTGATGATATATCTAGGGATGATATGATAAAATATGCAAGTTTAGAATCACAAGGGATTGTTAATTCTGATGTTGTTATTATACTACTACCAGCAGGAAGAGGAGCACATATTGAACTAGGAATGGCAATGGCACTAAATAAAGAAATATTTTTGTGTTCTGTTACGAATGAAGAATTTAATATTGAAAATACTGTTGCTTTTTATGAATTATCAAAAGTTACTCAACTAGTTGGTAATGCTGATGATAATGTGAAAAAGATACTTAAGTTACACTAGGAGATATTAGATGAAGAAAGTTGTAATTGCTGGTAGTGCTAAACTTCAAAAAGAAGTAAATAAATGGTTAAAAATTTTTGAAAAAAAGAATTATGAAGTATTAGATTATCCAAGAGCAATTGAAGAATCAAAATTTATGGAATTGTATCCAAATATACATACTGAATTTTTAGAAAATATAACTAAAACTGATATGTTATGTTATTTTTAATGAATGAGGATAAAAATGGTATAGGTGGATATATTGGATATGAAGCATATGCTGAATTGCTTTTTGGATTATCACAAAAATTAATTTATAATAAAAATATTGAACTAATAATTTTTAAAGTACCAAGTCAAAATGTTGGATGTTATGAAGAAATCAATTTATGGCTAAAACTTGGGTGGATAAAATTATATGAGGAGGAAAATAGAAATGAATGAAACTTTTAAATTTTTAAAGGAGAATACACAAGTTAATTATGTGTCTACTATTAACGATGGAAAACCAAGTTGCAGACCATTTGGGGATCCAATTTTATATGATAACAAAATATATGTAATTACAAATAAACACAAAAATGTATCTAAACAAATTGAAAGAAATAATCACGTGTGCATTGTTGCTTATGATGATAAAAATTGGATTAGAATTAACTGTGAACTGATAGATGATAGCAATAATATTAAAGTTAAACAAGCAGTAATTGATGAATTTGATTGGGCTATAGAATCTGGTTATACTTTAGATAATCCAGAATTTCAAGTTCTATATATAGCAAATGCCGACTCTACTATTTATGATGAAGAGGGAGAAATAATTTCTCAATATAATTTTTAAAAATGTAATTAGAGGTCAGTTATGAGAGGAGAAAAGATTATGAGTATAGAAGAATTAATAAATAAGGCTAATGAGTTTAATATAGAAGAAATTAGAAAGTATAATCCTGATATGGAATTTCTTCATGAAATTGCTTGGAATGCAGGTATAAGATTAGCAAAAGAATATGGAGCTAATGAAAATATTGTAAAAATTGCTTTAGCAATGATGGATTCTAAACTTCCTGAAGCATCTTCTTTGGGAGTAGCAAAAGAACATATTTTAATGTCATCAAATGCTACAAAAGAAATGCTTAAAGATGTAAATTGCTTAACTGAAAGTGAAAAAGAAAATATTATTAAATGTGTAGAAGAACATCATGGTGTCGAAAAATTTTATAGTATTGAATCAGAAGTAGTTGCAAATGCTGATTGTTATAAATTTGTTTCTCCTAAGGGGATACTTTACTATTCATCAATGTTAGGTCGACGTTTTCACGATTTTAAAAAAGAACTTGAGCAATTAGAATTTAAATTAAATGAGAAGCATAATACAATTTCTTTAGACTTAGTAAAAGAAGAATTAGAATCATATTATGAACTATTTCAAAAATCAATTGATGAGGCTAAAAAATAATTGAAATATAATTTAGGTGTCATATATGCAGAAATCCAAAAGAAACTTCGTAACTAATGGATTTCTGTAATAAACCTACTTTATGACAAGTAGGTAACACACTACTAAGTCGTCAGAGCCAACTTAGATTTCGTGTGCCAAAGGTGATCCTTTGGAAACCCAATTAAGCAACATATTACAAAATTTCATA
>CANPVK010000092.1 GCA_947581715.1 uncultured Bacilli bacterium
TGTTGTGATTGTGCATACACAGTTGAACATTTTATTTTTTGAACTATTTCTATTTTGGAAATATTTTAATTCATATCAATTTTTCTATATCTACTTTTAATTCAAACTGTACAGACTTGTCATGATAAATATAGATTTTATCTATTAACATACTTAGTATTGTTTTATCTGGCTTATCACTTTCTATAATTTGATTAAAATAATCTATAGCTTGTTTTAATTTTTCTTGCTTTATTTCTATATCTTCATTTTGTAGCTCTTTCAATTCCTTTTTGGCTTTCTCTATTTCTTTATATTTTTCTTCTTCTAAACTTTTATATGTATTTTCTATAAAACCTCTTTTTTCTTCTATTGAAGAAGATAACTCCTTAATTTTCTGAGAAACTAAAACCGTATATTCTACTTCTAAATTTTTTAAATTTAATTTTAATTCTTCAAGATTTTTCTTTTTATTTGATTTATACTCTTCTAATTTTAAATTATTTATTTCTAACCTATAGTTATCTCTTAATAATGTTAAGAAATGTTTTAAATTAGCAAGTAAAATATCTTCTCTTACATTATGGCATACACACCTTGATTTTCCATATTTTCTATAAGCAACACACTCATAAAATTTTTTAGGAATATACTTCTCTTTTTGACTTCTAACTCTTGTAACTCCTGTAACACTGCCACCACATTCTCCACACCTTAAAAATCCGCCAAATATATAATCTCTTTTTTTCTTTGTATACATACTAGAATTTTTTACTCTTTTTTTCATTATTTCTTGTACTCTTTCAAATTGTTCTTTTGAAATAATTGCTTCATGATGATTCTCAAATATATATTGCTCTTCTCTCTTTATTTTTTTACCTTGTTTATGAATATCTTTTCGCTCTGTTTTATGAGTAATTACAGTTCCTATATATATTTCATCTTTTAAAATTCTTTTTATCATATAGATATCCCATAATTTTTTTACAGGCTTTTTATAACATTTTCCTTTTTTTATTAAATCTCTTTCTATTACTTGTGATGGTGTTAAAAAATCATATTCAAAATTTAACTTATGGCAAATTTTTCTCATTCCTAGACCTTGTTCATATAAATTAAATATCGTTGTAATTGTATCTCTTACACTTTCATCAACTATTAATTCTCCCTTTTTAGCAGTTTTTAAGTAACCAAATTTTGTACCTTGCAATAATATTCCTTTTTCTAATTGCTTGTGCATACCAATTTTAACTTTTTTTGATACTTCTTTTACATATCTTTCATTAAACCAAGTAGAAAGACCAAGTAAATCATCATCTCCTTCTAATAAATTAAATTCTCCAAAAGTATCTTTCGTTAGTATTAAATTTACGTTTTTCTCTTTTAACTCATCAATAAATGTAAGTGTTCTGCTACCTTTACGACCTATTCTTGATAAGTCTTTTGCTAAAATAATATCAACTTTTCCATCATCAATATCAGTCAACATTTTATTAAATTCTGGTCGCTCATCATTTGAAATATATCCGAGATACATTATCATCAATGTAATATTTAGATATTTCCCAACCTTTTGAATCTGCATATTCTTTTGCAAGTTCCATTTGGCTATTTATACTACTATATCTACTTTTGTTATCATCTTTACTTAACCTACAGTAACATACAACCTTCAATATATTTATCCTTTCCGAAGATAAATATATTTGTGATTTTAAATTATCTACATATTATCTTCTTTTTATGACAAATGTAATTATTTTATTTCATATTTTTACTTTTTTCATAATTTAGCATTTCTTTTATTGTTTTTACAGTATCATTTTTTCCACTAATAAAAACTGATATATTGAAATACTGACTTTTTATATTACTAATTTCTTCTATAATCTTTGAATCTTCTTGTTCTGTTTTGTTAATATATATTTGGACTATCTCATTATTTTCAAAATTAAATTTTTGAACTTTCATACACACCACGGACCTTTTTCTTTAGTAATGTATATGTTTTACATTACTAGCGAATTACAAAAAAAATAAAGTATATAACAAATTAAATTATTATATACTTTATTTACTCTATTACTCATCTAACATTAATTTTGTTTTCTTATCTTTTAATCTTTTTAATTGTTCTTTTTCAACTTGTTTAATACTCTTTTCTGGTGTTGGTAAGTCTTCTGGCATAATTCCACCAATATCTTTTATTGCTTTTCTTACTGTTGTTCCAACAGTATAATGAGTTTGATTAGCTTTTTCTTTTGTTTTTACATTTTCTCTTTTTAATTTGGCTTCTGTTTGTGTAATACGAAATAAATTAGATGCTAATTCTTCACTTCCCATAAAATCAAGTATTTTTTCCTTTTCTTTTAAATTCTTTTTTCTATGTATATCATTGACAGTTAATCCTCCATATAATCCCATATATCCCGCATTTTGGAATTCAGCATATTCTTGATTAGTTATTACTCCAGAATTATGTGCTACTTCTAATAGCATTTGATTCCATTGTTTTATATCTCCACGAATTACTAATCGTTTATTATCTTCATCTAGTTGATCAAAATAATCAGCAACTTCTTGTCTTCTAGTTTGAATTGCAAAATAAGTTTGTCCTAAAGCAATTACTTCTTTTCTTGGATCACCATTTTGTACGATTAAATAACAACCATATCTTGAAAGTTCATAATCCAAGACTTCTTTTATTGCATTTTTAGGCATTTCAATCGTTTTCCTGACCTCAGGAAAATGTTCTTCAATTCCAAATCCACTATTTTGACAAGCCAATTTTGCTTTATCGATTACTTTTGCAAAATTTTCCCATTTTTTGTATTGTAGAACTTCGCTTAGCTCTCTTGCATTCCAATATTCTGTTCCATCTTCTCTAATCTTTTTTATTTCTTCAAAATTTTTATATTCTTCTGCTT
>CANPVK010000093.1 GCA_947581715.1 uncultured Bacilli bacterium
CAGTGTATACTACCCGAATTTAGTAATTTCAACTGTTTTAATAATTGATGTCTAAAAAAATGGGGAAACTTTTTTTTTTTATAATTTTTTTAAATTTATTTTTTAATAATTTTAAGTATGACAAAGAGAGGTATCTATGTAAGTCTTTTGGATTTATGTTAACAATTGTTAGATGTTTAATTCTCTATATTTTTTCTTTACTTTCCCATAATATATTCTTAAGAATTTATTTAGTCCTGCTATTTTAGCTACTTTCTTTGACTTTCCTTCATTTTCTTTTTTTATAATATATGTTCTAAGCTCATTTTCACACTTACTATTACTTTTTATAGATTTCATAATTTCATATCCTGTTTTTCGAAAGTATTTATTCCCTCGCTTGGATATATGTCTATTAGTTGCTTCAAATTGTTCTGACTGATAAGGTGGTGCATCTAATCCTGCATAAGCTATTACACTTCCTGCATTCTTAAACCTTCTTACATCTCCTATTTCTGCTATTACTCTTGCTGTCAATTTTTTACCACACCCTGGAATTTCATTTATTACATCATATTCTGGCAATTTTCTTGCAAGTTTGTCCATTTCTGTTATAATGGTAGTAGTTGTTTTAATTGTTATAATTAAAGCATCTACCAACTACTTGCGGATAGTTGTGAATATTGATTATTAGGGCGGGGAGAAATTGTGTTTTGAGCAAGTGTATAAATCTTATTTGCTAAGGTTATACCTGCACCTTTATGCCCTAATTTTTTAGCAACTTTATCAATTTCAGTAATGAATTGATTTTCCTTTTTCTTCTTTACTATCTCTGGATGAAAGTATTTTTTTAATATTTCTAATCCTAAAATAAAATTATTATCATCTAATAGTTGATAGTATCCAGGAAATAATAAATCACATAAATTTGAAAAGTTAACTTTTTGCTTAACTTGAACTGCAATTGTAGATAAATACTGTCTAGATAAGAATCTTAATTCATTATATATTTCATCATTTTCTCTCACCTTATTTAGCTTAAACCAGTTATCACAAGCATACTCTGCAAGTTTATATGAATCTTTTTTATCTGTCTTTGCTTTTCTTAACCCTCGATCCAAATATTTTTTGATTTTCAAAGCATTTTCGCTGGTTACAAAATATTCTTTATCTAATAGATAAACTAAAACAGGTAAGTGATATGTTCCAGATTCTTCCATTACTATTTTTAAATCTTCTTTTGGCAACTTTTTCATTTTTTCTTCTAGTAATGTTAAGCCATTATTATCATGCATAATTTCAAATGGTTCTTCAATTATTTCTCCTTCTACTGATAATATTGCAACTGTGCTTTTTCCTTTTGAAACATCAATTCCAACTCCATATTTCATTTGCATCTTCCTTTCAATTTTCTTTTTAATTATGATTGGTTCCATCTCTTCTACATATCCTCATTTTGGTTCGTTACGCGAGAATTATTTCAATCTCAACTTGCTTAAACGAATATATTATGCGAAGGATGGATAACACTTTTTATGTCGAGAACTTTATCTCTAAAAAACGCCTCGTTATCCAATCACTTCAATCATAATAATAGAAAAAAGTATAATAATCAATTACTTAAAATCGTAATTAACTATTATACTTTTATAGTACCAAAAATCGCCTTGAACTTATTTCTAAATTCAAAGCTTTTTTAATTTTTGCAACAGCGTTGCAAAATTCCAAACACATCTGGAATTTCGAATTGTCCAGACAGCTGGACAATTTAATATAAATCTTATTTTTTTGTTTCTTCTTCATTTTCATTTATAACTTTTTCAACTTGTGCAATTAATTCTTCTTTGTCTGGCATATAATATGTATAATTTGATGCAAATAAATTGTTATTAATTCCTCCTAAACTATATTCAGCAACTACATTATCTTTTTTTGCACATAATATTATTCCAATAGGCTTATTGTCATCTATATCATTAACTTCTGTTTCATAATAATTAAGATACATATTCATTTGTCCCATATTTTCTGGTTTTAATTTTCCCATTTTTAAGTCAATTAAAACATAACATTTCAAAATTTTATTATAAAAGACCATATCCACATAATAATGAGTATTATCTATTGTTATTCTTTGTTGTGAACCTACAAACATAAATCCTTTTCCTAATTCCAATAAGAAATCTTCTAATTGTCTAATTAACTTGTATTCTAAATCTTTTTCTAATAATGGTTTTTCTTCTTTTACACCCAAAAATTCAAATACATACGGATCTTTTATGATGTCTTTTGGCTTTTCTATCACTTGTCCTTTTTTTGCTAATTGTAAAACTTTTTCTTTATTTGCCTTTCCATCCGATAATAAAAGTCTTTGATAGAGTCCACTTTCAATTTGTCTGTTTAATTCTCTAGTTGACCAATTTGAATTAATTGTTCTTTTTCATAAAATTTTCTTTCATTTTCATCTTTTATTCCTATTAATTCACAATAATGAGACCAACTCAATTGTCCAGACGTCTGGACAATTGGGTAAGTTATATAAAAATTTCTCATATTAAACAAATTTGAACGTGAATAACCTTTTCCCATTTTCTTTGTAAGTCTTTTAGATAGTTCTATATATAGCTTTCTCCCATATTCTGGAGTGATATCTCCTCCTTGTTCTTCTTCAACAATCATTTTTCCAACATTCCAATAATAATTGACCATTTCTTGTCTAACATTATTGTAAACTCTTTCTCGAGTTTGTACTGTATAATCTATAATATTATTAACTAATCTTTCTATAATAGCATTTTCATTCATATTTTTACCTCCTCTTGCATTTTTTATAATCTTTTATTGACTACTACTATATCATAAAATTCAATTTTTTTCCATTAAATCTACAAATTTTCACACATATATTAATTCATTTATTACTATTT
>CANPVK010000094.1 GCA_947581715.1 uncultured Bacilli bacterium
TTGTATGAAAAATATAAATATGCCAATAAAGAAAATTAAAGAATATGTTGAACTTGCCCAAAAAGGAGATTCTACATTAAAAGCAAGATATGAAATGATTTTAGACCAAAAACAAGTTATACAAAATCAAATAAACGATTTGAATAACTGTTTAAAAGAATTTGAATATAAAGAATGGTATTATGAAACAGCAATCAAAGCAGGAACTGAAAAAGTTGTAGAAAATGTTACATCTATTTCTCCAACATTGGAAGTTGATAAAATTCCAGAAAAATATAAGGAGGTAAAAAAATAATGAGTGAAGAAATGAATTTAGTTCAAGAATGGGATAAAACATTCCCAAAAAGTGAAAAAGTAAATCATAGAAAGGTAATTTTTTCTAATAGATTTGGAATAACATTAGTAGCAGACCTTTATGAGCCAAAAGAATATGAAGGAAAATTACCTGCAATAGCTGTATGTGGACCTTTTGGTGCAGTAAAAGAACAAGCAAGTGGATTATATGCACAAATAATGGCAGAAAGAGGATATTTAAGCATAGCTTTTGATCCATCATATACAGGAGAATCAAGTGGAACTCCAAGATATGTTGCATCACCAGATATAAATACTGAAGATTTTAGTGCAGCAGTTGACTTCTTGTCTGTTCAAGATAATGTTGATAGTGAAAAAATAGGAATTATAGGAATTTGTGGCTGGGGAGGTCTAGCTTTAAATGTTGCAAGTATAGATACAAGAATAAAAGCTACAGTATGTTCTACTATGTATAATATGAGTAGAGTAAATCATAATGGATATTTCGATAGTACAACAGAAGATGGACTTTATGAGTTAAAGAAAACATTAAATGCACAAAGAATTGAAGATTATAAAAAAGAAGAATATAGTTTAGGTGGAGGAGTTGTAGATCCACTTCCAGAAGATGCACCTTTTTATGTAAAAGATTATTATGATTATTATAAAACATCTCGTGGATACCATAAAAGAAGTCTAAACTCAAATGGTGGCTGGAATATGACATCAAGTTTATCTTTTATAAATACACCACAACATACATTTACAGGAGAAATAAGAAATGCAGTTTTAATAATACATGGAGAAAAAGCACACTCTTGCTATTTCAGCAAAGATGCTTATAATGATATGATTAAAAATGGTAAATATACAGAAAATAAAGAACTTATGATTATTCCAGATGCAGTTCATACAGACTTATATGATAGAACAGATATTATACCTTTCGACAAGATTGATAGCTTTTTTAAAGAGAATTTGAAATAGGAGAATGAGATTTTGAAGAAAATAATTATACCTATAATAATTATAATATTGTTAATAATAGGGATATTAAGCTATTTTGTTTTTATAAAAGATAAACAAGAAGATATCAATAATAATAGTGCCGATAATATTTCTATACAGGAAGGAAATGAACAATCAATGAATAATGAACAAAACAATTCAAGTGAAGAAATACCAAAATTTAATTTTGATACAAGAACAGTTAAATTAAATAGTGGTTATGAAATGCCTTTAAATGGAATTGGAACATATAGTTTAACAGGAGATACTTGCTACAATGCGATAATAAGTGCTTTAAATTCAGGAGTTAGGCTAATAGATACAGCTTATATGTATGGAAATGAAGAAGAAATAGGTAGAGCAATAAAAGATTCAAATGTACCAAGAGAAGAAATATTTGTAATAACTAAAATATATCCAAGTCAATTTGATAAACCAGAAGAAGCAATAGAAATGGCTTTTGATAAATTAGGATTAGATTATATTGATATGATGCTTCTTCATCATCCTGGAACAAATGATGTAAAAGCATATAAAGCAATGGAGAAATATGTAAAAGAAGGAAAAATACATTCTTTAGGTTTATCTAATTGGTATGTAGAAGAATTAAAAGAATTTTTACCACAAATAGAAATAATGCCAAGTCTTGACCAAAACGAGATTCATCCATATTATCAAGAAAATGATGTTATTCCATATATTCAAAGTAAAGGTATTGTAGTACAAGGGTGGTATCCATTTGGTGGTAGAGGACATACAAGCGAAATTTTAGGAAATGAAACAATAAGTAAAATCGCTGAAAATCATAATGTATCATCAGCACAAGTTATTTTAAGATGGAATTTACAAAAAGGTGTTGTTGTAATACCTGGATCAAGTAATCCAGACCATATCAAAGAAAATACTGATATTTATGGATTTGAATTAACTGATGAAGAAATGAATCAGATAAATTCATTGGATAGAAATGAAAAGCACGATTGGTATTAAAAAGTAAAAAGGCAGATTGAAAAATATCTGTCTTTAGTTTTAATTATTTCGACAAATAACAATTTATCTACTAAAAAAAGAAAATGAAGAATTAAAATTTCAGTTTCTATTTATTTTATACAATCAAGCCCTATCTAATTTTTTATTTTTATCCTTTTCATTTTTTAACTGATTTTCTTCTAATCGTTTTTGTATCAATCTATATTTGTTTTTTTATATTTCTTTTTCTCATAAATTTTTATCTCCTTTCGTTTTTTTATAAAAAAATTGATAGTCAT